>JBDKTO010000074.1 GCA_039680175.1 Veillonellales bacterium | reverse complement strand
AAGCTTAACATTCCCATATATTACCTTTTCTTTTCGGCTATGGAAAAGGCTTATTAAGTGTACGCTCTTTTCAGAATTCGTTTACAATTCTTTATTTTTTCGGGCTTGACATATTACCAGATTGCTTGTCCTCTGATACACACTATGATGCTACGTTGGATACACCCCGTCCCAGACGATACTGCGATATTTAGCAGGATCCGTATCTCCTTCTGTACTGATTAAAAGAATCTGCGAGTCTTCATCAATCTCCAGGCTGTCTTTTGCCTCCCTCAATCCTCCCGCCTCGAGTAGAAACGCCAGCAGTCCTGCCGTTACTGCTCCCGATTCCCCCGATATCACGCGGCTGTCGCTGCCAAGAGGATTGCCCAGCAGCCGCATTCCTTTGGCTGTAACCTCATCCGAACAGGAAAAAAACATTTCACTATGATCCCGCAAGATCTCCCAGCCTATCGGATTGGGCTTACCGCAAGCCAGTCCTGCCATAATAGTAGCCATATCTCCGCTGACAATCCTCGGCTGTTCATCGTTCGCGATGGCGGATTGATAGAAGCAGTCCGCCAAAACCGGTTCCACAATAGCCGTTTTAGGCTTGTCTTTACCAAACTGTGCCGAAAAGTATCCCTCGATAGCAGCCGCAAATGAACCAACCCCAGCCTGTAAAAAAATATGAGTCGGTTTTTCAATACCGTGCTGACTGAATTGTTTTAACGCTTCAGCCGCAATTGTCCCATACCCTTGCATAATCCAGGCCGGAATTTCTTCATATCCTTCCCAAGCCGTATCCTGCACGGCAATCCAGCCGAATTTTCTGGCCTGATCCGCAGCAAACCGAACCGCTTCATCATAATTTAAATCTGTAATGGACGCAATCGCACCTTCAGCACGAATATTAGCAAGGCGAGTCGGCGAAGAGCCTTTCGGCATATAAACCACGGATTTTTGGTTCAATCGGTGAGCCGCCCAGGCTACACCACGACCGTGATTTCCATCGGTGGCAGTCACAAAAGTCATCTCACCTAGCTTTTTATGTATTTCAGGAGAACACAAAATGGAATAGTCCAACTCTCCTATATCAGCCTGCAGACATTTAGCCAGATGCTTCGCCATTGCAAATGAAGCTCCCAATACTTTGAAAGCATTCAGTCCAAAACGATAAGACTCGTCTTTAACATAAATGCCGCCAACCTTGAACAACTTAGCCAGACTATCAAGCCGCCGTAAAGGTGTCTCCATATATTCGGGAAAACTTGCATGAAAAGCCTTCGACTTCTTAATTTCATCCGCTCTAAGAAATTCAGGCGATACGCCAGCCGATTTTTTCATTTTGTTTTTAGTCCAAACGATTTGTTTCATTGCCTCTATCTCCCTATATAAGATTTGTCGAAAAAATAAAAACGCTCCGGGAAAAGAACTTTCTTTTCCCAGAGCGTCACTGCTCATATTCTACCCAATATGGTATTTGTTTTAATCTCTTATAATAAGAGTATCTCATTTTGAGACAATTGTCTACCCATTTTTACAAATTTTATTTTAAATAATTTCATATTCTCTAATTTTGCGATATAACGTCGCCCGGCTAATCCCCAATAATTTTGCGGCCCTTTCTTTACTGCCGGCATTACCGGAAGCCTCTCCTAATGCTTTGATAATGGCCTCTTTTTCCAAGTTCTCCAGGTTGAGCGGCGGAATACAATGATCGTCGCTAGCAATCGTCTCGGACAAATTTCCGGCAATCAATTCCGCCATTTTAACAACAAATTGCAGCATCCATGCCTTGTTATCAAGCAATCGCTTGGCTTGTCCCGGATCAAAGCTAATTAAGCCGATCACACCAACCGGTTTATTCTGCAATAAAATGGGAGCGGCTATCTCGCCGCTTTCAAAGCACTTTCCCCGTCGGGGGCACGGCTGGCAAAATTCATGATATCCGGGATTTTCAATCACCACGGTATTCCCTGTATCCAATACATGCCGGTAAACAAATCCATCCGGCATAACGCATCCGCACTGCTCTTTATATTGACCCGTGCCGGCGATTCTAACAAGATTGCTGTCGGCAATTTCCACTTCAATTTTTAAGACAGCAGCAATCGCTTCCGCCGTTTTTTGCACTGTATCGTGTATTTCTTGTAAAAAACTCACTCACATTCACCTCAACATGCAATTTAAGACCATTCAAAATACTTTCTCGGCCTGTGCAAAAAATTCATTCTGTATAGAGAATCAATAATAAAATCGATGCACTATCCTATTTAATTTGCCGTTACAATACGATGCTCCTGCTGCAGTCCTGCATTTTCATTTTACAATAGAAAAAAATATGGATCTTCTCCTATTCCATGCGGCTTATTTCTTTGCGAAGGCGTTTGATGATTCTTTTTTCCAACCGGGAAATATAAGACTGGGAGATGCCTAAAAGATCCGCAACTTCCTTTTGGGTTCTTTCAGCTCCATCCTCATTTAAACCAAAACGAAGTTCCATAATCCGTCTTTCCCGGCCGGAAAGCTTGTTCATGGCAGTATACAATAACGTTTTATCTACTTCTTCCTCCACGGATTTGTATATAATGTCATTCTCCGTTCCCAAAACATCCGACAGCAGCAATTCGTTGCCATCCCAATCGATGTTTAATGGTTCGTCAAAGGATACCTCACTTCTTGTTTTACTATTCCGCCGTAAATACATGAGTATCTCATTTTCTATACAGCGGGAAGCGTATGTCGCCAATTTGATCCGTTTCACCGGATCAAAAGTGTTAACTGCCTTAATCAAGCCGATGGTTCCAATACTGACTAAATCCTCAATTCCCACACCTGTATTTTCAAATTTGCGGGCAATATAGACAACCAACCGTAAATTTCTTTCGATAAAGATACTTTTTACCGCATTATCACCTTTTTGCAGTCTGGCGAGCAAAAACATTTCTTCATCATTACTTAATGGCGGAGGCAATATTTCCGTACTGCCGACATAAAAAACCTCATCCGATTCTAAGAGTCCTACAAGCTGCAATAAATGAATCACTTTTAGTTTAATCTTTAGTTTGGCAATCGGCCAGGTAATGCGCATATACTCGCCCCCATTTTTCGATTCAAACCTGGATAATAGCCGGATGAAGCAGACCTTCATACCTGCTGTCGGTTGACAGCATTCCGCTATAAATTCCTAATACAACCTCGCTTGTTGTAATCTCTCCGCTCTTCGTATAGACTGTCAAACAATCCGGACGAAATCCCAATAATACACTGCTGCTTCCTACTGCTTGATAAGGAATCATCTGCACCCGGGAAATCCATGGCTGATCACGATACTGCTCAAATTGCTTCAACCATGAATCTGATTGGTATTCACATATAAAGCAAACTGTTTCTTCTCCTAAAATTCCTTTCAAAACCGATTGATTTACTAAAACGACCGGTTTTCGGCCAATCACCGTATATAAATTGTTCCCGGTGTCTAACATTGCCGTAAATTCAGTAAAGCGGTCGGAATATTTTATTCTTACCTTATACAGCGAACAGCGCCGCAGTAATTGAGGAAACAAATAGCGCAGCAATCCACCGCCCAATAGCAGGCCAAGAGAAGTACCGCCTGCCAGGTTTAACCAATTCAATTCAGCAAAGATATGCTGACATTGCTCTGCATACGCCGCCCCGCCATTCTGCCAGAAAAAAAACCACCCCAGCACAGCGCCACCTAAAACAAAGGATACAATATAAAAAGTCCCCACAAGCAATAAAAAAGTTCGTATTTTTCGACGACCGAAAGCAGTAACAATCAGCAGCATTGATAAGAAAAATTTTGCAATCCCGTAATTTAGAAGATAAAATTGCGGCATTAAACACCCTAAAACAAAAATTCCGCCTAACGACGCCGCACCTATCAGACGAAACCACGTATAACGAATACCAGCTATCCAGGCTGTCAGCAATAATATAGCCATATTCATCGCAAGATTAATGAAAAAAACCACGTCGGCATAGACATACATAAACAGCACTCCATAGCTACGAATGAGATTATACGTTATTTATAGTATAGCAAACATTATTTTAAAATTTTGTAATTTTATGGTATTTATTAAAATAAAAAAACCAGCCTTTTAGGCTGGCATAGATGCTTTTATCTTACATCTTAGCGGCGCATCCAAGTAGGTATATCCAAATCAGGCCGTTTAAAAGGTTCAATTTTGGCAGTTTCTCCCGTGGGAGAACCTATTTTCCCAGGTTTGGAGTCAAACCCGGTTGCAATCACAGTAACGCGAACCTCGTCTTCAAAAGATTCGTCAATAACCGATCCAAAAATAATATTCGCCTCCGGATCAGCAGCCTGAGCAATAATCTCAGCTGCTTCATTGACTTCAAAGAGTCCTAAACTTGTCCCCCCGGTAATATTAAGCAGCACTCCTTTAGCACCTTCAATGGATGTCTCCAGAAGAGGGCTCTTGATTGCCGCCTCGGCAGCAGCCACAGCACGGTTATCGCCTGATCCAATACCAATACCCATCAGGGCTGATCCCGTTTCCAGCATAATCGTTTTTACATCGGCAAAGTCAAGATTGATTAAACCCGGTACCGCAATCAAATCGGAAATACCTTGTACCCCTTGCCGCAACACATCATCGGCTATACGAAACGCTTCCATAATCGGCGTTCGTTTGTCGACAACCTGCATCAACCGGTCATTGGGAATCGTAATCAGAGTATCCACTTTTTCCTTCAATTGTGCGATTCCCCGCTCAGCCTGAAGCTGGCGGCGGCGGCCTTCAAAGGAAAAAGGTTTCGTAACAACGCCAACTGTCAGTGCCCCGTTTTCTTTCGCGCATTCTGCCACAACCGGGGCTGCACCAGTCCCCGTGCCGCCACCCATTCCGGCCGTAATAAAAACCATATCTGCACCACGCAATGCTTTGGTAATTTCTTCACGGCTTTCCTGCGCAGCTTTTTCTCCTACCTCCGGATTGGCACCTGCGCCAAGCCCTTTGGTCAGTTTTTCTCCTATCTGTATACGAACTGGAGCCTGTGCATGCACCAGCGCCTGTGCATCCGTATTAACCGAAACAAACTCTACCCCCTGCAATCCGGCAGCAATCATACGATTTACCGCATTGTTTCCACCACCGCCTACGCCGATAACTTTGATTGAAGCAAATTGTTCCAAATCCATATCAAATTCCAACATGAATACCCGTCCTCCTTATTTCTCACCTTATTCAGAAGATTTTTTTAATTCTACGTATCAGCGAACGCCAGGAAGTATTGTTTTGCGGCTGCATAAGTGTAACATTCTTCATTCCATGGCGAATGATTCCACAGCAAGCTGTGTTATAAGGATATGAATATTCTAATAACACCTGCTCCGGTTTAATGATACATACCTTTACGCCAAACACTTTTTCTATACTCTCCTTAATACTGGGCATAACAGCACATCCGCCGGTTAATAAAATTTCTTCAAAATCACAACCGGCTAAAGACGCCTTACAATAATCATATACTAAATGGACAATTTCATCTACCCGGCTTTCAATAATATTATACAAAAAATCATAAGCAATTTGTTTGTCGGTAGTTCCATAATCATTGCAGTCTAAAATAAGATCCTGTCCAAGTAAATTAGGTGTCAGTTTAGCATAATAACGCTTAATTTCTTCCGCATGTTCCTGACTAATATCCAGTCCCTGCATAATATCCCTGGTAATATAGCCGCCTCCCAGCGATAATGAGGCAGAATCATAAATCTTTCCGTCTGAATATAATACGATGTCTGTCGTTCCTGCTCCTAAATCAATAAACAAATAGCGGGATAAATTTATCTCCGGCAGCATATTTTGTGCACTGACAATACCGTTGGCAACGACTCCCTCAATCGTAATTCCTACAGCTTGAAGCGCACTGAGAATGGAATCAACAGTTTGCCGGGGAATCACGATAACCTGTGCTTCCGCTTCAAGCTGGCTGCCTCTTTGCCCCAGCGGTTTCTCTGATTGTTCCCGCTTGTCTACCCAAAACCGTCTCGGCAAAACATGCAGCACTTGATATTCATCCGGAACACCGGCTAAAACAGCAGCCCGATATACCCGATCAATATCTTTCTGTATAATTGCTGCGGCAGAAGCAGCAGCCACACTGCCAAGACAGTGGACGGAACGAATTCCCATACCGCCGATACCAAGAAAAACGTGTCCCTGGGAAAAGGTTGTGGCGCTAAAAACACAATCTACTGCCTGCTTGATTGATTTAGCCAATGCCTTTACGTCTGTAACTACACCCTTGTCAAAACCAGCTGTCGGCACTGTGCCGACAGCGTGTACCAGAAGATTGCCATTTTCTTGTCTGCCGAAAAATACTTTAATGGTATCTGTTCCTATGTCAATTGCCAGGATATCCACTGTTTCCATGTCTTTCCCTCACACAAGAATATTATGTTACATTCCATATGTTTCAACAGAAGTACCATTTTCCCTTTTTTGTCCGCGAAGAAAATGATGGCAGATAAAAATTTGTAACTATAGTCCTATTTTTTTTAAGCCGTCCTCCCCAGACGGCTTTTTACTGATAAAACTATTTCTTTAAAAGGTAGCGGCGAAGAATCGCCAGGTTTTGAAAAATACGGAGTCCAAAAGCAAGTAACGCAACATAGTACAAATCAATTCCCAGTCGTTCACCAACATAGACCAGGCTGGCTGCCATCAGGGCATTCATAAAAAATCCGGATATAAAGATAGTATTATCGAATTTTTCTTCCGCACCGGCCCTAAGCCCGCCGAATACAGAATCTAACGAGGCTAGCAGCGCCACGGACATAAATTGGGCGTATTCAACCGGTATACTGATTGGAAACATAACCCCAATAATAAGTCCGATAATAAGTCCAGCAACCGGCAATGCCACTATTGAACACCATCCTTCACCGGCTTAGCATACTCAAAACGAAAAGTACCCTTATAGGCCGGAACATTAATATTTTCCTGCTTTTTAATAGCGACTTGGATGCCCCAAAATTGAAGGGTTTCAACTACACCGCCACGCATCTTCAGCGCATTTTCCAAAGTTTGCGGTTCACCGATTGCCCGAATCTCGTAAGGCGGTGAATACCTTGTGTTATTAACGGAAAGCGTCGGCCCCGCACAGCGGATTTCAGAGCTGGCAATTAACCTCTGTTCGTTAATTGATATTGCTTCCGCCCCTGCCGCCCAAAGCTCATTGATTACCTTCAGAATATCATCATCGTGAATTAAATATAAGTTCGGATTTTCACCGGGCTTGGAAGGCCGCTTACTATCATCAATAACAACTGAAACTCCGGATCCCTGAAATGCTACGACTCCGGATCCCATTTTAATATTTTCAATTTCTTGCGTGGCAGTCTCGGCACCTGAAGTTTTACGGAGCTCACGAACCTGCTTAAGCAAAGCGTCTCGTTCCTTTTCCGTCTGCTGCAAGCGCTGGGATAAATCTTCAATGCGCTGAAAAGGAATTGTCGAACGAACATCCTGGGTCGTACGAAACTGCACTGCCAGCATAATACCTAATACCACACATACCAACCCAATAGCAACTTGCCCCTGTTTTATCGGCAGCAATTGCTTTCACCTCCTTTCAATGAACTAAAGCTGACTCTATTCTTATCGTAATATTTAACCTATTGTTTAAATTTAATAATCGGCGAAGCATAATTTAAATCAATATATTCAACCTGCATCTTTTTGACAACCATCTCTTGCAAAATCTCATTGGTTAATTTGGCTTTTTGGTCTACATGCTGACTATTTCCCAGCCGAATTTGCGCCGAATGAGTCGTATAAGCAACAATTTGATCAGGAGCGTAAATATTAACTTCGGAAATCTGATTCAATGAACGTTCATCCAGCCGTGCTAAATAATTCAAGACCGCCTGTATAGTTCCATTCTCAACAGAATCACCAACATATTGATTTTCCAGCCGTACCCCTGTAATCATCGGCACGTTCACCTGTTTGAGATTTTTAAAGGCGGCTAAAATAATACCCTGCTTGTCCACTTCCACAAAACCATAGCCACTGGCGATATAGGCCAGAGGCTGTCGTTCCTTTATTTCAATCACAATCGTACTGGGAAAATTTCGCTTTACATTGACTTCGGCTACTCGCAGATCATGCATAAGCCGTTCTTTAATATTGGTTGTATTTAACCGAAAAATATTGATCGGAGCGGAAATGCCGGCTATACTGTATATATCTTCTGTTGTTACATATTTATTACCCTCTATCACGACCGATCCAATCGTAAAAAAGTTAGAATTAACAAACAAAAACCCAACAATCAATAAAATTAGCACTGCCAGCAAAATAAAAAGTGTATTGGCCGATCTGGGCTTTGGCCCTTCCGGTTCCCTGGTACTGTCTTCCAATGACTGCATGCAATCACTCCTAAGAGCCCTTAGCTTATCTACAAAAACAATTATACAACAAATTGAGAGACAAGATAACTAAAAAATCAGGAGCATTCTTGGGATGCTGCCTGATTTTAAAAAATTCGGAATTATCCTCTAAACATATATGGTATACCCCTGCTTACAATAATCTATTTCCCCGCCATCAGCAGCAAACGTTCACATAAATCAGCAAAGGAGATGCCTGCTGCCGCCGCAGATTTTGGCACTAAACTGGTAGCCGTCATTCCAGGAATGGTATTGACCTCCAACACGTAGGGATGGCCTGCTTGATCCAGCATGATATCGGCTCTGGCGATTCCCCGGCAGCCGAAAACAGAATAAGCGCCAATTGCGGCTTTGCGGATTTCCGCTGCCGTCGTTTCATCAACTCTTGCCGGAACAATATAGTCCGTCGCGCCCTTCGTATATTTGGAGTGATAATCATACCGGCCCGAATGAGGTGCAATTTCAATAATCGGCAGTGCCTCCGGTTGCTCATTCCCCCAAACTGCAACCGTAACCTCTTTCCCGCTGATAAATTCTTCAACTAAAATATTCTCGCTATGCTGAAATGCCTGTTGAATTGCTTCGGGCAAAGCTGCGGCAGTTTCAACAATGGTGACTCCAATGCTGGATCCCTGAGCCGCCGATTTAACAACGAGCGGGAGGGAAAATTTCTTGACAATTTCTGCCGGCAAATCCCGTTCTCGATCTGCTTTGCTATACAATACCGAGCGGGGCGTAGGAACCCCTTCCGCTAAAAATAATCGTTTGGAAATGCCCTTATCCATTGAAGCAGCACTGGCTAATACGCCTGATCCGGTGTAAGGAATACCCAAAAGCTCCAAAGCACCTTGCATGATGCCGTCTTCACCGTATTTACCATGAATTGCATTAAAAACAACTTCGGCGCCGGATTGTTTAATTTGATCAACAAACCGTTCCGGTTCTATGTCTATCGCTACTACCTGATATCCTTTTTCTTGCAAAGCAGCAAAAATTGCCCTGCCGGTATTCAGGGAAACTTCCCGTTCATCTGACGGTCCGCCCATCACCACTGCAATTTTCTTATTTTTCATCTTAACCATCCTATTCATCGTTTTTTCGGACAATATCCGCCCCTAAACTTTGTAATCGCTCTTCCAGCCTTTCATACCCTCGGTCAATATGATACACATATTCGATTTCAGAAGCGCCTTCGGCGGCAAGCGCAGCTAACACAAGAGCTCCACCGGCTCTAAGATCAGGGGCGGCCACGATCGCTCCTGTCAATTTTGGCACACCGCGAATAATCGCAGTCCGACCTTCGACTTTAATTTTAGCACCCATGCGGGTAAGTTCATCCACATGTTTAAAACGATTTTCAAATATAGTTTCTGTTATAATACTTGTTCCCTTGGCTACTGTCAATAAAGATAGAATGGGTGCCTGCAAGTCGGTGGGAAATCCTGGATGAGGTAATGTTTTAATATCAACGCCCCGCATTTCCCCGGCCCGAACACGGATAAACTCGGGCCCAGTCGTCACCTGAGCGCCTATCTCTTCTAATTTATCGGTTACTGAAAAAAGATATTCGGGCCGTATGTTCTCAATGGTCACATCACCTCCGGTCATTGCACCGGCGATAAGAAATGTACCGGCCTGAATCCGGTCGGGCATAATACAGTGCTCAGCCGGGGTAAGCTTTTTCACGCCTGCAATCTGGATTGTATCTGTACCAGCACCAGTTATCCGGGCGCCCATCTTGTTGAGAAAAGACTGCAAATCAAAAATTTCCGGTTCTCTCGCCGCATTTCGAATTACCGTGAGTCCATTAGCTAAAGCAGCCGCCATCATTGCATTTTCAGTAGCCCCAACACTGGGAAAATCAAGGTATATTTCTCCTCCGGTCAGTTGGACTGCTTCCGCATCGATGAAACCAAAGCTTTCCTGAATCCGGGCGCCGATTTTTTCTAAAGCTTTAATATGTAAATCAATCGGTCTTGGTCCAATAGCACAGCCCCCAGGATAAGACAATCGAACCTTTCTAAATCTCCCTAACAAAGGCCCCATAAAGAAAACAGAAGCTCTCATTTCCCGCATTAAATGTTCTGGAATTTCTATTTTGCTCACTTGCGAAGTATCAATTACCATTGTTCTATTTTCTCTGGTAATTTTAGCTCCCAGCAATGTCAAAATATCCTGCATGACTTGAATATCCCGTAAAAAGGGAACGTCATGAATAACACTTACACCGGAGCAAAGTAAAGTTGCCGCCATAATTGGCAATGTGGCGTTCTTCGCTCCGCTAACCCGGATACTGCCGAAAAGTTGTACTTCTCCGTTGACGATAAATTTCTCCATCGTCTTCCCCCCTAGAAAAGTACAATCACCCTGCCATCAAATCAATGTCTCTCCCTGAGAAAAGACGTAAAAATGCTACTGTTGCTGCACCAATATCTCTACGAGTTTCTCGCCCGTCTGATAGATATTCCCGGCACCCATAGTCATAACCAAATCTCCTGGTTCCACAATCTCACTTAAGTATCTGGCGATTTTTTCTTTATCTGAAATATAAATCACTTTTTTATTCGTCTGATTCTCAACCTCCTCTTTAATAGTCTCGCCGCTAACGCCGGGAATCGGTGCTTCGCCAGCCGAATACACATCCGTCAAAATTAGAAGATCTGCCGGAGAAAATGCTTTCCCGAATTCTTGCCGTAACAGCTTGGTACGCGAATAGCGGTGTGGCTGAAAAACGCAGATGAGTCGCTTCGGCTCCGTTTGCCGTGCTGCTTGTAATGTAGCGATAATTTCGGTGGGATGATGTGCATAATCATCGACAATCCAAACCCCATTTAAATGGGCTTTTGTTTGAAAACGGCGCTTCGCCCCTTGGAATAACGCCAAACCACTGGCAATCTGCTGAAACGACAAGCCAATACTTAGCCCAACCACAACAGCAGCTAATGAATTGGCAACATTATGCCTACCAGGAACATTCAAGCGAATTGTGCCTAAGAGTTGATCTCCCCGATAAACATCATAACCGGTGAGTGCCCCCTGAGTCCGGATATTCCGTGCCACATAGTCGGCAGCATGATCAATGGCGTAAGAAATATATTTTCTCTCCAAGCTTTTGGCTATTTCACGCACATGGTCATTATCAAAACACAGGATTCCAAGTCCGGTTGCTTGTGGTAATTTATGCAGAAACTCTTTAAAGGTATGTAAAATATTGTCCATGGTTTTATAAAAATCCATGTGATCATTCTCGATATTTGTAACTACAGCAATTTGGGGAGAAAACTTAAGAAAAGAGCCGTCACTCTCGTCTGCTTCCGCAACAAGATATTTTCCGGCACCTGACTTTGCGTTCCCCCTCAAGTATTCGACTTCACCACCAATAATAACGGTGGGATCCAGTTTTGCCTGTTCCAGCATAACAGCAATCATTGATGTCGTTGTTGTTTTTCCGTGGGCGCCTGCCACTGCAATTCCCTGGCTTTCCAGCATTAAGGCAGCAACAATATCGGCTCGGTGAAAAACCCGGATCCCTGCTTTCCTGGCTGCCACAACTTCTTGGTTATCGGCTGGAATTGCCGTAGATACCACCACAGCGTCTACGCCTGCTATATGGTCCTGATGATGCCCGACAAATATCGCTGCACCCATTTTTTCCAACTGGCATGCCGTCGGGGATTTCTGAAGATCTGATCCTGAAACGACAAATCCTTTTTCTATAAGTACCCTGGCAACTGCACTCATACCGGCGCCGCCAATACCAACAAAATGAATTTTTTTTATATCCTGCAGCAAAAAAACTTCTCCCCTTTCTTGCGTACCTTAAGATCCCCACTTTTCGGCGTATCTTATTGTATGCCTATGATAATCTGTTTGTTACAATACCTTAAAGCACTATGAATAAATTATCTATCTCTCTGTCAGTTTAACAGCCAAATTCGCTATATTCTCCGCCGCTAGAGGCCGACCAATTTTTTTACTGGCCGCTGCCATCTGCTGAAGTTTACGAGTATCCTGCAACAGTTCCTCCATTGTCTCCCTAAGTCTTGTCCCATTCAACTCCCTGTCACGGATAACAACAGCCGCTCCCTGATTTTCCATAACTCTCGCATTAAATTCCTGATGATTCTCTGCAGCGTAAGGATAAGGAATCAGAATAGATGGAATCCCTCTTGCCGTCAGTTCTGCCAATCCGACCGCCCCGGCTCTGAATATCGCCAGATCCGCAGCTGCCAGGGCGTCAGGCATATTGTATAAATATGGTTTTATGATAATATTGCCTGGCTTGGTAACATCTATACCAGATTTCATTAAATTTCCAACGATGTCATTATACTCGTTCTTACCGGTAATATGCAAGAGCTGAATGTCTGGCTGCCTAAAAAAATACTTATGCACTTCCAGCATAGCGTTATTGATACTGCGCGCCCCCCGGCTTCCTCCCGAAATCAGGATGGTACGACATTGCGGGTCAAGGCTAAGCGCTGCAATTCCTTCTTCCCGGGCTGCTGTCATCACTTCGCTGCGAATCGGGTTTCCAGTAAACACTACTTTATCGGGCCTGTTAAAATGCCGGCCTGCCTCCCCATAGCCCACAGCGATTTTATCCACAAAATGAGAAAGAATTTTATTCGTAATACCAGGCACAACATTCTGCTCCTGAATCATCGTCGGGATACCAAGCAGACTGGCAGTGAGCAAAATCGGGCCGCACACATAGCCGCCTGTGCCAATGACAATATCCGGCTTAAATCTACGCAAAATTTTTTGTGATTCCCACAAACTGCCGACAGCTTTAAAAACAGTTGCGACATTCTGCCATGACAGATGCCGCTCGAAGCCGCGAATGTCAATCGTCGCAAAATCCAATCCCTCTTTAGGAACAATATCTGCTTCCAGCCCGTATTTTGTGCCGACAAATAATACTTCACAAGGCTGTACTACTGTTTTAATGGCTCTGATGATAGTAATAGCAGGATAGATGTGCCCGCCTGTTCCTCCGCCGGACATGATGATACGCATACGTCTGCCAAGCCCCCTTATTTTAGATTGACATAGCGTGATATATTGAGCAGAATTCCTACACCGGCCATAGTAAAAATAAGTGCAGAACCGCCGAAACTAATAAAAGGCAGTGGAATACCGGTTACAGGCATCGAAGCAGTGACTACGGCAATATTCATTAGTGCTTGTATAATAATCATGGTCGTCATCCCTGCCGCCAGCAAGCTGCCATATATATCAGGAGCAGAAATCGCAACCTTAAAGCCGCGCCAAGCAAATAAAAAGAATAATAAAATTACGGCTGTTGTGCCGATAAAACCTAGTTCTTCCCCTAAAATAGCAAAGATAAAATCCGTATGCGGCTCCGGCAGATAAAGAAACTTTTCCCGGCTGCGGCCCAGACCTACGCCGAATAAGCCGCCGGAACCAATGGCATACAGGGATTGAATAATATGATAGCCTGTATCAAGGGGATCTGACCAGGGATCGCTAAATGCCAGCAGCCGCTTTAATCGGTAAGGCTCAACAAGGATGGCGGCGATAATTCCCCCCACACCGGCTATCCCAAGAGAAACCAAGTGAGAAATCTTTGCTCCGGCAGTAAACAGCAAAACAAATACCGTTCCCCCGATGGCTAAAGCAGTTCCTAAATCAGGTTCCTTGAGAATAAGGCCAAATACAACTATCAACATCAGTAGCTGGGGAACCACTCCTTTAAAAAAGCTGGTCATCTTATCCTGACGACGAGCCAGGGTGGTTGAACAAAATAAAACCATGCTCAATTTTGCCACTTCCGAAGGCTGCAGATACAGCGAACCAAATCCCAGCCAGCGCCGGGCGCCATTGACAACCTTCCCTAGGCCGGGGATCAAAACCAGCACCAGCAGACACAGCGTAACCAACATAATTGGCTTAGTCAGCTTGCGCCAAACATGATAATCAATATTCATTGTCAGCAGCATTGTCAATAGTCCTAAAGAAACCCATATCAGCTGGCGCTTCAAAAAGTAATAGCTGTCATGAAAGTTGACGTAGGCTGAAACCGCGCTCGAACTATATACCATTACCACTCCCAATCCCAGCAGAATGGCAACCGTAAAAAAAATAATAAAATCCGGTGATTTAGGCCTTCCCGTCAAGGCAACTCCTCCTTTAGCCTAATTCTCGAACCATTTTTTTAAACGCCCGCCCCCGCTCTTCATAATTGGCAAACATATCGTAACTGGAGCAGGCCGGTGACAAGACGACTACCTGGGGAGGTTTAGCCAGCTGAAAGGCCAAATCCACCGCAGCGGTAAAGGTGGCAACCTGATGGATGCTTTGTACGCCTGCTCTCTTCGCAGCCGCACAAAATCTTTCCCCCGCTTCGCCCAGGAGTATCAGATGGTCGGTTTTCTCTTTTACCAATCCCATGAATGCAGTTAAATCGGTATGTTTATCCGTTCCTCCCGCAATCAGAATAATATGGCCGGGAAAAGATTCCAACGCTTTCATCGCCGACTCCGGATTGGTCGCCTTGGAGTCATTGTAATACTCGACTCCGTTAACAGTCCTAACCGGTTCAATGCGATGCTCGACTCCGGCGAATGTCTGCAAAACGGCGGCAATCTCCGGTAAAGGTATACCTGAAAGGAATGCCGCGCCACAAGCAGCCATGGCATTTTCAATATTGTGGGATCCCTTGATTTGCATCTTTTCTACGGCACAAACCGGCAGTGTCTTACCCTGCCAGGTAATCGTAATCACACCATCTTTTACAAAAGCTCCATTTTCGACTTCACTCTTACGGCTGAAGAAAAAAACTTGGGCAGCCGTTCGCTGGGACATATCGCGAAGAATCCCATCATCATAATTCAATATTAAATAATCAGCGGCTGTTTGTTTGGCAAAAATCCGCTCCTTCATCTGAATATAAGCTGCCATAGAATAGTGCCGATCCAAATGATCCGGCGTCACATTTAAAATGGCCGAAATATGGGGATGAAAATCAATGACACCTTCTAACTGAAAACTGGAAATTTCAGCAACAACGATTCCGTTTTTATCTACAGAAGCCACTTCCTGAGATAGAGCGGCTCCGATATTTCCTCCCACTACCACATCCCTGCCTGTTGTCCTGAGCATTTCACCAAGCAGAGTCGTCGTTGTCGTCTTGCCATTGGTCCCGGTAATAGCGATAATCGGAGCCGGACATAAATGATAGGCAACCTCAATTTCACTCATTACTGTGATTCCTTTATTTTTTGCCGCCAAAATTAACGGAATATCAATAGGAACTCCCGGCGAAACCACGATAAAATCAATACCATCCAGTAAATTCACATCCTGGCGTCCAAAAATCAACGCCACACCCAGCTCGCGGAGCGGCGTAACATCCCCTTTGATTTTGTCAGGTGCCTTATCATCGTTTAAAGTAACCTTGGCACCTAACTTATGTAATATGGCAGCCACGGCGATACCGCTGATGCCGGCCCCCAAAACTAAAATATTTTGACCGCGAAAATTCATTTACTTATATTCCTCCTCCGCGGCTGACAGATAAAATAGCCAGTGCCAACACACTAAAGGCAACGCCTGCCAGCCAAAATACCGTCACCACTTTAACCTCCGGCCAGCCGGACAATTCAAAATGATGATGAATGGGACTCATTAAAAATACTCTTTTCCCTGTAGTTTTAAAAGAGACAACCTGGATGATAACCGATAAAGCTTCAATGACAAAAACACCGCCCACGAGGATCAACAGTAATTCTGTTTTCGTCATGACCGCTACAGAGGCTAAGGCGCCGCCGAGAGCTAAGGAACCGGTATCCCCCATAAAAACTTTAGCCGGATAGGCATTAAAACGCAAAAAGCCTAACGTTGCTCCCGCCAATGCAACGCAAAAAGCAGCCAGCTCCGGTTTGGCAAAAGCAAGAGCAATGACAGCATAGGCAACGGCGGCAACTATTGTCGTCCCAGCCGCAAGGCCATCCAGTCCGTCGGTAAGGTTTACCGCATTGGTGGTTCCAACCAGAACGAAAAAAATCAGTACATAATAGAATGGGCCAAGATCCAGATTCATCCCCAGCACGGGTATCCATAAGTCAGTGCCCCGCCCCATATAAGTAGTGGCAATATAGGCCAAGGCCACGGCCAAAATAATCTGCCCGAAAAGTTTCTGGCGGGCTTTAAGACCAAGGGACCGTTTCAGCGCCACTTTAATAAAATCATCCAAAAAGCCGAGTACTCCGTGGCCTAAAGTAACAAATAACGCCAGCCAGACTTCGGGGCTTTTTCCCGCATACAACAACGAAGAAAGTAACAAAGCAATTAAAATAATAATGCCGCCCATAGTGGGTGTTCCCGCTTTTGCATAATGCCTTTTCGGCCCTTCCCGGCGAATGCTCTGACCGAACTTTAATCGCCGCAAAACCGGAATAATCAATGGACCAATCAGCAATGCTATAAAAAATGCCACCCCGGCGGCAAACAACAACTCCTGCATAGTAAGCCTCCCCAACTATTCCCCAAACATTTTCAGAATCTGTTCCATTTTCATGCCCCGTGAGCCTTTAATTAGCAATGTATCGCCCGGCTTAATATATTGCTGTAAAACTTTTATGGCTTCACTATGAGTCTGACACGCTACCGCATTGACAATTCCATATTCATGGGCTGATTCCGCAATATTACGAGCCAATTCGCCAACCGTAATCACAATTTTGACGCCCTGTTCCGCCAGTTTGCGGCCAATTCGCCGATGGGCTTCGATAGCGATGTGGCCTAATTCCAGCATATCGCCCAGCACAGCAATAGATCGGCCCTTAGCCACCTCCGCTAACGTGTCAATAGCCGCCGACATAGATAGCGGACTGGCATTATAGGCATCGTTAATAATAACATACTCCCCCAGCTTTTCTATAGACAAGCGCATAGCGCCAGCGGAAAAAGCTTGCAGTCCCCGTTTGATTTCCTCCACGGTTAACTTCATTTCCACTCCTACTGCAATTGCCGCTAAAGCGTTGTATACATTATGCCTGCCCGCAGCGGAAACCGTTGCCGTAAACGTGACCTGCCCGTGACAATGAAATGTCATTCCCTGCCCGTCATTGCGGATCGCATCAGCCCAGACATCCCGCTTCCCCAGAATTCCATACTCCACTACCCGAGCTTTGCTGCTTAGACTCATAGCCTTAACATAGGAATCATCCCCATTTAAAAATACAACTCCGGTCTCAGGAATCGCCTCTACCAGTTCAGCTTTAGCAGCAGCGATATTTTCAATAGATCCTAACAATTCAATATGGGTTTCACTGACATTTGTAATCACTGCCATCGTCGGTAAAGCTATTTTTGCCAGTTCACGCAGCTGCCCCTGCCCCCGCATGCCAATCTCCACAACAGCAGCGTCGTGGTTGGAATCAAGATTCAACAACGTGAGTGATAAGCCAATTTCATTGTTAAAATTAGCCTCGGTCTTTAAAACATGAAAACGGCTTGACAAAACGGCAGCAATCATATCTTTTGTCGTGGTTTTACCATTTGATCCCGTAACTGCAATCAGCGGAATAGAAAATCTCAGGCGATGAAACCGGGCCAATTGCTGCAATCCCTGCAACGTGTCTTCAACATAAATCACAGGAACTCCCTCCGGCATCTTCATATCGGTTCGTGAAGCCAAAACGCCGCCGGCTCCCCGCTCCACCGCCTGACTAATAAAATCATGACCGTCAAAGCGTTCGCCTTGCAGAGCAACAAACAGATTTCCCGGTTGAATCTTGCGGGTATCAGTAGCAACCCCCGTAAACCTCTCCTGGGCTGCACCCCTCAGCTTTCCGCCGGTTGCTGAAACGACCTCAGCTATTGTAAAAACCGCCATCGCTATTTCATCCCCCTGACAAGCTCTCGGACTATCTCCCGATCGTCAAAAGCAATGGTTCTCTCTTTTAAAATCTGATAAGGTTCATGCCCTTTTCCGGCAATAATAACCGTATCCTCATCTTTTGCTAATTCCAGCGCCCGCTGGATTGCCTGACGTCTGTCAATAATCTTTTCATAGGTTTTACCGGCAGTCAGATTTTTCAAAATGCCAGCCTCAATTTCACTCAAAATTGCTTCCGGCTCTTCCGTCCGGGGGTTATCGGAAGTCGCAATGACCACATCGGATAATTCAGCTGCAATATGCCCCATAATCGGCCGTTTGGTCCGGTCGCGATCACCGCCGCAGCCAAATACGGTAATGATTTTCCCTTTAGCAAACTGTTGTACCGTCTTTAAAATATTTTCCAATCCATCCGGAGTATGAGCGAAATCAACAATCACGCTAAACGGCTGTCCGGCAGCCACCAGTTCAAACCGCCCCGGCACACTGACAAAATTTTCAAGCGCCTGTTTTATCAGTTTACCGTCAATAGCTTCCGCCAAAGCTGTCCCGGCAGCCGCCAAGACATTGTACACATTAAAAACGCCGGTAATTTTAAGCTTGATTGGAATATCTCCCTGTTCCGACACTATTACGAAACTCGCTCCCCTGGCCTGGATATCAATATCTTTCGCCTGTAAATCCGCCGACTGATTCACGCTGTAGGATATAGTCCGGCAGTGTGAACTTCGAAGAATCGTACTGGCTGCAGGATCATCAATATTAACCACTGCCGCCTTGCCCGCCTTACGATTACTGGGCTCACTCACCAATTGGAATAAACGAGATTTTGCTGCAAGGTAGTTTTCAAATGTCCCGTGAAAATCAAGATGGTCCCGGGTCATGTTGGTAAACACCGCTACATCAAACTCACAACCGGCAATCCTGTTCAACGCTAAAGCATGGGAAGACACTTCCATCACCACATAATCCATTTTGGCAACGACCATTTTGGCTAATACGGACTGAAGTTCAATCACATCCGGAGTAGTATTATGAATTGGCAAAACCTGATCGTCGATCATAATTTGTATTGTTCCGATTACGCCTACCCGGAAACCCGCCTGCTGTAAAATGCTGCGAATCAGATAGGTCGTTGTAGTCTTGCCATTTGTGCCGGTGATTCCAATGATTCTCAACTTTTCGGCTGGATAGTCATAAAAATAAGGCGCAATTTGCTGCATGGCCAAACGGGTATCCGGTACCTTAATCACCGTTATCCCGGCAATTGCCACAGCTTTTTCAACCAATACCGCTATGGCTCCCTTTTGACGAGCCTGCTCAATATAGTCATGACCATCAACTTTAGTGCCGGTCAGACAGACGAATAAAGTGCCGGGCCTTACCTGTCTTGAATCATGGGTTAAAGCCTGAACCGGTTGTTTTATATCTCCTGTTATCGCTGCATTGGACAGCAAAGCGGCGAGTTCCTGTAATGTCTTCATGCTGGAATCCTCCCATCTATTCATCACTATTATTACCAATATTATCAATTTTATCTGAATCCGGCGAAAAAGTCTATCCGTGTGCCGCCCTGCTATTCAAAAAATAACGTAATACTAGCACCTGAGACCACTTTATTCCCCGGTAAGGGATTCTGCCTGCTTACTTTGTCACCTGAACCAACCGGCTGAATACTTAATCCTATTTGGGCAAGAAGTTCAGCCGCTTGCCGTAAAGAAAGGCCATGACAGTCGGGAACAGTAACTTCCCCTTCATTGTAACGGGACGTTAAGGTATATAGGAGCGTAGTAGCGCCCTGGGGGACACGGCTGCCCGGTTTCGGAATCTGATCCGCAACCCGCTCCCCCTCTTCTTCGATCCGGGCGTTTAGTCCTGCCTTCTGTAAAATATTTACCGCCTCCGGTACTGATAAGTTAATAACACTGGGTACTAAAACATGACTTTTCTTGTCCTCATTCCCCCCGGCTGACAAAAGCCGCGGCGCCACTTTTAAATATTGTAGCACATCTTTCATGATAGCCCCAAAAACCGGTGCCGCAATTTGTCCGCCATAATAAAGGCCTACCGGTTCATCAATCATTACCAGCATGACGATCTGGGGATTATCGGCAGGTGCAAATCCGACAAACGAGGCCACATATTTCCCCGGCTCATAGCCACCGGCGCCTACTTTTTGTGCTGTTCCTGTTTTACCGGCAATCCTGAATCCTTCAATATATGCATTCTTACCGGTTCCGTTAGCCACTACACTTTCCAGGACTTCCTGAACCTGTTTGGCTGTTGCCTTATCCACAATCTGATTCACGACATCCGGTTCAAAGCCGCGAATTTTCTTTCCGCTTTTATCCCTGACTTCGCGAACAATTTGGGGCCTGGTTCTAACACCATCATTGGCAACTGCCGCTACGGCCGTCAATAATTGAATCGGCGTTACCGCAATGCTTTGCCCCATTGCCATAGTAGCTAAATTAATTGGCTTTGCCTGCAGCCGGTCAATCAAAATTCCCTTGGCTTCCCCCGGCAAGTCAATCTGAGTCGTCTGACCCAAACCGAAAGAGTCCAGATACTGATAAAAAGGATCGCGGCCTAAGCGAAGCCCCACGGTAACAAAACCCACATTACAGGAATTCTCTACTACTTCCCGGAAAGTTTCACTGCCATGCCCGCCATGTTTCCAGCAATGAATTTTTCTTCCTTGTACTTCGATCACTCCAGGATCAAAAAAGCGATCTTCCAAAGTAACCACTTTTTCTCCCAAAGCGGCCGTTGTAGTAATAATCTTAAACGTTGAACCAGGTTCGTAAGCGTTGGATACAGCAATATTGCGCCAGGTTTTTGGTGAATAATCAGCGAATTGGTTGGGATTATAATCCGGTCGGTTGGCCAAAGCCAATATTTCGCCCGTACGCGGCTGCATAGCAAGAATCGTTACCGATTTTGCCTGAGTCTCCTTCATAACCCGCTCGATTTCCCGTTCAACAATTTGCTGGATAACCATATCAATCGTAAGATAAACATCTTGGCCTTCCACCGGCGGAACAAACCGATGAGTGACATACGGTATTTCATGGCCGCGGGCATCGTATTCAATCACTATACTGCCGGAACGTCCTTTTAAATAACTGTCAAAGGTGATTTCTACCCCATCTAATCCCTGACTGTCAATCCCGGTAAATCCCAGGACATGAGCTGCCAAATTATCGTGAGGATAAACCCGCCGGCTCTCCTGAGTCAATCCTATACCCGGCAAATCCAGCATTTTTACTGCTTTGGCCGGCTCAGCGTCAATCTTTCGCTTTACCCAGGTAAAAGCCTGACGCTTTTTTAGTTTTACCGACAACTTATCCTCATCCAACGCCAAAATAGCAGCCAATTTGGCTGCTGTTTCATCGACATCACGTATTTCTGCAGGTATGGCGTAAACAGATTCAGTACTTACACTAATTGCCAGTTCCCTGCCATTTCGATCAAAAATAATTCCCCGTTTTGCTTCGACCGGAATATCACGCATCCTCTGATCGATGGCATTTTCCATTAACCAATTACTGCGATAGAATTGGATATACATGAGACGACAACTAAGTCCTGCCATAATAACCGCCACAAATAGGAACAGACACGCTACCCTTTTTCTGATGGTACCATGTGCAGCTGACGCCAATGGCCTCTCCCCCAATTCAAATTAACGCCCCTGACTCGCCTCCGCCTTAGCAGACTGAACAGCATTCAGCACCCGGTTGACCAAATTCTTTTCTTCGTATCCATTCATTGGCGAATCGCCGGTCGGCGCATCAGCTGCCGTAGTAGCGCAATAAACCGTTTGCGGCAATACCATTCCTAATTGAGTGGCAGCGATATGCTGTATCCGCTGGGGTGCTTTCATTTTAGCAATATCCAATCGCAGTAATTCATTCTCTTTTTCCAGCTTTACAACTTGAGCCTTCATCTGGACCAATTCGTATCCGTCCCGAACAATCGTCTCGCTGCGAATGGTACCAAAAAAAGCAATGGTAACGGCAAATATAACCATAATAAAACATTTTGCCCGCAATGCACCATTTACTTTCGGCAAGCCTTTATCGGAGGTAGGGGCAGTCTGTTCTTCTTCGATGACAACCCATTGCTTTTTTTTACTTGCTAACATATTATTTACCCTCCTTAAAAATTAGAACAAAATACGCTTCATCCATAAAAGGCCTGCTAAATTCCTACTTTTTCCGCCAGACGCAGTTTTGCACTTCGGGCTCGGGGGTTCGCATTAATTTCAGCCTCTGACGGCACAATCGGTTTGCCCAGAAGCTTGATTTGCGGCTTGTGGCCGCAGACGCACACCGGCAGCTTAGGGGGACAAATACAGCCTTTCGCCATACTCTGCAGCGTCTTTTTGGCAATTCGATCTTCCAGAGAATGAAATGTAATGATACCTAACCGTCCGCCCGGCTTTAACTTATCAACCGCCGTAATAAATGTTGCGGGTAAAATCCCCAGTTCATTGTTCACCTCAATCCGTATTGCCTGAAAAGTACGTTTTGCCGGATGGGGCCCGTCTCTTCTGGCAGCTGCGGGAATCGCCCTTTTTATAATGTCAACCAATTGTCCGGTAGTCTCCACCGGTGCAGAAAGGCGAGCTTCCGCAATAAACTTTGCAATTCGTTTCGCCCAGCGCTCCTCACCATAGTCGGCAATGATTTGGGCCAGCCGTTCCACCGAATAGGTGTTGATTACATGGTAAGCCGATAAGTCAGCTGTCGGGTTCATCCGCATATCAAGGGGGGCATCCTGCATATAAGAAAATCCCCGTTCAGCCACATCCAGTTGATAGGATGATACGCCTAAATCAAAAAAAATACCGTCAACTGCGTCGATGTGCAATTCCTGCAAAATATTCCCCATCTGCTGGAAATTCCCTTGAACAATGTCCACCTTGCAAGCAACTTTCGCCAAACGGATTTGGCCGGTATGAATTGCTGCCGGATCCTGGTCTATACCCACAAACCGACCCGCTGGCTGCAAGCGGCTGACTATTTGTGCCGCATGTCCGCTGCCGCCTAACGTACAATCAACATAAATTCCGGCAGGATCCGTCACTAGAGCCGACACACTTTCTTCCAGCAAAACACTTATATGGTGAAATTCCACTGATACTCACCTCATCAAATACCTAAATCCGCCAAGCTCTCGGAGATTTGGGCTACCGTTGGCCCGATTTGTTCACTATAAGAATCCCAGGTGTTTTGAGCCCAAATTTCAACCCGGTTGGACACGCCAATCACTACAACATCTTTTTCTAAATGGGCATATTCTCTCAGGTTATTGGGAAGAAGAACACGACCCTGTTTATCGCATACACCTTCTGCCGCTCCAGCAAAAAAGAAACGAACAAAAGCCCTAGCTTCCGGTTTTGCTAATGGCAAGCGTTTTAATTTTTCTTCTAGCGTAGCCCATTCTTCCATAGCGTATACGAACAAACAACCATCCAGTCCCTTGGTAATGACAAAAGTGTCGCCTAATTCTTCGCGAAATTTTACAGGTAAAATGAGCCGGCCCTTCGTATCTATCGTGTGTAAATACTCTCCCATCAGCACGGCTCATCACCCCCTTGGCGAATATATTCACCACATCCCACCACAACAAACCACTTTATTATGTATTTTCTGGAGAAAAAAATAAAATCCTTCAAAATGGCAGAAAAAATTTTATAAATAATTCCAAAGTCCTATGCCTAGTCCTTACGTCCTTATACTGAATATGGTATAATGATATTGTTTGTAACCTATTTTAACTAAGGGAGGGCATATTATGCCAATTACGAAAGAAATGAGTATTACTGAAGTTGTCCAAAAGCATCCGCAAACGGTCGAGATATTTCGCAATCATGGCATGGGTTGCTTAGGTTGTGCCGCTGCTCGTTTTGAAAATATCGAACAGGGAGCTTCTGCTCATGGTATTGATATTGAGGCGCTTATTGCTGATTTAAATAAAACAGTCGCAGGTAAATAACTGGTTTTAAGTATTTGTTATACCACGAACCCAATATGAAAATATGTTGGGCTCTTTTTTTGTCGTCGCAGAGATATAATAAAAAAACTCCAGCATTGCTGGAGTTTTTTTATCAAATAAATCTACTTTATAATTTCAACCGTATCCCCATTTTTACACATACAAGCATTTGCCTCATCAGTATCAATATGCATATCTAATTTACAAGTATCGCTGACTCGAATCAAGACTTTATCAAATATCAATGCACGGTCACCTTCAAATTTTACTTGCACAATTTCTTTATCTTTCACATTATGCTGCGCGGCATCGGCCGGAGTCATGTGAATATGACGGCAGGCAGCGATGACTCCCTGTTTAATATCTACCGACCCTTTAGGTCCTACAATCGTAATACCGGGTGTTCCCGCATGATTCCCGGAATCCTTGACTGGCAGCTTTAAGCCAAGTTTCATTCCATCCGTCAAAGCAAGTTCCACTTGAGTTGCGTTACGTATTGGTCCTAAAATTCGTACCTTTTTAAAAGTGTTTTTCTCTGTTACCAAATCTACTGTTTCATTACTGGCAAATTGTCCCGGCTGAGACAAAGCCTTCTTAACAGTAAGCTCATAGCCTGAGCCAAAAAGAATATCAAGATCTTCCCGGGAAACATGTACGTGCCGTGCGGAAATACCCACTGGAATTTTTTTGTCAGACATTATTACTTACACTCCTTCTGCCATTTAAATTATATATACCTGCTATTCGATGATTTCAGAGAAATAAACCACAGTGACAGTGTCACTGAGGGTCAACGTCTTATCATAAACAGACTGCAAAAAGTCCATTAAATCATCGACGCTAGTAATATCTGGATTTTCGCCTTGCAAATCTTCTTTTGTAAGCTGAGAGATTGGCTTAACAAGAACTCGGTCAATAACGGCAGTATAAATTTTCTTTCTTTGGGAGAAGCGTTTCCCTACTGTTACCCAGACAATATCACCTTCCGAATACTTATCTGTTTTATCGCCACGGCGAATCGTGCAGGTTTTACGTCGGCAAACCAATTGATTGTGATAATTTGAGGAATAAAAATTTAAGGCACGCATTATACTACCCCTCTCCATTACTTGTTACTATTTTATAACATTCTTCTATGAATCGCAATTGCCATTATAGTTTTTCTACAAGACGCACTCCCCGTTTTTGCACCTCATAAAGCAATTGTTCTTCATCAATAGTTGTTAATTGCCTGTTCTCCAGTAAAATTTGTCCGTCTACCAGCACGGTATGCACATCGCTGGCGGCGGCTGAATAAGCCAGAAGCGATAGTTTATCATGTGTCGGATACCAATGGGGAGCATGAATATCCAATAAAGCGATATCTGCTTTATAACCAACGGCAATAGAACCGGTTATATGGTCCAGCCCCAGTGCTTTTGCCCCGTTGACTGTAGCCATATCCACTGCCGTTTTGGACGGTATAGCCAAAGGATCCAGCGTATGTACTTTGTGGAGCGTGGCTGCTAAACGCATTTCCCTGATCATATCCAGATTGTTGTTGCTGGCAGCGCCATCGGTACCCAATCCCACACATAATCCGGCACTTAACATTTCCGGTACCGGCGCAATCCCGCTGGCCAGTTTCATGTTGCTTCCCGGATTATGTGCAACACGAACTTTCTTCTTCTGCATAATCGCTATATCTTCCTGTGACACATGAACGCAATGAGCGGCTAATACGCCGCAATCCAGTACGCCGATTTCATCCATCAAAGCAATCGGTGATTTGCCGTATTGTTTCAGGCAATTTTCCACTTCATCCTTTGTTTCCGCTAAGTGAATGTGAATTTCCGCTTGTAATCGTTCCGCTAATGCTACCACTTTTCTCAGATACTCCGGTGGACAGGTATAGGGGGCGTGGGGTCCAAGCATGACGGTTATGCGCCCATTAGCGGCCTGATGAAACTGTTTAAAGAAGTCTTCACTCTCAATCAACGCCTGTTCAGCATTGGGAGCAACGCCGGTCATACCGCGGGACAAAACCGCGCGGATACCGCTCTCAGCAACTGCTCGGGCTACTTGCGGCATAAAAAAATACATGTCGGCAAAAGTAGTTGTTCCTGATTTCAGCATTTCGGCAATAGACAGCAGCGTTCCCCAATATACGTCTTTCTCGGTTAAATTGGCTTCTGCCGGCCAGATTTTATTTTGCAGCCAATCCATTAGGAGCATATCGTCGGCATAACTGCGAAACAGTGTCATGGCCGCATGGGTATGGGTATTTATCATACCGGGTATCGCAAGTTTGCCGCTGCAGTCAATAATACGGTCGGCCTGCCAGCCGGCAGGAATTGTGTCGACATAGGAAATGAGACAACCCTCAATTGCAATATCATGCTGCTTTATCGCACCATCCGGCGTCAATGCTTCGGCGCTTTTTAACAAAATTTTTGCCACTTATTCATCGTCTCCTTGAAGTTTTCGATAATGCTTTACGTAAAATTCATGCATCGTCGCAACATCCTGTTGATTAAGAGTAACGGCACCGCCAAGCTGTTGGGCGTACAGATAAATTTCGGCTGCTTTTTCCACCAGTTCGCAAGCTGTCATCGCTTCTGTTACGCTTCGGGCACAGCAAACAACGCCATGATTGGCGAGTAGGGCTGCGCTGCGGTTTCCCAATGCTGTTACCACGTTTCGTGCCAGTTCCGCCGTTCCCGGTAGTGCATATTCGGCTACCTCAACACTACCGCCTGTTACTTGAACCAAATCCTCAATAATAGGCGGAATCGCCCTGCGGGCAACTGCACAAGCGCTGGCAAAAACACTATGGGTATGCACAATTGCTTGTACATCCTGCCGTGCCTTATAAATGGCCAAATGCAGCGGCAATTCAGATGATGGTATTAAATGCCCCTGTACCGTAAGACCATTTCTGCCAACAATGACGATATCATCATTTTGCAATTTTCGATAATCCCGTCCGGAAGGGGTGATAGCCAATAAATCAGTTCCGGGCACTCGCGAACTAAGATTTCCCCAGGTCCCGGTTACCAGATTTTTTTTAAAAAGAGCAATCCCAGCCGTTAAAATTTCCAGCTTAATTTCAGAATATCCGTTCATTTTATATTCGCTCCAATACCCTTACTGTATCATGCCTGCTTGAGATATTGCTGCTGTTCCGCGGATAAATGATCAATTGCCAGCCCCATTGCTCCCAATTTAAGCGAGGCTACACGGTTGTTCATTGCATCCTCTATAGTATATACTTTATTTTCCATTTCACCATGATGTTCGGCAATATGCAGTACGGCCAAAGCTTGCATAGCAAAAGACAAATCCATGATTTCTGTAGGATGTCCGTCGCCGGCGGCAAGATTTACTAACCGCCCTTCGGCCAGCAGATAAATTTTACGTCCGTCAGCCATGGCGAACTCTTCGATATTTTTACGAACATCCCGGCGGGATACTGCCGCTTGCGACAAATCCGTTTTATTGATTTCCACATCAAAGTGGCCGGCGTTAGCCAAAATCGCTCCGGATTTCATCACGGCAAAATGTTCCTGACGGATCACATCTTTGCATCCGGTTAGCGTGACAAAGATATCGCCCAGTTTCGCGGCTTCCTGCATCGGCATAACCCGAAAGCCATCAAAAACGGCTTCTATGGCTTTAATCGGGTTTACTTCGGTTATGATCACATTAGCCCCCAGCCCCTTCGCCCGCATGGAAGCTCCTTTGCCGCACCAGCCATATCCGGCAATGACAACTGTTTTACCGGTTACAGTAAGATTGGTTGTCCGCATAATTCCATCCCAAGTAGACTGCCCCGTACCATACCGGTTATCAAACAGATACTTGCAGTAGGCGTCATTTACCGCTATCATCGGAAATTTCAGTCGCCCCTCTGCGGCTAAGGCTTTTAGACGAATTACGCCTGTAGTCGTTTCTTCCGATCCACCCCAGATATTGTCAAGCAGTTCCCGGCGTTCTGTATGCAGTAAAGATACCAAATCGCCGCCATCGTCGACAATAATGTTCGGTTTAGTATCTAATGCTCTATGCAGCAACTGTTTATATTCTTCGGCTGAAGTGTTGTACCAGGCAAGCACGGTCACTCCCTGCTCCGCTAAGGCTGCCGCTACGTCGTCCTGGGTCGATAACGGATTGCTGCCGGTAACGGCTACATTTGCGCCGGCATTTTTTAGCACCAGTGCCAAATAGGCTGTTTTAGCTTCTAAATGCATTGTTAAAACCATATTTTTCCCCTTTAATGGCCTGTCGTGGGATAATTTATCATTTAAAATATTGAGAACCGGCATAAACTGCCTCACCCAGTTAATTTTATCATGTCCCTGAGGGGCAAGACTGATATTTTTAATCATTGATTCCATTGTGCATCCCATCCTTCATGATTTTTAATTTGCTGATCGCGCTGGAATAAGGAGACCGCAGAAGGCCGAACTCGGTAATAATTGCCGTAACGAAGGAACTTGGCGTAACATCAAAAGCCGGATTAAATACGTCGATGCTTTCCGGTGCGATCCGGTGGCCGGCAAATACGGTTACTTCTTCGGCTTGACGCTCTTCAATTGGGATATCCTCCCCACTGTACATAGCAAAGTCAAAAGTTGAAACCGGTGCAGCTACATAAAAAGGAATATTATGCTGTTTGGCCAGTACAGCTACGCTATAAGTGCCGATTTTATTTGCTACATCACCGTTGGCCGTTATTCTGTCGGCGCCGACGATGACTGATTGTACCAGCTTTTTTTTCATGATCCAGCCAGCCATATTGTCGGTAATTAAAGTAACCGGAATATTATCCTGTTGTAATTCCCAGGCTGTCAGTCTTGCTCCCTGCAACAAGGGACGGGTTTCATCGGCATATACCCGGTCTATTTTTCCTTGTGACCAGGCAGCGCGAATAACCCCTAATGCGGTTCCCCAGGCTACAGTTGCCAAAGCACCGGCATTACAATGAGTTAATACGGCTGTCGGTTTGTCAAATAAACTTGCTCCATATTGAGAGATGCGGTGATTCACGTTCTCGTCCTGCTGATAGATATTGATCGCTTCTGTTTCTAACGCTGTTAGCAATTCGGTCTTATCTTCCTTGCTGCCCGGATACGCATTCACTACTGCCCTCATCTTTTCAATAGCCCAAGAAAGATTGATTGCCGTTGGTCTGGTTTGTTTAAGTTCCGCAGCAATTCCCGCCAGTTTCGCAAAAAAATCATTCTCGGTCACAATCTCCCTGGCTCCTAATACGAAGGCAAAAGCCGCTGCCGCGCCAATCGCGGGAGCACCGCGAACTTCCAAACGGCGGATTGCTTCCGCCACTGCCCGATAATCCCGGCATTCCCTATATTCGACTTTACCAGGCAGTAAAGTTTGATTTAATAGTTTTAAACAAGAATTATCCCATTCCATTGAACGCAAGACTTGCACCGCCTTTATAATTTAAATCCGCCGTATTCGGCTAACGTATGCCGGCAGTTGCAATCTTCATCCAGGTTCATATCGTCAATAGCAGTCATAATAAGCTGCTTAATGCCTTCAGCATTGTGCTTCATCGTCGCAACGACTTCACTGTGAGTCAAAGCTGTTTGCGAAATGCCGGCAGCATAATTCGTAACCATCGACACCGTAGAATAACACATCTCCGCTTCATGCGCTAACACAGCCTCCGGCACATTTGTCATACCGACTAAATCGCCGCCAAGTTTTGCGAACATAGCAATTTCCGCCGCGGTTTCAAACCGCGGCCCTTCCGTGCAAACATATGTACCGAGCTGATGAATACTGAGCTTATGTTTCTGCGCGGCAGCAACAAGGATATGCCTCAATCTGGAGCAGTAAGGGCTGGTAACATCGACATGCACCACACCGCGTTCTCCGCCTTCATAGAAGGTGCTTACCCGGTTCTTTGTAAAATCCAAAAATTGATCCACCAAAACAAAATCACCAGGTTTCATTGCCGGATTGAGAGAACCGACAGCCGTTGTGGCAATAATATTTTCAACGCCGATCTTTTTCATACTCCAAATATTGGCCCGGTAGTTTATAAGATGGGGCGGAATTGCATGAGTGCTTCCGTGTCTTGGAATGAATGCAATTTCTTTACCATTAAATTCACCGACCTTAAAAGTGACTGTTCCATAGGGAGTTGAAACTTCATGAGCCTGAATATTATTTAGAATACTAGGGTCATATACTCCTGTTCCACCGATTATCGCGATTTTAATCATTTTTCACCCTGCCATTCATAATAAGATTACAGCTATTAAAATTCAATGCTATTTTACTATTCGTAATGTGTTCTGCTAATCCCTTCTCTCTTACCAGTCTCTATTCAATATTTTACCTAAATTGTTTATCAAGTAGCCGGATTTTTACTGGCCATACTGGTCGACTTATCAGAGAAAATGGCACCAATAGTAAGACAATATGTTTCTGCACTACGCAAAAAAGAGGCCAATGGCCTCAAAGAAAGCAGCAGGCTATAAATTGATACCAATCAGCCCCCCCAATGCGCCGGCTGCAATTCCTGCTACAAACTTATTTGCGAATACTAAAAGGGTAATGGTTTCCTGACTGATTTTCATACCAACAGCAACGGAAACAATTACATAAATAAAACCAACAGCAATTCCGATAAGAAGCCCTTTCGATTCCGCCTTCTGGGCGGCAAAAACACTGCCAATAAAAATGCTGACCATTGTTACTGCGACCATAATATATTCCATATAGCGCTCAATAAAAAAGCCTTCCGATAACAAGCTTACCAACGATAAGAACAGGGTACATACTAAAGATACTGCCAGACTGACAATGGCTCCCAGGAAAATAAGCACAACCGCACCAGACGGTTTTTGTAGTTTTGTATTGCCGCGCGTGCGTCCGGTATATTTAGCCACAGCCTTCCCTCCCTGGAGTTCTTCCGGAGTTTTACTGTAAATTTATGCAATAAAAAACTAAATATACCCCAAAATCGAAAAAGCAGTTAAAAACTTTACGGCGTTAATTTCCCGTCGATAAATTCCATGATTGTAGCAGATGCATTATGTTATAATTCGTTAAATCAAAATGCACCGGCGTTACGGAAATCAAGTTATTGCCAACAGCCGCTACATCGCTGTCATCATCATTCTTGCTGTCGGCCAGCTTTCCCCCCATCCAATAATAGATGCGACCGTGTGGATCTTCGCGGCGCTCAAAAGTATTTTTATATTGTCGTACACCTAATTTAGTAATAGCAACTCCGGCTATTTCCTTTCCCGCAAATGCTGGAACATTTACGTTCAGCAAAGTATTAGGCGGCAATCCCTGCTTCATGATCATAAAAATTAAAGTTCGCATGAACTGAGCTGCCGGAGAAAAATTAAAATCTTTGAAACAATTCAGCGATACAGCGACGGAAGGTATTCCATGAAGCGCACCTTCAATGGCTGCACTTACTGTTCCGGAATATAATACATCCGTCCCCAGATTCGGTCCATGATTGATGCCCGAAACGACTATATCCGGCTTTTCCTCCAGCAAGGCTTCTAAGGCAACTTTAACGCAGTCGGTAGGTGTACCGTTCACACGCCAGGCAGAAAAGCGCGGGAATTGCTCTATAGAATATGGATCAACTCTGATTGGCTGACGTACAGTAATAGCCTGACTCGTAGCACTTTGTTCCGCATCCGGGGCTACAACGCTGACAGTCACATCCGTAACCGAAGCCAGCTCTTTCCATAAAACCCGTATGCCCTGAGCTTCTATACCATCATCATTTGTTAATAGAATACGCAAAATAATTCTTCCTTCCATAAAACAGCAGTCTGCCGGTAATTTTTCTAAAAGGGAAATAAGCCTGAAGGTAAAAAAAGATGAGTGTACACTCATCTTTTTTTATGCCATACGTTACCGCCAATTTACAAAATTATTTGACAGCTTGTTTACTTAATAAATTATCTTTAGAAAATTCATTCGAACCAGACTGAGTTATTAATACATCACGATAACTGAGACTGCGGGTATGCTGGGTATGACTCCACTCCCGCTCATTGCGGTGCAGAAAGCCAAGAAAAGTAATTGGCACCCAGCTATAGACAAACAGCGGATATAAAATCAAATAAAGCCAGGATTTCCAGGGAGCACGAATTTTTGCCAAGACAATCATGGGAAAGAGATATTGTCCGATTCCAATAATTGTCCATACCTCAACGGGTAAAACCATATATAAAATATTAGTATAAAACGGAGAAATGTAATATACATAGCTTAACAATACAAAAGCTGTCGATAATAGAAGAAAATGAGGTTGCAATAAATGCAAAACGCCATCTAATATGCGAATGTCATGCTTTTTAAACCCTTCCGCCAGCATAAGGGGAATATACCTTCCCGCAAGATCAAAATGCCCTTGCGCCCACCGTCTGCGCTGATGCCATGATTGCATAAAAGTAAGGGGCTTTTCATCGTAAACAATCGCATCATGAGCCCAAGTGGTGGGAATGCCTTCTAACAGAACTTTCATCGTAAATTCCATATCCTCTGTCAGGCAAGTTGCTCCCCAGCCAAATCTTTGTAAAACATCGGTTGCGATACACATACCGGTACCGCCTAAAACACTTGATAGTCCCAGATTATATTTGGCTAAATGCCAAATATGATTGACAACCCAGAAAGAAATGGCAAAAGTACCGGAAATCCAGGTATCATTTGGATTTTTAGCGTCTAAATAACCTTGAATAACCTTTTCACCTTTACATAAACGATTATTCATTTCCAGCAAAAAATTAGGATGTACAAGATTGTCCGCGTCAAAAACAACAACAGCATCATATTTATGTTTTAGTTTAAATAGCTTATTAAACATCCACTCAAGGGCAAAACCCTTGCCGCGCTGTTCGAGATTAAATCTTTCATAGACAATAGCACCGGCAGAACGCGCCAATTGAGCAGTACGATCTTTACAGTTATCAGCAATGACAAAAATATCATATAATTCCTGTGGGTATTTCAGTACATGAAGATTTTCCAATAACTGAGCTATCACCTGTTCTTCATTGTGAGCAGCAACAATGACGGCAAAATTCTTTTTAGGTGTCACTATTTTCGTTTCTTTGGGCCGCCACATGCCAAAAAATGCAATAATAAAATAATACAGCGTAAAGAAAACAATAATAAGTTGCATGGGAATCATTATGTAATCAAACACATAGTTCATGGATCTTGCTCCTTTAATATTCCGCATTCATCATCTAAAGTAACCTAGAGGATATTTTAAACGAAGAAAAAAGAATATATTAGTTCAACCACAAATACCATTTTAAGTTTAAGTGCTATACCTGTCAAGCTGGAAAAAAGCGAATCTGTACATTGCTTCTCCCTAGCTATGATATGACCTAGTCTTTTTAGCTAGAATGAGATAACAACAATTTTTTTTAAGAAGCAATGGGCAAATTAACAAGGAGAGCTATGAGAAAATAAACCCATGATAGTATTTAGTATCCCGAATAAGGCATACGCAAAAAAGATAACGAACACTATGGCATTATGCTGAACAAATAAAATATAACCGGCAATTAAAAACGTTAGGATGGCAGGAACCATTCTAATTTTTTCACCTTTGCCTTTAAAGTCAGGATATTTTATCGAACTGACCATCAAATAAGCAAATATGCATACCATAATCGGAAAAAGCCAGCCCGATGGTTTTATGTTAAGCATAACAAAACTAGCCACCACACAGCCTGCCGCCGGAATGGGAAGGCCCATAAAGTATCCTTTGACTATCCCTGTATTTACATTAAACCGGGCAAGGCGCAAAGCACCGCAGGTGGCAAAAAATGCTGCGACTAACATGCCGCGAACGCCAAAATCTTTCAATAAAAAGGCATATGACAGAATTGCCGGAGCGACTCCAAAGGAAACCAGATCACATAGCGAGTCAAGTTCCTTACCAAATTCGCTGCTGACTTTGAAATAACGGGCAACTCGTCCATCCATCCCGTCAGCAACCATAGCTGCCAGGATAAAAACAGCCGCCAGATAAAAATCTCCATTATACGTAAATATAATAGCAAATACGCCTAAAATAAGGTTTAACGATGTCAGCGCATTGGGAATAACATTTCTCATTAAGGCAACCTCCCTATAACTGTCTCGCCGCCTTTGACCTTATCGCCTTTTTTTACTAATATTTCTACGGCTTTAGGCATGATAACTTCTGTACAGGAGCCAAACTTAATCATACCATATCGTTGTCCCTGCTGTAATACACTGCCCAATGTTACCCATGAAACAATCCGGCGAGCTAAAATACCTGCAATTTGAATGACCAAAACACGCAAAATTTCATTTTCCAGCCCAATGGAATGGCGTTCATTTTCGCAGCCTGCGGATTCTTTATAGGCAGGACGAAAGCGTCCGCAAGTATATTGTTGATATTTTATTTCACCGGCAATAGGACTGCGGTTTACATGTACATCCAATACGGATAAAAAAATAGTTACTTTGGTTCCGATTTCGTTCAAAAACTCATCATCATAAAACTCACAGACACTCATGACTTTCCCATCAGCCGGCGAAAGCACTAAAACATTGTCGTCCGGCACTTTTCGGTTCGGGTTGCGAAAAAAAAAGGTGATAAAAGCCAACAATACGCCCGGAATAATGCTCCAATAAGGATGAACGGTCAAAGCGACTACAACAGTAATAAATGCAAGAATAAATATATATCTGAAGCCTTCCTTCACAATAGGCGTTCTAACCATTTATCCTCCTCCTATTAAGCTTACCCTCAATCGGCCAAAACAAAAGGGCTGTCTCAAAACGTGCCCTCTCATTCTTATTTATTATAATATATCTAGTTTACTTTTGTCCATGTTTTTTAATACTAAGTACCTTGAATACGAAGTGGGGTAATGCCAGCATTCTCATGGCGCGTTTCGGCTGTGAGATGAGACGGAATAGCCATTCTATATTTGCCCGCTGCATCCATAGGGGTGCTCGTTTCATTACTCCGGACATAACATCAAAAGTCCCCCCCACGCCGATAGATACAGGTACATTCAGCTGACTCATATGACGCGCCAGCCATTTTTCTTGTTTCGGTACTCCCAGGGCGACAAGCAGAATATCCGGCTGAACAGATTGAATCATTTGAATGATTTCTTGCTCTCGTTTCGCATCGAAAAAGCCGTTGCATGTTCCCAAAATCTTAACCCCTTTATAATATTGTTCGGCAACTATCCGGGCACGGTCCGCAATACCGGGAGAACCGCCAAACAGGAATACACGATAACCTTTAGCTGCAGATCTTTTAAGTAAATACTGAACTAGGTCATAACCTGCCACTCGTTCGGGAACAATATAGCCTTGATGCCGTGCGGCCCAGACAACGCCCGCTCCATCCGGCACAATCAAATCGGCATTCTTAAGAATTTCAGCCAGTTCCTTATCTTTTTCTGCTAGCATAACCATCTCAGCGTTAGCGGTAGCAACTAAGTGAGGTACTCGCTCCTGTATAAATTTCTCAATGAGACTAACTGCTTCTTCCATCGTAACCGCATTGATCTGGGTATTTAAAACCGCTATTCTATTTTTCAATTCTTGCTATCTCCTTATCCTGTCGGGGAAAATACTTTGCAGCCCGTTCATACAGGTTACTGAAGACCCGTGCCACAAGTAAAGCACCTATTTTGGTATATTTTATCATAAGATTAAAAAATGGGCAACCATGGGAAAGGCAGCTTCCATTTGAGCTGATTAGTCCGACCATCCGGCGGTGTTTGCTGGTTAGCGTCTGTTTTTAAATCCGGCCGAAGGCGTGAATCCACTACCTTAGGTTCTGTTCCTCGAATAAAAGAACTGTATTCGATATCGGAGCAGCCGATACCGGCTAATCTTCCTGAGTCGGCACATATTGCCACACCGGCTATCACATTAGGTGGTATAGTAAAATCAAGCGGTTTTGTCCCTTGTAATACTTGATTCATCATAATACCCCATAATCCGGCAACTTCGCTTCCGGAAATTCCAACCGGCTTGCGATCATCGTTTCCCACATAAATTCCAACCAGTAAATCCGGCGTATAGCCGATAAACCAGGCAGTCTCATAATTATCGGTGGTACCCGTTTTCCCCGCCTCTGGTCGGCCAATATTTGCTGCTGTTCCGGTTCCTTTCTCAATAACACCTTTCAGCATGTCCGTTAAAATGTAAGCGACATCGGGGCTTAAAACGGATTGTTGAGTTAACCGGCTTTCTTCTAACACTTGATTATTTTCGTCAAGTACTTTCAGAATACTAATAGGACGGGACAACACTCCGCCATTGGCAAAGGCAGTATAGGCCGTAGAAAGCTCCATCAGATTAACACCATTCGTTAGTCCTCCCAAAGCCGTTGCTAAGTTATTATCTTGCTGAACTAAGGTAGTAATTCCCATATTTTGTGCTAACCTGCAGACCTGATCCATTCCTACCTGCTGGCCTAATTTTACTGCAGCTATGTTGACGGACAGCCGGAGCGCTTTTTTCAATGTAATTGCTCCCCGGAATTTTTTGTCATAATTTTGCGGCGTATAACCTGAGATGTTTATTGGTTCATCAATAATCAACGAATTAGCAGCAAGCCCCTGATTCAGTGCTGTCGCATAAACAAAGGGTTTGAATGCTGAGCCTGGTTGACGTACTTCGACAATGACTCTGTTCAGCTGGCTTTCTGCATAATTTCGTCCGCCAACCATCGCTTTGATATAACCGGTTTTAGGATCCAAGGCCAATACGCCACCCTGGTATTGTTTTAATACGTTTTCTGCCGCTAATTGTATTTTACTGTCCAATGTCGTGTAAATCTTAAGTCCGCCTTTATAAACACGATTTGCACCATAACGCCCGCTAAGCTCATTGGCGACATAATCCAAAAAGTAGGAGGCTTGTACGTCCCGTTTTTTCTTCCCGGCCAATACTATCGACTCTGTTTGTGCACGATCCGCCTCAGCCTGTGAAATATATCCTTCTTTTACCATGCCTGCAAGCACCGTAGCGCGACGGTTAACCGCTGCTTGCGGATCAATATAAGGAGAATATACGTTTGGACCACGCGGCAGCCCTGCCAGCATGGCACTTTCCGCTAACGTTAGTTCACTGGCATGTTTACCTAAATATATCTGACTGGCTGCTTCAATTCCGTAGGTACCTTCGCCGAAATAAACTTGGTTTAAGTAAGCTTCCAGTATTTCCTGCTTGGAAAATTTTCGCTCAATAAGCAAAGCTAAAACAGCTTCTTTGAGTTTTCGCGTCAAGGTTCGTTCTTGTGTTAAAAACATATTTTTTGCCAACTGCTGCGTGATGGTACTGCCGCCTTCCTCGAAGCTGCCGGTTCGAATATCCACCCATAATGCTCGAATAATTCCGATGGGATCAATGCCTATATGATTATAAAAACGGCTGTCCTCATTTGCCACGATTGCTTCCTGTACATAAGGAGAGATGTTAGTAATCGTTACAACAATACGATTTTCTTCAAATAATCTTGCTACAGGCTTCCCCTCTATATCAAACACTTGTGTGGCCGCTATCATATGCAGGTTCTCTAAATTGTCGGTACGGGGCAAATCAAAAAAGGCATAACAAATATTGCTGCACATACATATTAGTAAGATGATCGTAATATTCCGCCACATCATTGCACTCCCCCTAAACAGTAGTATTCCAAGACCGAATACAATTTACACGCAGGAAATCATGCCGCTGTGGCGAATACAAGATTATACGAAATTTACTTCTATGCGGGGCTAGAGTATGATAAGAAATTCCAGTACCTTTCGAACTCTTTGTGTTGGTTTAACTTTTTTCCTTACATTATTGATTTCTTCTCCTCTTATTACCTTAGCTTTTTACTTGGATTCCGCTGCTTTTTCTCCTGCGATAGATTCTGCGAGCAGCGACGGCCTTGATTCGGCACCGGCGCCGGATCATCCGGATGCTTATTATCTTGCTGAAAATAATATGGAATTACCGCCGGGTGATCAGCCCTTTTACGATACGCTGACAGTCGCCGAGCGGCAGGCAGGAAATCTGCCGACTCAGTTGCCGGTGCTTCCGCCTTACTATGGTGAAAAAGTGGTTTATTTAACCTTTGATGACGGTCCTGATCCGCAAAACACGCCGGAAGTATTACAAATTCTGAAAGATAACGGGATTAAGGCTACTTTTTTTGTAGTCGGCACGCAAGTAGAAAAGTTTCCTGATGTATTACAAATGGTTTATCAAGACGGGCATGCCATTGGAAATCATTCCTATAACCACATTTACCGCCAGCTTTATCAATCTCCGGCTTCTTATACCGGGCAGCTTCATCGGACGGATGAAATTATTAAAAACGTCATTGGCGTTCGTCCCCATATTTCTCGCGCTCCCGGGGGATCAGTCGGCAGCTTTACCAAGGCGTATTGGGAACTTTTGAAACAAGAAGGCTATCTTGAAGAAGGCTGGAACGTTAGTTCCGGTGATGCTTCGAGTGCCAAAGCCGAACAGCTGGTTGGCAATATCGTGTACCAAATGGATAATAAGTTTTTGTGGAGCCATGCAATTGTGCTGATGCATGACGGAAGCGGCCATGGCGAAACAGTCAAGGCACTTCCCGAAATTATTAAATTTTTTAAAGAGCATGGTTTTACATTCCGTGTGATTAATGCTCAAACGCCGCCGCCATGGTAATGAAAAAGCAGCCAGTCTTACAGACCGGCTGCTTTTTCATTAAAAGATAATGCATATTAAACCACCGCTGCCATCATTAACAATTTTCTGCAGAGTATCCTTTAATTTCGTTTGTGCATTTTCCGGCATACTGGACAGTTTGTTTTGGATACCCTCCCTCACTAAGGCATTCAGGGATTTACCAAATAAGTTGGTGCGCCAGATTTTTTCCGGCTCTCCTTCAAACTCACGCATCAGGTATTGGACTAATTCTTCGCTTTGTTTTTCCGTTCCAATAATAGGTGAAATTTCTGCTTGAACGTCGGTTTTGATAATATGAAGTGATGGCGCCATAGCCCGGAGTCTTACGCCAAAACGATTCCCTGTGCGAATAATTTCCGGTTCTTCCAAGATCATCTCGTCAAGCTGAGGCTGTACAATTCCATAGCCGGTTTGCTGCACTTGTTCCAGAGCACCGGCTAATTTGTCATATTCCCGTTTGGCTACCGCTAAATCTTTCATAAGCCTCAGCAGATGATGTTCGCCGGTAATGGTGAATCCGGTAAGTTCTTCCAGCACCTGATAGAATAAATCATTACGGGCAGTTATTTCGATCACGGCTAACCCACTGCCAAGATCCATGTCATGCAGGATAACATCGGCTACAAAATCATACCCGGATAAATCATCAATGGCCCGGTCAATATCCCGCAGGCGTCGTACATACTGCAGTACCTCATGGACGGAACCATCGAATTTTTGTCGCAGCCAATGTTCAGTATCCAGTTCTTCCACCCATTTCGGCAAGGAAATATTAACTTCTTTAACCGGAAATTCATACAGTACTTCCTGTAAAATCGCATAAATATCGTCATGATTCAATTGGGCGCAGTCTACGGGAATTACCGGCACATCATAAGCGGTTTCCAGTTTTGCCACTAACTCACGGGTTTCTTTGTTGGTAGGCTGGTTTGTATTCAAGATGAGCAGAAATGGTTTTTCCAATTCTTTCAATTCTTTGACAACCCGTTCTTCGGCAGCCAGATATTTTTCTCGTGACAAATCCGTAACAGTGCCATCTGTCGTAATCACGATACCAATAGTCGAATGCTCGGCAATCACTTTTCTGGTTCCTACTTCCGCCGCTTCCTGAAAAGGAATTTCATGATCATACCAGGGAGTCAGTACCATTCGCGGGCCATCTTCTTCTTCATAGCCCAAAGCTCCGTCAACCGTGTAACCAACACAATCGACCACCCGGACTCTTACATTCACATTATCTTTAATATTAATTTCTACGGCCTCATTGGGAATGAATTTGGGTTCAGTGGTCATAATAGTTTTACCGGCAGCACTTTGCGGCAATTCATCTTTCGCTCTTTCTTTATCGTAAGGATCTGTGATATTTGGTAAGACCATCGTTTCCATAAATCTTTTAATAAATGTTGATTTTCCTGTACGTACTGGCCCTACTACCCCTATATAAATATCACCGCCAGTACGTTCGGCAATATCGCGAAATAGGTCAAATTTTTCCATCCAATCATGTCCCTCCCCATAACTAACATTATCTACTCATGTGAGCATAGCCCACTAAACCCCGCATTCATCCCTCCCTTAAGCAAAAGTGATAACCGGACGAGAAGGAATTAGTATTTGCTAAACGGCCAGTTAGACGGCATGTGATTAACCATTATAAATATATGACATGCCGCTGATAATATTACAAAATTAGGTAGAATAAATAGACAGAGAAAGGGGCTGAGCTGAAATTCAAATTTCAGCTCAGCCCCTTTTTACGAATTCCATCGATTTATTTCATGCTGAAATATATTACATGAGCTATCGAACCAATGTACGCAGTCGCTGCAGCGGCGTATAAAGTTGTCCGGGGAAACATTCAATAATGAAAAGCCATAACCCATCGCAGTAATAATATGTTCAAACTCATGGCATTCTATTGCAATACGACGAAGCTGGTCTTCACTATAGATAGCAGGACTCATTTTTTAAAATCACCCCCACACTTTCTACTACTGCTAGTGTGTACCCAATGATAGTAAAATAATTAAAAAAACTTTTTCATAAGATGTATATTTATATTTACATTGGTGCACATTAATAACGTAAATTTTCTCCTCTCCCATAATTGGCGGCTATTTGCCGCCTTTTTTTTCTAATTGCAGAATATCATTTCATAGGATTGATCACCAAACCACTTTTCCAAAGCAGGACGTACACTGTTTAATTCTTCCGGGACATGAATCGTTTGCTGGGCAGCAGTCCTTGCTTCTAACAGTATGGCTATATCCCGGGTAATGTCGGCAATTTTCAAATCGGGGAGACCGTGCTGACGAGTACCAAAAAATTGACCGGGTCCCCGTATACGAAGATCTTCTTCGGCTAAGCGGAAGCCGTCGGCTGTTTGCGTCATGATCGCCAGTCGTTCCTGCGTTTCTTTACTCTTGCTGTCAGAAAGTAAGATGCAATAGGATTGATAGTTGCCGCGCCCAATTCTGCCGCGAAGCTGGTGCAATTGGGCAAGGCCGAACCTTTCGGCTCCTTCCACCACCATTACAGTAGCATTAGGAACATTGACGCCAACTTCAATCACTGTTGTGGCCACCAAAACTTTAATTGCTCCCCGGTAAAACCCATCCATCACAGCATCTTTTTCATTTGGCTTCATTTTGCCATGAACTAAGCCGCAATCAATATCCTTTAGATATGTCTTCGTAAGTTGTTCATATAACTCTACGGCAGACTGTGCTTCAATTCTGGAAGATTCTTCAACTAAAGGGCAGACAATATAGGCTTGTCTGCCCTTTTTAATTTCATTGACCAAGAACTGATAAATCTTTCCCCGACGATCGCTGTTGCGGACAAAGGTTCGAATCGGTTTTCTTCCGGGAGGCAATTGCCGGATTACCGAAACATCTAAATCGCCATATACCGTAAGAGCCATAGTACGTGGTATGGGTGTTGCGGTCATGACAATCACATCCGGCATATCACCTTTATCCTGCAGTTTTGCTCGTTGTTGTACGCCAAACCGATGCTGCTCATCGGTTACAATAAGACCAAGCTTTTGAAATTCTACGTCTTCTTGAATCAGAGCATGGGTCCCCAGTATGATATCGGCCAAGCCATTTTTAATTTGCAATAAAGTTTCTGCGCGAACACGGCGAGAAAGTCTGCCGGTTAAAACAGCAAGGCGGATACCAAGAGGGGCAAATAGTCCTCCAAGAGAATGATAATGCTGCTCGGCGAGAATCTCAGTCGGAACCATAAACGCTCCCTGATATCCGTTTTCCACCGTTTTGGCTAAGGCAATCGCAGCAATAACAGTTTTCCCTGATCCTACATCTCCCTGCACCAGACGCTGCATTGGCAGGACATCTTCCATATCGGCTTCGATTTCCCGGATGACTTGCTGTTGATCAGCGGTAAGCACAAAGGGAAGTGATTTTTTAAAAGCTTGCACCAGTGAACCATTCGGGCTATGTTTGATACCGTTTCTATTTTGACGGTTTTTTTTGCGTAAGTATGCCAAGCCGCACTGCATTAAATAAAGTTCTTCAAACGCCAGACGCCGTCTTGCTGCATTTAAGGATACTTTATTGGTGGGAAAGTGTATCTGGTGCAGAGCGGTTGACCGATCCAGAAGATGAAAATCGTGAAGCACCTTCGCCGGTAAAGTTTCTAAAATAGATTCCGCTGAATCCAGCATAGTAAAAACATTATTTAGTAAAGTTCGCAGCGTTCGCTGCGTTATTTTTTCATTTGCCGGATAAATGGGTACGATACGGCCAGCATTCAACATATCTGATTCGTCGCCGATGATTTCCACTTCCGGATGAACCACTTCAATTTGATGTAACCGACGTTGAATTTTCCCCGAAACCACAAGATTCATTCCCGGTTTAAATACATTTTTTTTATAGGATTGATTAAACCAAACTAAGTAAGCGAAGCCTGACGAATCTTTTACCGTGATTTTAGTAAGGGTTAAACCACGCCGCGGTTTTATTTCGTTTGCGCCCGTTACGGTTGCCCGAAAGGTTTCTACCGTATTATCAGTCAAAGCGCAAATTTCTTTCAAGCGGCTGCGATCCTCATATCGTCTTGGGTAGTGGGTAAGAAGATCGCTGACAGTATAAATTCCTAACTCAGCTAAGATTTCGGCTCTGGCGGGGCCAACCCCTTTTATATATTTGATATTAAGATTGTTGCTGCTGTTCGGCAAAAGCCTCACCTCACAATTAAAGGCAAATAAACCTTTCGCCTTTAATTTTTCTGCAATTCGTTTAGCTCCTTAAGTAATGCCTCAAGGTCAATGTCATGCATTTTAGCACCATTTTCTATTGTTTCGCTGGATGACCCCATACAGCCAATACACCCCATACCATGTTTGACAAACACTTCCCGTGCTCCCGGATGAGAACGGAGAGCTTCCATTATCGAGGTATTTCTATTAATCATAATATTGGCCTCCTTATCCTCTTATTTGTTTTTATTTTTATATTCCCTATATATGCAAAAACTCCTGCCTTTATCGCTCATCGCAGCTTTTTCAATCCAGGGGACGCCTCGCGGCTATTGTTTCTCAGCGTTATCATTTGCAGAGCTTGCATATACTACCTATATTATGCTAAAATACTATTGTTATTGATTTAAGGATATCTTGTCCTTCATTAAAGGAGGTGGAATAGATGGCAAATGTTTGTGAAATTTGTTCTAAAGGTGAAACCAGCGGCTTTAATGTCAGCCACTCCCACTTAAAAACCAAACGCACTTGGAAACCTAATATCCAACGGGTTAAGGCAGTTGTAAACGGTGAAGTAAAAAGAATAAATGTATGTACCCGCTGCCTGCGTTCTGGTAAGATTCAGCGTGCAATATAATTTTTTTATCCCAGCCGGTATTTAAGTTAAACTTAAATACCGGCTGCTTTATTATGATTTTTGTCGTCCATTCCCAAAAATGCGCTGCCCCGCATAAAACCGGGCAGCGCATTTTTGTACTCAATTATACATTGGTCTTTAACTTTTGGGATACAAGGGATTCTCCTGTTTCAATATCAAATATGGTAAGCTGCAAATCAGCTAGTACAGCAATTGTACCATGGCCGTCTTTGCTTTTGGACATACAGGGTGAGCCCGGATTCAGCAAAGTAATATCATTTTGTGTATTCAGGGCTGCAATATGAGTATGCCCGGAAATAAATAAATTGACTTTATAGCCCGTGGCGCTATCTAGCTTTTCCTGGTCATTCAACTTATGCCCATGATTCACTAAAATTCGCAGTCCATCGGCAAACACATAGGCGTAAGGCGATTGTATCGGTATATGGAGAACCATGCTGTCGACTTCGGCATCACAATTTCCCGCCGCTATGATAATGGGAACCGGACAAGCGTTTAAGCTTTCGGCCAGCCCTTTCGGATCGTATTCAGCCGGAATGGCGTTGCGAGGTCCGTGATAGAGTACATCGCCGGCATGAATAATCAAATCGGCATCTGCCAAATACCGGTCAAAAATCTTTTTCCAAGTAAGGGAGCAGCCGTGAGTATCACTGATGATTCCAATTTTCATCATCCATCCTCCGATTATTTCCTGGAAATATATTACATATTGTGAATTAGGTTCGCCATTTCAATTGCCGCTGCCGCAGCATCAAAGCCTTTATTGCCGGCTTTGGTGCCTGCCCTCTCAACGGCTTGTTCAATGGTCTCCGTTGTTAAAACGCCGAAGATTGTCGGCACACCGGTAGAAAGCCCCACCTGAGCAACGCCTTTGGATACTTCCGCACATACATAGTCATAGTGGGATGTATTGCCGCGGATGACAGTCCCCAGGCAAATCACAGCGTCATACTTTTTACTAGCTGCCATTTTTGCCGCGATTAATGGGATTTCAAAAGCACCGGGAACCCAGGCAACATTGATATCATCATCTTTAGCACCGTGACGCTGCAATGCGTCCAGAGCACCGGCGAGAAGCTTGCTGGTGATAAATTCATTAAATCTTGCTACCACAATACCGAATTTCAAACCATCAGCAACTAATTTTCCTGCAAAAGTGTTTACCATTTCTATTTTGCCTCCTCATACTGTTTCAAGATATGTCCCAGCTTTGTTTTTTTAGTGGATAGATAGCGTTGATTGAACCGGTTAGCCTTCATTTCCAGCGGTACCCTTTCGGAAATTTTTAAACCATAGCCCTCCAGCCCGGCCCGCTTTTTCGGATTATTCGTCAATAAACGGATACTGGTTAGCCCAATGTCTGCCAGGATTTGAGCACCGATGCCGTAATCCCGCAAATCAGGGGCGAAGCCAAGTATTTCATTGGCTTCTACGGTATCTTTGCCTTTATCTTGCAGGGCATAGGCACGAATCTTATTTGCCAAACCAATACCCCGTCCTTCCTGGCGCATATAAAGAAGTACGCCGGTGCCTTCCGCTTCAATCCGACGCAAAGCGCTTGCTAGTTGTTCACCGCAGTCGCAGCGCAGCGAGCCTAATACATCGCCGGTTAAACATTCCGAGTGAACGCGGACAAGAACATTTTTTTTACCGGCTACATCGCCTTTTATTAAGGCAACGTGGCATTGCCGATCAAGCTCACTTTCGTAGGCAATCAGCCGGAATGTACCATATTTCGTCGGCAGAGTGGTTTCAGCCGCACGGACGATAAATTTTTCATTCATTTTGCGATATTTAATTAAATCGGCAATCGTAATAATTTTAAGATTATGTTTGGCGACAAAATCCAGTAATTCAGGCGTTCTGGCCATTGTTCCGTCTTCATTCATAACTTCGCAGATCACTCCGGCAGGATATAAGCCTGCCAGCATAGTGAGATCAACGGCAGCTTCCGTATGTCCGGCCCGGCGCAGCACCCCACCTTCCACATAGCGAAGCGGAAATACATGGCCGGGACGGCGAAGATTTTCTGGTTGGGTCCTCGGATCGAGAACTGCTTTAATGGTTGCTGCCCGTTCGTGAGCGGAAATCCCGGTAGTTGTCGTGTCCGCATCAATCGAAACAGTAAAGGCAGTACAATGATTATCCGTATTCTCATTCACCATGGCACCAATTCCCAATTCATCCAAACGCGCGCCACTGATAGGCATGCAGACGAGTCCGCGCCCATAAGTAACCATGAAGTTAACTGCTTCCGGTGTAACTTTTTCTGCTGCCATCAATAGATCGCCTTCGTTTTCCCGATCCTCATCATCAATAACCACTACCATCCTGCCATTTTTTATATCAGTAATTGCGTCTTGAATAGCACTGAATTTCATGATAAATCCCCCTCATATAATAGTTTTGCAAGCAAGTTATCTGCCTTTATTTCATAGCGTAAACCCATTTTCCTGTAAAAAAGCCTGGGTAAAAGCTGCCGGTTTGTTATTGGGCGGATCTTTAAGTCCTAACAATTTCTCCACATATTTTCCGATCATATCATTCTCCAGGTTTACAGAATCGCCTGTTGTTTTGATCCCCAGGGTAGTCATCGCGGCAGTGTGAGGAATGAGTGATACGGTAAACCAATTTGCACCATAATCGACTACAGTTAAGCTAATACCGTCAATTGCGATAGAACCTTTTTTTATAATATATTTCATGATTTCCGGCTTAGCCTCAATTCGCACGACTACCGCATTATCATCCCGCTTCATAGCTAAGATGCTGCCTGTACCGTCAATATGCCCGCTGACGATATGACCGCCAAAACGATCACCTAACCGCAGCGTCCGCTCCAAATTTACAGCATCACCAGGCTTTAAAGCGACCAAAGCCGTCCGTTCAACGGTCTCGGGCATGACATCGACAGTAAACCATGTATCGCCGCAAGCGACTACGGTCAGACAAGTTCCATTCACAGCTATGCTGTCGCCTATTTTTACATCAGAAAGTATTTTTTGTGCGGCAACGGTTAGGCGAACCGATTTGGCGCCTCTGACCAGAGCTTTTACTTTACCCAATTCTTCCACAAGTCCGGTAAACATCGCGTCCCTCCCGTCGGCGCAAATAAGCGCTTATTAGTATATCTTCCCCTACATATTCCATCGTGCTATTTTCCAGCAAGACAGCAGCCGATAAATTTGCAATGCCCTGTCCGCCAACCGGGCCGGGAGCGGTCTTGCCGCCAATAATTTTGGGAGCAATAAAGCAATGAATTTTATCTACAATATTTGCCTCCAGGGCCGACGCATTGATTCGTGCTCCGCCTTCAATTAAAATACTGGTAATTTCTTTTTCACCTAATTCTAAAAATAAGCTCTGTAAGTCAAGGCCGGAATTATCTGGCGGAATGGTGAGAATCTCTATGCCTTTATTTTTTAAGGCACTGACCCTCTCCGCCGGAGCCAAAGGAGAAACAGCAATAATTGTCGGCGCCAGTTGATCAGCGACCACTTTCGCCGTAAGCGGCGTTCGCGCCATTGTATCGACAATAATCCGAATTGGATTTCTGCCATTAGGTATGCGGGCAGTTAATGAGGGATTATCGGCTAACACGGTACCGATTCCTACTACTATTCCGTCATATTGGCTGCGGAACTGATGCCCGCGCTGCCGGGCTGCCGGTCCGGTAATCCACTGGGAATCTCCGGTTGAAGTTGCAATTTTGCCATCAAGGGTCATAGCGGTTTTTAGGACACCAAAAGGCATTTTCGTGGCTATCCATTTAATAAACACTTCATTCATTTGTGCTGCTTCATTCGCCAGAACACCTTCTATGACTTCAATCCCCGCTTCCCGTAATTTCGCTAAGCCGCAGCCGGCTACAAGCGGGTTCGGATCGGTCATTGCGATAACGACCTTTTTAATACCGGCATGAATGACGGCCTCTGTACAAGGCCCGGTTCTGCCGTGGTGGCAGCATGGCTCCAGTGTCACATACAGTGTTGCCCCTGCCGCCAGCTCGCCTGCCTGTTTTAAAGCATGTATTTCCGCGTGGGGAGTACCGGCACGTTTGTGCCAGCCATAGCCAACTATTTCGCCGTTTTTGACAACTACTGCTCCCACCATAGGATTGGGACTGGTACGGCCAAGTGCATTTTGGGCAATATGTAATGCCTGTCGCATGTAAAATTCATCCATAACCAAATTTTCTCCTCTCAAGGGGCCTAAAAAATAAAGCTGTTTTAAAAGTTTACACTTTTAAACAGCCTTGTGAAGTCAGAAAAATAGAGTAATAGAAATATATAATTTCTATTACTTTGCCTTTTTTCATCCAGACTCTACTGTCGGCTCCGGGATTTCACCGGATCTGCCAAATGGCTCGCGGGCTAATTACCGCCGGTCAGGAATTAAAAGATTGCTCTTTTTCACCTTGCCCCAAAGGCTCACTTATTCATTTGTATACACTTATGTTAGCATCTTTGCTGAAAATAATCAAGTCCCCCGTAAAGCACCAATCGCTTTTTTAGCATCAGGCGAGCCATAAACAGCGGAACCGGCAACTAAAATTGTTGCGCCGGCGGCAATAATTTCGGCCGCATTACATTCATTGATTCCCCCATCAACTTCAATAGCCACATCCATTTCATTCTGCACTATACTGCGACGCAGTCTTTTTATTTTATTGATTGTGCCCGGAATAAATTTTTGTCCGCCGAAGCCTGGATTTACACTCATCAGCAGTACCATATCAATTTCAGCAAGTACTTCCTCAATTGCGGACAATGGAGTGGCAGGGTTCAAAGCAACACCGGCTTTAATACCATAAGACTTTACAGCTTGAATTAATCGATGTAAGTGCGGTGCTGTTTCTACATGGATAGTAAGAATATCCGCACCGGACTTGACAAATGGTTCAATAAAATCTTCCGGATTATCAATCATAAGATGTACATCAAAAATCATTCGGCTAACTTGGCGTATAGCAGCAACCACAGGCGGTCCAAACGTTAAGTTAGGGACAAAATGTCCATCCATAATGTCAATATGCAGCATATCTGCTCCGGCAGTTTCGACTTGCTGGATTGCTTTTGTCAGGTTGGCAAAGTCAGCGGCAAGAATTGAGGGTGCAATGTTCACCATAAATTTAAAACCCCTTTTTATTTTCTCTAATTTCAGTTAGCGCTTCCAGATAAGATTGATAACGCTGCTTGCTGATTTTTCCATCTGCGACGGCTTGTTTCACTGCACATTGGGGCTCTTTAAAATGCAGACAGGATTTGAACCTGCATTTCGGTGCAAATGCCGCAATTTCATGAAAACAGTACATCAACTGAGATTCGGGGATATCGTTACATTCAGTTAAACTAAATCCGGGTGTGTCTACGACAAAACCGCCGCCGGTAAGCGGTAATAATTCGGCAAAACGGGTAGTATGTCTGCCCCGGCCGATTTTATCACTAACTGCTCCGGTAACCAATTGGAGGCCGGGTTCAATCGTATTCAAAATGGTGGATTTACCAACTCCCGACGGTCCGGCAAAGGCGGTGATCCGATCACACAATAATTTTCGTAAGTCAAGAATCCCACTGCCATATTTAGCCGATAATGTGATCACCTTATAGCCGATGGAACGATATAATTCAATTATGGGGCTTAGCTCAGCACTATCCGCCAAATCCATTTTATTGATACAGAGAATCGTAACCAAAGCAGAAAGATCGGCTAAGATGAGAAAGCGATCCATCAGCGCGGGGTTGATTTTCGGCTGAACCGCGGCAAAGGTAAGAATCACCTGATCGACATTTGCCACCATAGGACGTTTGAGCATACTGCGCCTCGGCAGTATTTGCTCAATTACGCCTTTATCATTTCCCAGCATGTCATACTGCACTTCATCGCCGACCAAGAGTGAAAAACGTTCTTTTTTAAAGCGGCCGCGCAATGTACACATTGCAATTTTATCGGCGGTTTGTACATAATAGTAGCTATTGTATGTTTTGATTACTACACCATGCAACAATGCCGCTACCCCCTGCTAAAGTGATTGTTCTTGCAACAACACTCCGTTAATATAGACCTGTACGCGAGCCTGACCTACTCCCTCAACGGTTTTCTCAACTTTGTCACCCGGTTTATGAACATTCTCATAGACAACCCGGCGCCCGTTTGTATCAGTAACTACAATTTGAATTGCCTGACGTGACGGACCATCCGGAACGGTAATTTGAACTACTGCGCGTTTTGCAGCACCGGATGCTCCTTTTGCGACTGTCAGATCGACGGTTGTTCCTTCTGTCACTGCGGTATTGGCCGGGGGATTTTGTCCGCTGACCGTACCGGCAGGATATTTGTCGCTTACTTCTTCTGTCACCTTGCCAAGTTTAAGCTTTAAACTGTCAAGTTGTGCACTGATAGTGCTTAAAGGTGTACCACGAAAATCAGGCAGCGAAATTTTCTTAGGTTCGGCGCCCTTACTAATAACAATATCAATAGGAGTATTCCGGCTTACTTGGGCAGGCGGACGGGGATTTTGACTAATTACAGTATCAGGCGGGGCACTGGAACTAAACTGTTCGTCAACACGCCCTAAGACCAAGCCGGCATTTTTCAGCTGCAGTTCCGCATCTCGGCGGCTGAGCCCCCTTACATCCGGTACTACGGTGATTTCACCGCCTTTACTTACCACCAGAGTGACCATACGCTGTTCCTTTACTGTCGTTCCGGCTTCAGGATATTGGGATATAACAGTTCCGGGAGGGACTTTATCATTAAATACTTCGGAAACAGAAACACGTAATTTTTGGGCAATCAGCACATTGCGAGCGGCGTCGACTTGTTTACCGACAACATCGGCTACCACAACTTCACTGGAGCTCCAAAACTTGCCAAAGGCTAAAAAGGCACCAATTAAAAAGCCAACGGCTAACAAGACAAGTATGCCCCATACCCACCGCTTAGACGTTTTATTTCTTTCCGTATGCAAGCGGCTGGATAAATTTTCCTGGTTTGTTATGTCGGTACTATCCACAGCCGATGGCAATACACGGGGGAGTACCTGTGTAGGGAAATCTTCGGTGGACATTCTCCTGGTTTGATCATCCCGCAAGTAATTTTGCGCCAGCTTTAAGTCTACAATCATTTCATCAATATTGGCAAAACGTGCCGCGGGATCTTTAGCCATCGCTTTCAATACGATAGCTTCCACCAAGGGAGGAATAGCCGGGTTAATTTCCCGTAATGGCTTTGGTTCCTCCTGAAGATGTTTCAAGGCGATGCTAATGGGAGTTTCTCCCGTAAAAGGCAGTTCCCCTGTCAGCATTTCATAAAGTACAACCCCCAGGGAATAAATATCGGATTTTGCTCCTATGGCCCCGCCTTTTGCCTGTTCCGGAGAAAAATAATGTACGGAACCCAATACGGCTCCGGTTTGTGTCATTGTCGCCGATGTTACTGCCCGGGCAATGCCAAAATCAGTGACTTTGATTCTACCGTTGCGGGTTAAGAGAATATTATGTGGTTTAATATCACAGTGAACTAAATTGTTTTGATGAGCATGTTCCAATGCTTCGGCAATTTCCAGCGCAATGCGAACCGCTGTTTCTACCGGCAATACTGTTTCACGTGTGATTCTTTCTTTTAGGGTTTCTCCTGAGATATACTCCATAACAATATAGTCAATATCTTCATCACGACCGACATCATAGATGTTAACGATATTAGGATGAGACAAGCGAGCCGCAGCCTGCGCCTCACGGCGAAAGCGCGTTACAAATTCTTCGTCATTGGTAAATTGGGGCCGAAGAATTTTTACTGCCACAGAACGATCGAGCAATTTATCGTGTGCGCGATAAACATCGGCCATACCGCCGCCGCCGACATGTTCCAGAACTGTATAACGCTGGCCCAGTGTTCTGTTAATCATTAACCATCACCTCCTTAACGTAATGCCTGAGCGAATATTTGACGTGCTATTGGTGCAGCTGTTTCTCCGCCTGAGCCGCCATTTTCGACAATAACGGCAATGGCTATTTGAGGATCATCCGCTGGAGCAAAGCCGATAAACCACGCATGAGAAGCACCATGGGGGTTTTCTGCAGTACCTGTTTTCCCCGCAACTGAAATTCCTGATAAACGTGTCCCACTCCCTGTACCCGCATTGACAACAGTAATCATCATTTGTTTAATAATATCAGCCAGTTGAGGACTGGAAGGCTGCAGCCATTTTTTAGGGGTAAAGCGCTTCACTACGGTCCCATCCGGAGCGGTAACCTGATTAACCAGATAAGGCTGCATCATAATTCCCTGATTCGCAAAACTACTTGCCAGCATCGCCATTCGAATTGGCGTAACCAATAAACTTCCCTGGCCAATACCGGTTTGCGCTAGCTCGCCGTCACTGAGTCGGGAAAAATCAGGCAGTCGACTGGAAAGTTCTTGTAAATCATTACCAAGCGGGCGATTGAAACCGTACCGCTCAAAAGTTTTTTCCATTCGATTGCGTCCTAATTCCAGAGATAATGTACCGAAAGTAATATTACAGGAAACCGCCAATGCCTCTTCTAAATTAATTTTCCCGTGGGCTTGATGATTACTTTCGGTTAAAATATAATCCGGACCAATTTTTAATGCGCCGTTACAATTAAAAATCCGATTCCGGTCAGCAATTTTTTCAGCCAGTACTGCTTCAGCAATCATGACTTTCAAAGTTGAGCCCGGTGGGTAAAGACCTTGAACCGAACGGTTCAGCAACGGACTGTCCGCTGCCTGAGAAACAGTATCCCAGGACTGATCAATCGAATTCGGATCAAAACTCGGTTTGCTTACCATTGCTAGTATAGCTCCGGTGCGGGGTGAAATCGCCACGATTGCACCTCGTTTAGTGCCTAAGGCCTTATACGCTGTTTCCTGCAGCCGGGCATCAATTGTTAGACCAACATTATTGCCGGGTTGATTTTTCCAAATACTTGTAATCGGGCCAAGATGACGCAATGGATTGTTAAGGCCCGTCAGGTCGCCGGAATAAGTGCTTTCAATACCTGTTTTCCCATATTTGGCACTATCATAACCAACAACGTGGCCTGTAATGGGTCCATAGGGATACTTTCTTTTAAACCCGCCGGAACCATCCGGAATACTGACAGCCAGTTTCTCGCCATGAAGATCAACAATGGTTCCATGCTGGGTTTTGGCAGCCAATTCCAAGGCACGGTGATTAAGGGGATGATTCGCCAGAAAATCTTCCTGGATAATTTGCACATAAGCAAGATAGAAAAATAAAATTACTAACAGGCCGATGAGAGAAAATGCAACCCCACGGATATTTTTGTAAAATTTGTCGGTTATGTTAAGGTGCATGTTTGGGCCTCTCTTCCGATATGGCAAATAACATGCCCAACAAAATAAAGTTTGCTACCATAGAACTTCCGCCATAGCTGACGAAAGGCAATGTAATTCCTGTAAGCGGGAAAAATTTAGTAACACCGCCGATGATTAGAAAAATCTGCAATGCAAAAGAAACGGCTAATCCTGCCGCGACCAGAATACTAAACGGATTGATCGTTTCCAAGGCAGCTTTAAAAGCACGATAAATGATTAAAATGTAGCTTATTAATACGGCGGATGATCCAGCAAAGCCAAGTTCTTCACCAATTGCGGCAAAAATAAAGTCAGTGTGAACTTCCGGAATCATCTGCGGAAAACCATAGGTGAGACCGCTGCCAAGTATGCCGCCTGAACCAAGAGCAAATAAAGATTGAACGATTTGGTATGCTTTCCCATTGGGATCAGCCCAAGGGTTAAGCCAGATATCAACCCGTACCTGAACATGGGCGTAGAGTTTATAACAAGCGAACGAACCGATAAAGAATAAAATGATACCCAGTAGAACGTAGGTAAGACGGCCGCTGGCTATGTAAACCATAATAATGGTAATGCCAAAATACAACAACGCAGAGCCTAAGTCCCGCTGCACTACAAACATAACCATGGCAAGACCCCAAATAGCCAGCAGCGGTGCGATAAAGCGCGGATGAGGCAAAACCAGCGGGCCGTAATGCTTTGTGGCCGATGTGAGTAATTCATGGCGCTCAGTTAAATATGCGGCCAAAAACAAGATGATAAAAATCTTAGCAAATTCCGACGGTTGAAATCTAACCGGTCCTAAAATAACCCAGCTTCTATGCCCGCCAATATCCACACCGAAAATTATTGCAATGAGTAATAAAACAATACCAATCATACCACAAAGATACTTGTATTGAGAAAGCTGCTCCAAATGCCGGAAGAAAAAGACAGAAAACAAAAAACAGAATAAGCCAGCAATAACCCAGATAGATTGATACAAAAACAAAGCCGGTTTGAGCCGCAGTACCATTGTTAATCCAATTCCAATTAACATGACTGCCAGGGGTAAAAAAAACGGATCGCCATTACGATGACTGGAATGACGCAGGATGAGATGGATACTCAGCCAACAGGCAATCAAGCATCCCAGCAAAGCAAGAATTTTACTATCCAACGAATTAGTTGCCAAGCTGACAGCAAGGACTCCGGTAATGACAATCAAACTGGCTATAAGCAGCAAGCCTCGTTCCTGAAGCTGTAGGGAATCATCCATCATTTTATACAGTCCCATGCTGTGTTATGACAGCAGTAATATTATCAGTTCCACCGGCCTGCTTGGCTTCTGCAATCAGTATGTCCAATGCCTGCTGGTTAATAGCAGTTCCAGTAAGAAAAAGTTGACAAAATGTTTGTTCGCTTACCATATTCGTCAGGCCATCCGTACATAACAGTATGATATCGCCACTTTCCCAAGTTGTAATTCCTGTATCTACTTTAATATCAAAACTTGTGCCTACTGCACGGGTTAACATATTACGCTGAGGATGAATTTTCGCTTCTTCTGCCGTAATATTTCCGTTTTGCATCAGTTCCCATACTAAAGAATGATCATTTGTGATTTGATAAATTGTTTTTGGATCATTTTTTAACAAATAAAAACGACTGTCGCCGACGTGGGCCCAATAAATAGTGTCCTCCATTATATAAACGGCAGTCATTGTTGTTCCCATGCCGGAATATTCATTTTTTTCCAGCGCCATCTGAAAGATTAGGGCATTGGCATGCATAATCGCTTGTTCGAGAACAAGCCCGGGTGCGGTAGTTGCAATATTCTGTTGTACAAAATTTTTTACCGCATTTGCCGCCACACTACTCGCAACTTCTCCGGCTACATGTCCTCCCATGCCGTCTGCAACTAAAAATAGATGAGGCGGAACAAATACATAACTATCCTCGTTGGTTTCTCTGACTAACCCGATGTCTGACTTCACATATGCCAGCAACACCTGTCACCTCGCAAATTTAAAAGTAACTGCTCCGATTTTAATAAGATCTCCCGGTTTTAGCAGCACTTGACCCACTACACGCTCTTCATTCAAATAAGTAAAGTTTGTGCTGCCTAAATCACTTAGCCAATATTCAGCTTTATATTTGGTAATGCAGGCATGCTCATGGGAGACAAAGGTATCGTTGATTACAACATCATTTTCCTGGCCACGCCCAATTGAAATCGTCTCATCAAGTAAAAAATCTGTTTGGTTAAAGGAAAGGGAGCCTTTGTCTATAATTAACAATCGTGCTGGATTTGCTGCTGCAGTCTCACCCGGTTCAGAAAATTTGAAGGGAGCATTTTTTGCTACCTTCAAGTCCTGGTAAATTAACTTTAGTACCCGGAATAAAAATAAATAAATCAGCATAATCAGACCATATTGAAAAACAATGCTGATGAAATTTAAAATCGCGGTTTTATTCGGCAAAACTACTTCACCTCATATAAAATGATGGTGTTTCCTATTTTAATCCGATCACCATGCTGCAGCTCTTTACGCGTAATTCGATGTCCGTCAACGTAGGTACCATTTAGACTTTTAGCGTCATGCAATACATGAACGCCATCGTCGTACACGATATAGGCATGCAAACGGGAGGTATTCATATCGGCCAAAGACAGCTCATTTCCTTCCCGTCTGCCAATGTTGATCCTGCTGGTAGCGACATCAATTTTCTTGCCGGCATCTAAACCGTCTATAATTGTCAATAATGCGTCCAAAACGGCAGGACAATTACTAAGAGGTTTCACCTTATCAAAAACACGGGTATCCGAAAAACAGGCAGCAGGATCTCCTGCATTACTTTTCGTTTCTGACGGCAATGGTTTAGTAAAAGAACTAGCAACACGGAATTTTTCCTGCCCGGAGATTTCATCAAGCTGAAGACTGATGGATGGTTTGCCGCCAATAATAGTATAATCGTTTCGTGCTGCTTCTTCGACGAGATAGGATGATAATTCTTCACATACCGTCTGGCTATAAGTAGATAAAAGCTCAAAGTCAGCGGAATTAATATACACTTGGTAAGAATTGGGAACATAAACATGCGAAACACCAATGGAACAATTATTTTCCATTTCTTTGGCCAGCTGTTTGGCAATTTCAACCGGTTGTAAGCCGCTGGAAAACTTATTATTAAAAAATCCCTCTATATATTTTTCAAAAAAATCTTCCAGATTACGGACAATTTTCACCTGCATGCACTCCAAGTCTATAGTATATGACTTATTATATGATAAATTCCTCAAGCAGTCAAAACAAACACTAGTATACGTTTATTTAAGGATTAAGTCATTCTATTGCGAAGCTGGCCACAGGCTGCCTGAATGTCGGCGCCCATTTCATGCCGTATTGTTACATTAATATGACGCGACTGCAGCCCGGCGAAAAATCGTTTGATATGAGCATCGCTGGGGCGTAACAAACCTCTTTCAGGTACTGGATTTACCGGAATAAGATTTACATTCGCTAAGCGTCCTTTCAGGATAGCGGCCAATGCGGCAGCATGCTCCGGTTTGTCGTTTATCCCATCAATTAAAATATATTCATAGGTGATTCGTCTGCCGGTTTTTTCCGCATAGCGATCAGCAGCAACCAGAACAGTCTCCAATGGAAACCTTTGGTTAATCGGCATTAGTTTTGAACGTATCTCATTCGTAGGGGCATGTAAAGATATAGACAGATTGACAGGTATTCCTTCGGCGGCAAGCTTGTTAATCTCCGGCACTATGCCGCAAGTGGATACGGTAATATTTCGATAGCTGAGATTCAGACAATATTCTTGGTGGCACAAATGAATGAACCGTAATAGATGATCATAATTAGCCAGCGGTTCCCCCGAACCCATAATGACGATTGTATTCACACGGGTGCTTTCTGCGGCTAAAAGGCGATCGATATATAATAGCTGAGCTAAAATTTCCCCTCCGGTCAAATTTCTAATAATACCATGTAAGGTGGAGGCACAAAATAAACAGCCCATGGCACAGCCTACCTGAGTTGACACACAAACACTGTTGCCGTAGGGGTGGCACATTAATACGGTTTCTACTGCCGCACCATCAGAAAAAAGCAGCAAATATTTACTGGTTTGCCGGTCAGCAGCAGCCTGGCGAGCCTTTTCCACTGCCGTTAGAATTGCAAAATTTTCCGCAAGAAATTTCCGCTGTTCAACCGACAGATTTGTCATTTGCGCAAAATCAGTAATATTGTGCTGATAAATCCATCTGGCGATTTGTTCTCCCCGATACTTTTGCAGACCATAAGGTTCAACGGCTTGAGCGATTTCTTCGGCAAACATGCCAAAGATGTTAGTTTTCAATCATTAACACCTACTTTATTCTGATCATTCGTGCAATATAAAACCCATCGATTTGGTGAATATGCGGCAGCAATTGCAGAGTGTCAACCTCCGCTGGAACGGGAAGATAACTTCCCACAGAATCCAGTTGAAAATTTTTTTGGTTATGTAAAAAGGCCTGTATCACCTGATCATTCTCTTCCGGTTCAATCGTACAGGTGCTGTATACTAAAACACCGCCTGGTTTTACACACTCGGCGGCGCTTGCTAGAATAGCCGTTTGCAGTTTAGGCAGCTCTGTTAACATTGATTCAGTTTTTCGCCAGCGGGAGTCGGGTTTCCGGCGAATTACTCCCAAGCCGGAACACGGCGCATCCACCAGAACACGATCGGCTTGAAATGCATAGTTTTTAGCAAGCAAGCTTGAATCAGCGGCGAATGTTTCTATTATGTTTATACCAAGTCGTTTCGCATTTTCCTGAATCAGAAGCAATTTATGTTCATGAATATCGAGCGAAAGGATTCGCCCGGTATTGTTCATAAGAGCGGCCATATGCGTACTTTTCCCGCCTGGTGCACTGCAAGCGTCAATAATAAAATCTCCCGGCTGCGGATCTAACACATGGGCAACCAGCATAGAACTTTCATCCTGAACCTGAAAGAGCCCCGCCTGCAAAGATTTCAGCGTAGTAAGCGAAGGATATTCACGGCAAATAATGCCTTCCGGCGTCCAGACGGAAGGCTGACAAATCACTTTTTCCTGTCCAAGCACTTCCAGCAATTCGCTCCGCTGTATTTTCAGCGTATTGGTACGCAGGGAAAGAGGCGGAGTTGTATTGTTTGCCTGACAAAGAGCTTCCGTGGCATCAAAACCGAATCTTTTAAGCCAGCGGGCAATGAGCCATTTGGGATGAAAATATTTTAACGCCAGAAAAGCTGCCGCATCTTTATCTCTTTCGGGATAAACAATTTTTCCCCGGGTTCGTCCTGCATTACGGAGAACTGCATTGACGAATTTGACGGTCCCGGCGTGTCCGTACTTTTTAGTCAATTGCACGGCTTGATTACAAGCCGCGGAATCCGGTACTTTTGTCAGAAAAAACATCTGGTAAATGCCCATACGTAAAATATCTAAAATAATTGGCGGTATTTTTGTTAGAGAACGCTGGCTAAAATGACCGATAATCCAGTCCAGTGTTTCTCCGGTTTTGATAGTTCCATAGACTAATTCAGTGATAAAGCGCCGATCCTGTTCGGAAAATTCATGCTTGGTAAGCGTTTTCGCCAGGGTGATATTTGCATAGGCTCCATTTGTATGGACATCATTAATTATTTTTAAGGCTGCTTCTCTGGCTTCCGTATCGATCACCTCTTCGAAATGCTTAAAACAATTCATACAGGATTGCTTTTTATGCTTTAATAAAATCACGGATGGCTTTTTCTACGCATTGCATGTCCACCCTAGTATTACAGCAAGGTCCATAAGGCCGGTCGTTCAGTACTCCAATGACCGGGAGAGGGAAAACATCCTGAATGCCGCTGGTTAAATCCCGCTCACAGGCAATTGCCAGAACGGCCTGGGGCCGATACGTTTTTATAACTTTACGGGCCAATGTTCCGCCGGTTACAATCGCAAGTTTAACTCCATAAGTATTTGTGATTGTAATCAGTTCACCGACCTGACAGTTGCCGCATTTATGACAATTAGCCACATCGCGGGTTATTTTATACGGGCAGGATTCTTGCTGAATACAGTGGGGTGTTAATACCAAAAGCTTGTCCGGAGACACTTTTATGTTTTTTTGACGTATAAGATGATTGCTGACCTCGATAAAGGAGCGTTCCACTCTCTCCTTATCTACATCAAATAATTTCCCCAGGCAAATGGCCATGGGAAATAGAAGATTGACTGCCGACCAGGCAGGTCCCTGAAAAACGCCGAGTGTAGGAAACCCTAAAATAGCAAAGATAATGCCAATGACGCCAAAAGCAATCACTAAAATTACGGCAGCTAATAAGCCGCCTAAGATAAAGGGCAAATAGGCACTGATATTTGCTAAACCCGGGAAGCTTACCATCCATAATCCATAGGTTGATAATGCTGCCAAAGATAGGCTGACTAAAATAAGGGCGATGAACAATCGTTTTTTAGGACGAACCATCACTTCAATCATACTACTCACCTTCTATTCCAATACGTCTCCGACGGTGATATTATATCCGTTGGCATAGTCATTGGCATTCATGCTACGTTTGCTTTCCGGCTGAACGACAAGAATTTCGATAAATCCTTGTCCTGTTTCCACAACGAAGCCAGCGTTGGTTAGACGGGATATCCGGCCGGGGTGATTAGCAGCAGAACTTCCCGGTTCCGCCAAACGAGTTTGCCGAATTTTTAGTGATTTCCCCTGGAACAAACAAAAGGATCCCGGCCATGGATTAAGGCCGCGTACAAGATTGTGAATGGAAACAGCCGACTGGCTCCAATGAATACGTTCGAGCTCGCGGGTTAACAGGGGAGCATAACTGGCAAACTTTGAATTCTGGGGAGTGCGGGGCCCCTGGCGATTTTTGATCAGTGTAAGTGTCTTTTTGAGAACAGCGGCTCCCACCTCTTTTAATTTATCATGAATATCGCCTGTGGTATTTTCCGGCTCAATGGGAACTTCCGCTTTTAAAATCATATCACCGGTATCCATCCCACTATCCATGTACATAGTCGTTACACCTGTATACTTTTCACCCTGAATGACCGCCCAATGAATCGGAGCAGCCCCGCGATATTGAGGGAGCAGCGATGCATGGACATTTATACAGCCCCAGGGGGGAAGGTTTAAGATAGTTTGAGACAAAAACTGACCAAAGGCAACAACAACGATCACATCAGGTTGCAACAGAGCCAGTCTAGCTTCAAAGTCCGGGGATTTAATTTTCTCCGGCTGCAGAACAGGCAGATTATAGTGCAGAGCGGCTTGCTTAACTGGTGAAGCCGTTAATTTTTGACCACGGCCTTGCGGACGGTCAGGCTGAGTGACTACGGCAATCACATCATACTGTTCCCTTACCAGCATGTCCAGGCAGGGAACGGCAAAGTCCGGCGTTCCCATAAATACGATACGGCAACTTGACATTTAGCTGTTCTCCCGGCAAATCGTTTTTGCGAGTTCAATAAACAATATGCCTTCCAGATGGTCAATTTCATGCTGCAAAGCACGAGCCTGGAGGCCGGTTCCCTCAACTTGGACCTTTTTCCCAAATCGATTCAGCCCTTCCACCGTAACTTTACTACAGCGTTCCACTTCTCCATAGACTCCCGGGATGCTTAAACAGCCTTCCGTCCCTTGTTCAGACCCTTCTGAATTGACTATTACCGGATTAATTAGCTCAATTAGGCCATCACCGGCATCAACCACAACAACTCGCAGCGCTAAACCGACCTGAGGTGCGGCGAGTCCGACCCCATCGGCGGCGTACATGGTCTGCGCCATATCATCCAGCATCTGCCTTATTCTTCTGTCGACTTTTGCTACAGGAGCACAGTGCTCTTTTAAAATTTTATCGCCGGCTTGTTTTATTTCTAGGACTGCCATATTGGTCCTCCTTATTGTTGATTGCCATTCAGGCAACACAAAATGCGGGTAAATGTTAAAATAATTGACCCTGGGGAAATTTTATCATAGAAAGATAAAAAAATCTATGGGTAGGAGCTTGTCCTACTTATAAAATCCCCTAATCTTATAAAATACATCCGTACTTGTTTGAATGATTACATTACGTTTACTGGATCGACATCAATGATAATATTGGACCGAGAAACAATATCCATATGATTTAAACGAGTTTTGACGATATCCATTCCCGGAGATTTGATAAGGAGCTGCATACGATACATGTCGTTAATTTTTGCTATTGGGGCTTTAAACGGACCGATGATTTCAATATTGGGTAAATCATCTAAGCCGGATCTTAACTCTTCCGCTGTCAATGCTGCCTGACGGCAGGAAATATTTTCGTCGCTGGATACTATCGTAAACTTGATCAACTGCCCAAAGGGAGGATAACCCAGATCATGACGATAGCTGATTTCTGTTTTATAAAAAGAAAGATAATCCTGCATCGCTCCTGTTTGTACTGCGTAATGATCCGGATTATAGGTTTGTACCACAACTCTTCCCGGCTTTATCCCCCTTCCCGCTCGACCGGCTGCTTGGGTTAATAAATCGAAGGTTTGTTCGGCCGCCCGAAAGTCAGGTAAATTAAGCGCCGTGTCGGCGGAAATAATGCCGACTGCTGTGACATTGTCTATATCGTGTCCTTTGGCGACCATCTGAGTGCCAAGCAAAACATCATAGCTGCCTTTGGCAAAAGCAGCTAATATTTTATGATGGGACATTTTTTTACCGGTTGTATCCTGATCCATACGAATCATCCGGATATAGGGCCACTGCTGGCGGAATTCTTCTTCGAGCTTTTGCGTACCTGTGCCAAAATAGCGGATATACCGGCTGCGGCAAGCCGGGCAAACATCAGGAACTTGTTCGGTCCACTGGCAATAATGGCAGCGAAGATAGTTGCCGGCTGCATGGTAGACCAAGGATGTGGAACAATGGGGACAGCGCATAACATGACCGCATTCCCGGCACAATACAAAAGTAGAATAGCCGCGGCGATTTAATAGAATAATAGCCTGCTCCTGCCGGCTGAATGTTTCATTCAGCAGTTCCTTCAACGGTGCGGAAAGTACACTGCGCCGTCCTGCACGCAGCTCCTCCCTCATATCAACTACTTGTACCTGAGGCAGTGCAGAGTGATTGATACGATTGATCATAGGCAGCAGTGTGTGTTTGTGCTGCAATGCGTTATAATAAGTTTCCACCGAAGGAGTGGCGCTTCCCATAACCACAATTGCATCCGCCATTCTGGCACGGGTCATGGCAACCGCAAGAGTGTGATAGCGGGGAGTCTCTTCCTGCTTATACGTAAATTCATGTTCTTCATCGATAATGATAATGCCAATGTCGAAAAGAGGTGCGAAAATAGCGGAACGGGCGCCGATAACAATACCTGCTTGCTGATAATGCAGCCGTTGCCAGGCATCAGCCCGTTCACCGGCAGACAACTTGCTGTGAATCACGACCACATCGTCGCCGAAACGGCTGCGAAAACGAAACACAATTTGACTGGTTAAAGCAATCTCCGGAACCAGAACGATTGCTTGCCGATTATTTTGTCTTACCAGCGCAACTGCTTCGATATAAACCTGGGTTTTACCGCTGCCGGTAATTCCATGCAGCAGGAACGAATGAAACCGTTGAGACTTTATCGCAGAACTTATTTTTGCTACTGCCTGCTGCTGTTCAGCGGTTAAGGTAATATTGGCAGGGACAGACTGCTTTTCATTATAGGTATTTCGTATGACTTGAACCTGGCGGATCACAGCAATTCCTGCCTGCACCAGCGCTTTAACCGTAGCGCGGCTTGCCTTTATTTGCGCTAAATCGGAATGTTCCAATGAACCTTTTGCCAATAATGCGAAGAAAAGCCGAAGCTGAGCCGGTTTGCCGGAAAGTCTGGCCGCGGCTATAGCGGCAGCATCAGGGCTGATTGCCAGTTCGACAACAGACTTATATTTAGCACGAAGTCTGGCCGTTGCCGTATAGTCCGCGACGATTAGTTTTTTACGTAAAAGCTGCTGCAATGCCGGTAAGCTATGAGGACCGAATTTTTTTTTTAATACAGTGATATTAGTTGGTCCGTTGCCTTTCAGGTATTCGAATAGCTGACGCTGAAAATCCGCTTTGGCAGACAAATGTGCAATCACCTGCGGCGCATCTACTGCTTCGTGAATACGATAGTGTGTTTGAGCTTTAATTCCCGACTTTCCCGGGATGAAAAGGCGCATGGCTTCCGCTAAGGTACATAGATAATAGTCTGAAATCCATTCGGCGGTTTTCAGCATGTTGTCATTAAACCATACGGAACTGTCTAACACGTCAAAAATCGGTTTTAACCCGCTAGTATCCCCAGCCGTTACATTCATTACAAACCCTTCCAATTGGCGTGGCCCAAATGGAACCAGCACTCTCCAGCCGACAGATAAAAAGCCAAATTCATCGGGCAGGAGATAGGAAAACGGCTTATTAATACCTTTCGCCGCTATATTTATTAATACTTCCGCGATACGCCCCATACTTTTATCAATCATCCTTTATTAATAAACAGAAAAGGGGAACTACTTAAAGTCCCCTTTTTGCATTTCAACTCTATAATTCTATCATTCGTCAGACAATATAAAATACCTGCCGAAGAATATTCATTTTACCGATGTGCCTCGCGGCGTAATAGCTCTGCTTTGTCGGTTCTCTCCCAGGGCAAATCAATATCCGTGCGGCCAAAATGCCCATAGGCTGCGGTTTGACGATAGATGGGACGCCGCAGATCTAATGTCTTAATGATACCTGCAGGACGTAAATCGAAATGTTTTTCAATCAGTGTTTTGATTAACTGCTCAGCCACTTTCGCCGTGCCAAAGGTTTCAACCATAATCGAAACAGGACGGGCAATGCCAATTGCATAGGCCAACTGTATTTCACATTTATCCGCTAAACCGGCAGCGACTACATTTTTTGCTACATAGCGAGCGGCATAAGCGGCGGAACGATCCACTTTTGTTGGATCCTTGCCGGAAAATGCACCGCCTCCATGGCGCGCCATACCGCCGTAAGTATCAACGATAATTTTTCTGCCGGTTAAACCGGAGTCGCCTTGCGGACCGCCTACGACAAAACGGCCGGTAGGATTGATGTAATATTTTGTCTTGCTATCCAGCAATTCAGCCGGAACAATCGGCAAAATGACTTTTTCAATCAGATCTTTCTCAATCGTCGCTAACTCAACATCCTGACTATGCTGAGTTGAAATTACGATTGTATCAATTCTTACCGGCTTACCATCCACATATTCAACCGTTACCTGAGTTTTTCCGTCAGGCCGCAAATAGTCGAGTTCATTATTTTTCCGTACTTCTGCTAAACGGCGGGCCAATTTGTGGGCCAGAGCGATGGTTAAAGGCATATATTCCGGTGTTTCATTGGTGGCATAACCAAACATCATGCCTTGATCACCGGCACCAATTGCTTCAATCGCATCCATTTGCCCTTTTTTTGCTTCCAAAGCTTTGTCGACGCCTAAAGCAATATCCGGCGATTGTTCGTCAATGGAAACCATGACGCCGCAAGTATCACAGTCAAAGCCAAATTTTGCCCGCGTATAACCGATATCTCTGATTGTATCCCGAACAATTTTGGGAATATCGACATAACAATTGGTTGTAATTTCACCCACAACATGCACGATACCAGTTGTGATAAGTGTTTCGCAAGCAACACGGCCCATTGGATCCTGGGCAATAATTGCATCCAGCACGCTGTCGGAAATCTGATCGGCAATTTTATCCGGATGGCCTTCGGTTACCGATTCGGATGTAAATAGTACACGCTTGTTTTCCATACTGCACCTTCCTTTCATAATATCCTGTTAAAAGGTCAAACGCCTGTTTTAAAAAGGCAATCCAAAACTTTAGCAGGAGAAAATCTTAAAAAAAAAGCTCCCATTGCATTGGCAGGAGGGGCGATAGTCACTCTCCCATCTTGCAGAAAATCTGCAGGAATTGGCACCGTTTTGGCACAGCCAAATGGTTGCCGCGGTTTCATCGGGCCAGTCCCTCCGCCAACTCTTGATGAGCATATTGTATGTATTTTTCAATATATATGATTTTAAATTAAACCGGTAAAAAAATCAACCTTTTTCTACAAAAACTCAAATACTTTTTCAAGTATACGTTCAGCAATTTCTTGCTTGGGCAGCTGGGGAAGCTCCTCAATACGACCGTCGCGATATAATATTTTAACAATATTTGTATCGGAATTAAAGCCGGCTCCCGGCAAAGTAACATCATTGGCGATAACCATATCCAAATTTTTCTTTGCCAGTTTCAGCGAAGCATTGCCAATTAATTCCTGGGTTTCTGCGGCAAAGCCAATTAATATTTGATGCTGTTTTTTTTGCCCTAATTCCAGCAAAATATCCGGATTCTTTTCCAGAGTCAAAGTCAAAGTTTCATCGGCCTTTTTTATTTTATGAACGCTTGGAGACATCGGCCGGTAATCCGCTACCGCAGCAGCCTTGATGATGATATCCATTCTGTCGTATTCCGCTAGGACTGCCTGACGCATTTCCTGCGCCGTTTCAATATGTTTGACAAATACGCCGGCAGGATCAGGCAGACTTGTGGGTCCTGAAATCAGGATAACCTCCGCGCCGCGGGCTGCAGCCGCAGTGGCCAGTGCGTAGCCCATTTTACCGCTGGATCTGTTGCCTATATAGCGCACCGGATCAATGGGTTCACGGGTACCGCCTGCGGTAACCAAAATTTTTTTCCCGGCAAAGGTATGAGCAGCTCGGTATAAACTCGTTATCTTTTCAAAAATGACGGAAGGTTCCGGCAACCGTCCCGGTCCTTCCGTGCCGCAGGCCAATTTCCCCCAGTCCGGCTCAATAATATGATAGCCGGATTGTTTTAAGCGGGCCAAATTTTGTTGCACAATGGCATTTAAATACATATTGCTATTCATTGCCGGCGCCAATAAAACCGGAGCTTGGGTAGCCATAATAGTTGTGGACAACATATCATCGGCAATTCCATTGGCAATTTTGCCGATGATATTGGCGGTAGCCGGAACTACAGCAAATAAATCAGCCAAATTTGCTAAAGCTATATGTTCAACATTCCAGGCAGGCGATTCTGTCCACATACTGGTAACAACCGGATTGCCGCTGATTTCACGAAAGGTTAAAGGCGTAACAAATTTAGTCGCTGCCTCAGTCATAATAACATGGACGGAAGCACCGGCTTTTTTTAAACGGCTAACCAGTTCAACCGCTTTATAAGAAGCAATCCCGCCTGTTACGCCCAAAACAATTTTCAGGTTTGTTAACATGGCGGCCTCCTATTTAATTCCTGTTTTGGTGCGTTCATAAGAGATTTTTTCCTGTGATATTTCCTGCAAAGCAACCGTTACCTGCTTATGGGATTTACTTTCCACCAAAGGCGCAGCCCCATCCATAAGTTCACGCGCCCGCTTCGCTGCCAGTACCACTAATGTATATTTGCTGTCGACTTTATCGACTAATGTGTCTACCGATGGATAAATCATCGAATTCCCCCTGCTATGTGTTATTGGATTTATGAATACAGCGAATCAAATCCTGATTCCGCGATACCCGGCACTTCTCAGCGCTTAGAATGGTTTGAACTTTTTCAACAGCTTGGCTGACTTCATCATTCACTACCACATAATCATAGTTATTCACATAAGATAGTTCATCATTAACACAATTCAAGCGCTTTTTTATTGACTCTAAGCTATCAGTACCACGTTTATAGATACGGTTAGCCAACTCATCAAGTGAAGGAGGAATAATATAAACAAGAACTCCCTGAGCAAATTTTTCTTTTACTTGCATAGCTCCCTGTATATCAATTTCCAGTACAACATCCTCACCATGGACTAACAACTCCGATACATGACGGCGAGGTGTTCCATAGAAATTTCCATAAACTTCAGCCCATTCTAACAGTTCATCGGCTTTAATCATATTCTTAAATTGCTCAGGCGATCGAAACCAATAATTCACTCCATTTACTTCTCCGGTTCGCGGCTGGCGGGTAGTTGCTGAAATAGAATAGTTCAATTTAGAGCAGCTACGCAGCAGTTCCCGGCACACCGTTCCCTTCCCTGCACCTGACGGACCGGAAAGAATAAGCAAAACTCCTTGCTGCGCCATAAATTTCTCCTTCCTCACTGTGTTACTCGGCAGTGTCATCGCTGGTATCTTTGCTTACTAAGCGATGCGCGACAGTTTCAGGCTGTACCGCCGATAAAATTACGTGATCACTGTCAGCGATAATAACGGCACGGGTACGCCGGCCATACGTAGCATCAATCAGCATACCGCGATCGCGAGCTTCCTGGATGATGCGCTTAATCGGAGCAGATTCGGGACTGACAATGGAGACAATACGGTTAGCGGAAACAATATTGCCAAAGCCAATGTTAATAAGTTTAATTTCCATGAATAAAATCCCCCTATTTTCTATTAGAATCCATTTTCTCTGAGTGTTATATTATTACTCTATGTTCTGAATCTGCTCTCTGACCTTCTCAATTTCACTTTTAATTTCTACCACTACTTTAGCGATTGTAAAGTCATTTGCTTTGGACGCAATCGTATTGGTTTCACGATTAATTTCCTGTACGATAAAATCCAGTTTGCGACCAACAGCCTCGTCGGCCAGCAAGGTCGTCTTAAACTGGGCTAAGTGACTGTGGAGCCGTACTAATTCTTCGGTAAAATTAGTGCGGTCCGCAAATAATGCGGCTTCCTGCAGTAAACGAGTGTCATCAGGTTCTGCTCCGACTGTCGCTAAAACTTCCCGCATCCGGCCTAGCAGCTTCTCACGATAATCCATTACGATTCGCGGGGCATTCTCTTCTACTAGCAAAATGTGTTTCTCCAGTTTTTCAATACGTGCCAATAAATCTTTTTGAATATTGGCTCCTTCGGCCAGCCGCATGGACATGAGATTGGCTACCGCCGTGTCAATCGCCGGAGCCAGCTTTGACCATAAAGCTTCAATATCTTCTGCAGCTTCCTCAACTTTAAGCACCTCAGGATATTGGGCAATCTGATAGATATCATCACCCGCCGAAGCATTCAGCAATTCTGCCAAATCCTTCATTGCATTATGGTAAGCGATCGCTAATTCTTTGTCAACCCTTATGCGGCGTTTCTTTTGTCCATATTCATCCGCAGTAATGAATACATCAATACGACCGCGACGTAAGGAACTTGCAACGGTTCGGCGGATTTTATCTTCTAATGCGCCTAAATTTTTTGGCATTCGAATGGCAATCTCATTATAACGGTGATTGACTGCTTTAATTTCCGCTGTAAAGCGATAGCTTTCGTCCATGTATTCACCATGGCCAAAGCCGGTCATGCTTTTTAACACTATAAGTCGCACCTTCCTTTGCGTATGTTATTATTGACGGTATATTTTATAATTAGTCCTATTTATTTAAAAATACTTCTACTCTCTTCGTTTAATTCCTTTTTTCACCGGCACAAAAACAGGGCGGTTAAGCCCTGAAGTATGAAAAATAGTATTATATTTATCTGTTTAGATAAACTCCACGAAAGACTTCTACTGCCGGCCCCGACATATACACGTGATTATCCCCAGCCCACTCAATGACCAGTTGTCCGCCATCAAGCTCAACAACTGTCGTCCGGTTAATTTTGTTATTTAATATCGCGGCAACGGCAGCGGCACAGGCACCGGTACCGCAAGCCATAGTAATGCCGGCACCCCGTTCCCAGACTCGCATGCGTATTTTGTCTTCTGCCAGAACTTGGACAAACTCGACATTCGTTTTTTTCGGAAAGAGCGGATTCGTTTCAATCATGGAACCGGTTGCCATTAAATCAATTGCTGCTGCATCGTTGACAAAAATAACACAATGGGGATTTCCCATGGAAACGCAGGTAATAGAATAAGCAGTATCAGCGATCTGCAACGGAATGTTTATCGGCTGTTTCGCCGGATTACCGGTCATGGGAATTTGGCCGCGGCTTAAGCGGGGTTCTCCCATGTCTACACGAACAGTACGAATCATGCCGTCTTCTGCTAAGATCAATTCCGGTTTAATCAGACCCGCCTTGGTTTCCAAAGTGATTTTTTTACTCGCGGTTAAACCTGTTTCATAAACGTAACGGGCCACACAGCGAGTTACATTGCCGCACATTTCGGCTTCACTGCCGTCTGAATTAAAAATCCGCATCTGAAAATCAGCTGTATCCGATGGTAAAATCAGTACCAATCCATCAGCGCCTACGCCAAAGTGACGGTCACATATTTCTCTGGCGGTTTGCTTATAATCTTCGATTTTTTCTTCAAATCCGTTTACAATTACAAAATCATTACCTGCGCCCTGCCATTTGCTGAATTTGAATTTCATATCAATACCCTCCAAAGTGAACCATTCTCTGTATTATTGTATCTTGTTCAGTACGGAACGTGCAACATAACGACGGAAAAAAAGATGTTTTAACAAATTAAGCAAAAATGTCCAGCCGGATACTGTTAATACAAGCGTCCAATCATATACGCCCATAGGCACCGTGCCAAATATTGCTTGTAGAAAAGGAGTATAAATCACGAGCAGCTGCATAATAAGCGAAGAACCTGCTGCCGCAATAAGATATTTATTGCGTAAAAACCCAACTTCGAATATCGTAAATATTTCCGAGCGGCAATCAAAAACGTGAAACATCTGGGAAAAAACTAAAGTTGTAAGGGCCATCGTCTGCGCCAGGGCTAAATCATTTTTTAAAAAATAAGCGGCGGCAAATACGAACACAGAAGAACAGCCGATTTGAAACCCGCGAGTAATTATTTTACGGCTTAGTCCGCGGGAAAACAGGCTTTCTGCCGGATTTCGCGGTGGACGGTTCATAATGTCATGATCATTATGATCGACTCCCAGCGCCATAGCCGGCAGCCCATCGGTTACTAAATTTACCCAGAGAATCTGCACCGGCAGCAACGGCATTGGCAATCCGGCCACGGAAGCAATAAACATGGTGAGAACTTCTCCCATATTGCAGGATAATAAATAGCGGATAAACTTTCGGATATTGTCATAAATACCACGGCCTTCTTCTATGGCGGCAACAATTGTAGCAAAATTGTCATCAGCCAGAATCATCGCCGATGCTTCTTTGGTTACATCCGTGCCGGTCCGCCCCATGGCGATTCCAATATCCGCTTCTTTAATTGCCGGAGCATCGTTCACTCCATCACCTGTCATTGCGACAATATGGCCCTGGTTTTTCAAGGCCCGGACAATTCGCAATTTATGCGATGGTGATACCCGGGCGTATACGGTTACCTGATTTACTATTTTCCCCAATTCATCATTGCTTAAACAATCAAGCTCTTTACCTGTCAGAGCCAAATGAACCCCTTCACTATACATGGTCAGCTCCTGGGCAACGGCAACGGCTGTATTGCGATGATCGCCGGTGATCATAATTGTTTTAATGCCGGCTTGACGACAAAGAGCAATTGCCTGTCTTGCCTCTTCCCGGGGCGGATCAATCATGCCAATCAAGCCGGCAAACACCAGCTTCGTTTCAACCGACTCATCCGGTATCGCCGCATCGGTTTTACTGATTAGGCGATAAGCAACGGCTAAAACGCGGAGCGCCTGCTGTGTCATTTGATTATGTGCGGCGGAAATGGCAGCGATAATTTGGGCTGACAGAGGCACCTCTCTGCCCTCTTTACTGTAAGCACAGCACATTCCCAGAATTGTATCAGGCGCTCCCTTCACATACAATTGATAAGAACCCTTATTTTCATAAATCACCGACATGCGGCGGCGTTCCGATTCAAAGGGAAATTCGCTGATGCGCTGCTGTGTTTTTTCCAATTCGGACTGCCAGATGCCTGCTTTAGCGGCAGCTACCAATAATGCCCCTTCCGTTGGATCGCCTTCAATGGACCAGGCGCTGTCATGTCTGCGGCGCCATAAACCGGTTATGCCCGCATTATTTCGTTTTAACATACTGTTATTGCATAAAGCGCCAATTGTCAGGCACTGTTGCAAGACCTTGTTTTCTTTGGCATTTAATTCTTGCTGATGAACCAGGAACCCTCCTTTTATATCATATCCTGTCCCGGTAACGTCAAATAAAGTATCATTGGCAAATATTTTTTTTACCGTCATGGCATTCTGCGTAAGAGTTCCTGTTTTATCGGAACAAATTACTGTTGTGCAGCCGAGAGTTTCGACGGCGGGAAGTTTGCGGACGATGGCATTCCGCTTGATCATCCGCTGTACGCCTAGTGCCAGCGCCACCGTAACGATAGCCGGCAATCCTTCCGGAATGGCCGCTACGGCCAGACTTATACCCGACATGCACATTAAGAAGAGAGATTCTCCTTTAGCAACTCCGGTAATAACCATTACCAGGCAAATACCTAAGCATCCCCAGACCAGCCATCGTCCTAAATATTCCAGGCGCTTTTCCAGAGGAGTAGATTCGTGTTCTGCTGCTTGAATCATACCGGCGATATGCCCTACTTCGGTTGCCATTCCCGTGGAGCAGACGACTGCTCTGCCCCGCCCCCGGGACACACTGGTACCGGCATAAACCATATTTTTGCGATCGCCGAGGGAACTATCTTCGCTGTACAGTTTATCGGCAAATTTACGTACGGGCAGAGACTCCCCGGTTAAGGCTGCTTCTTCTACTTCCAGGTTTTGCGACAGAAAAAGTCTGCCGTCGGCAGCTAATTTATCGCCTGCTTCTAACATCAGCAGATCCCCAGGCACCACTTCCCGGGCAGGTATTTGCTGCAGTGTACCATTCCGCATTACCCGGGCTGTGGGCGCAGCAATTTTTTTTAAAGCCTGCATTGATTGTTCGGCCCGATATTCCTGCATAAAGCCTAAAATGGCATTAATAATTACAATGGCTAAAATGGTTATGGCGTCCGCATATTCCCCTAAAAATGCAGAAATTAGTGTTGCAGCCATCAACACTAATACCATAAAATCCTGAAATTGTGCTAAAAAGCGCTCCCACCAAACTGTAGTTTTCCTTTCTTCCATTTCATTATAACCAAATTCATGCAATCTGGCTTTTATTTCAGAAGTCGACAAGCCATTTTCCCCGTTGCTTTTCCAAAACGCAAGTACTTCCTGAGCTGTACGTGCGTACCAGTTTTTCCCGTTCAATCCCAGCACCTCGCTAATCAGTGTTTTTCTTTATCCATGTTATTCCTAAAGAAATATAATTAGACCTGGTTTGACCGGTTGTTGGAAATAATGGTATACTAATGAGAATTTATAATCGGTAAGACATATTCTGCCGGACGCAATATCGTCTTGCGGCATATGTGAGTTGCTTAGGCTTGGGAGGTTAAAATGAATCTTGATGGCTTTTCTCTTTCACCACTTGTCTTTGAGTTAAATGATCGGCTTGCCGGCGGGCGAATCAGTAAGATATTTCAACTTGATAAGCACACCTTAATTATTTGGGTCAGACAATCAGGGGAAGATATCCGCCTGGTTATTTCGGCAAATCCGGAACGCCCCCGTATTCATATCGCAACTTCGGTACCGGAAAATCCCGCAACACCTCCGGCTTTTTGTATGCTGTTGCGGAAGCATTTGGCCGATGGACGGATTGCCGGTATTTCCCAGCACAATTTAGACAGAGTCGTCTCGCTGGCGGTGGACGTACGGGATGAACACGGGATGATTACGACTAGCTATCTGATTGCTGAATTAATGGGGAAGCACAGTAATATTATTTTTACCCACAATCATGTTGTCATCGACGCGATTAAACGGGTTAGTGTAAATATGAGCCGTTATCGGCAAGTCCTGCCGGGAAAAGAATACATATTTCCCCCCGGCCAATCACAGTGTAATATTCTTACAGAACCTATTGCAGAATTTCTACACTCCGTGACTCAAATAACAGGAAAACTGTCAAAGTCAATTGTTGCCGCCGGCATCGGCATTGGTCCGGTTACCGCGCGAGAAATAATCTGGCGGGCCGGACTGCCTTGTGACATTGATGTTAAATCCCTGGATCAGGCCGATTACGACTCCCTGGCAGATGCGATACAAAGTTTAATTCAACCGTTGCAGAATAATGAAACTTCGCCGACGGTCGTTGCCGATTATAACAACCGGTGTATTGCTATAACAGCGTTTCAGCCCGGTCACTTGCAGGCAGAATATGCTTCCGGCTTTACTTCCTATTCCTCAATGAGTAATGCGGCTGAATTTGCAGCCGGCTTATCAGGCAATCATATTTCACCTGAGCAAGTGTTACTCGTAAGAATTATTTCCACTGAATTAAACCGGTTGGAACGTAAGCGGACCATTTTGCATCAGGAGCTCGCCGAAGCAGAGGATGCTGATTCCTTTCGTCAATACGGTGATCTTTTAATGGCGAATTTGTATAATATTCCCCACGGGAAAGAACAGGTTATTGTTGCGAATCTGTTCAGCGACAAACCGGATGAACAGTTGATTACTATTCCTGTTGAATCAAGGTTGACACCATTGGAAAATGCCCGGACTTATTATACAAAATATAATAAGCTCAAAAGAGCGAAAGAATCCCTCGCTGTTCAGTTGAGCCATTGTCAGCAGGAATTTGACTATTTAGAAACGATTGAGGTTGCTCTTACTACCACTTTAGCTTCTGCCGAGCTTTCCGATATTAGAGAAGAATTAAGCGCTGCCGGATATATCAAGCTCGCAGGAAAAAAGCGGCGAGCTTCCCCGGTTCCGGTTTCGCCGACCGAGGCAATTGCTCAGGACGGTTCTATTATTATCATTGGCAAAAACAACCGTCAAAATGATTTTGTAACTTTTAAACTTGCCCGGCCCAACGATCTCTGGTTTCATACTAAAGATATTCCCGGCTCTCATGTTATTCTGCGCTGCGATTCGGCAGCGCCAACGGAAAGCGGGATGAAAGCAGCGTCTCAGCTTGCGGCATACTTTAGTAAAGCCCGTGAATCGGCCAATGTACCGGTTGATTACACCCGGCGAAAACATGTAAAAAAACCGTCGGGAGCTAAGCCCGGATTCGTTATTTATGAGCGCCAGAATACTATCTATGTTACGCCTAAAGCAGATTACGTTGCTAAGTTATTAAATCGATAAGAAATGGGCTGCATCCTGATGGTGCAGCCCATTTCAAACCGTAGACAAAAATGTCACTTTACGCAAAAGCGTAAAGTGACATTTTTGAATGAGAAAGGCAAGTAAAGTATGGCAAACTCGATCAAGTCCATAGCGAACATTCACCGCCAAGTTACTGCCCATGCCAGGTAAACCATTATAACGTCAAATCCTTATACAACAAGTCTTTGACGTTGCTGGGATTGATAAAGAACTAGCTACCATTCTTTACATCATACTTAACTCGATATATTATGTTGTTGTGTATGATATTTATGAGGTGTTAGAATTGGAATTTGTACAACCCATTCGAGATAAAAAGATTGATACCATCAAAATTCTTAGGGAGGTATATCGATGATTTCGGTGTTTTCTAAAAGAGAAGACTGCTGCGGATGCGGTGCCTGTGAGCAAATCTGTCCCCAAAATGCTATTGCGATGAGTCCGGATGAGGAAGGTTTTCTATATCCTAATATCAATCAATTTCTTTGCGTTGATTGTGGCAGATGTATCGAAATCTGTCCGGTGACACGTGAAGGCAATTACAAAGAAAGTGGTATCCCCTGCTTTTACGTGGCGCGTCATAAATCAAAGGAGGTTTTGCGGCAATCCACATCTGGCGGCGCATTTACTGCTATTTCTGATGTTATTCTCGGGCAGAATGGCGTTGTTTATGGAGTAGATTATGATGAGGGCTTCCGTATTCTTCATCGGCGGGCGGAAACGTCTGAGCAGCGTGATCGGATGCGGATTTCTAAATATGTGCAGAGCGATATGGGTAATACCTTCGCTGAGATTAAGGCTGATTTGCAAGAGGGTTATAACGTTTTGTTCACCGGCACCCCTTGCCAAGCAGCCGGGTTGCGCGCAGTTATGGGTAATTCACCGCTTACGAAAAAGCTGTATATTTGCGATTTGATTTGTCACAGTATTCCAAGCCCGCTAATCTGGGAGGAATATAAATGGTTATTGGAAAAAGAAAATGGTGGGAAGCTGGCCAGTGTACAATTTCGTTCGAAGAAAGCCGGGTGGAGTCGTGCAAATAGCAACAAAGGGCTCCTCTTTACTACAGAAAAAAGCCCGGAAATAAAAGAGGATGACCGTTTTTACCAGTTATTCTTTAAAGTTGGGGCTATCACACGTCCTTCCTGTTCGCAGTGCCGGTTTACTGATGTCCATCGCGTTTCTGATTTGACTATTGCGGATTATTGGGGAATTGAGAAATATTGCCCTGAATGGTTTGACCCTTTGGGAGTATCGCTTATCTTGGCTAACTCTTCCAAAGGAGCGGAGCTTCTCAAGCAATGCCAAGATCTGCTGGTGGAAGAACGTCCGAAGGAAGAATCGCTTTATGAACAAAAGCGCCTGAGTGAACCATCGCAATTTCCTGAAGATCGTAGCCTTTTTTGGGATAATTACAGACGCTTTGGTTTCGAACATGTTGTTGGGGATAACAATAAAAAATAATGGAAGTGAACAGCAAAGCGCTCTTGCTATTCATATCGGACAGCAGGGCGTAACTTTTTATTTGCCAGGCTTCATACATAAGCAACCGACAATACAAATGTTGTAAAAATTCCCTTAGCGTACGAAATCTGCGTTTTGCTGGCGACCCCTACAATAAAATCACTCCCAGCTATGGTTCTATTTTACCATATTCCCAGGAGTGATTGTGCTTTTGTCTACATTCTGAAATGGACTGCATCCTAAGGATGCAGCCCATTATAATTATTCAACAATTTCTTCGATCATGACTTGTTCAGATTTATCAATGACTTCCAGTTGAACGCTTACAACCTCCTTGCGGGAAGTAGGAACATTTTTCCCCACAAAATCGGCGCGAATCGGCAACTCACGATGACCACGATCAACCAATACCGCTAGTTCTATTACTTCGGGACGGCCGATATCAATAATCGCATCGAGTGCAGCCCGGACAGTTCGTCCGGTATAGAGAACATCATCAATAAGAACTAATCTTTTCCCATTAATATTTACGGGAATTTGTGTGGCGTGAACAATTGGCTGATAACTTAGCGTCGATAAGTCGTCGCGATAAAGAGTTATGTCCAAAATTCCCACGGGCACTCGCACGCCTTCGATCTTTTCTATTTCGTTAGCTATGCGTTCGGCAATCGGAACTCCCCGGGTCCGTATACCAATTAAAACTAAATTGGCAACGCCTTTGTTTTTTTCAATAATTTCATGGGCCACGCGGGTAAGTGCTCGTTTAATTGCCTGAGTATCCATAATTACCGTTTTTTCTACTAATTTTTTCATGACAATCCCTCTCTTGAAGCTATTTTTTTTTGGTAAGTGAATTTAATATATCCTGCATATCGGCAGGCATGGGCGCTGAGAAAATCAATTTTTGACCGGTCGTCGGGTGTTCAAAGGTTAGCTCTGTGGAATGGAGTGCCTGTCCCTGTATGGAAAAGGGGGATTTCCCCGGGCCATATTTAGGATCTCCTACTACCGGGTGGCCGATATAGGTCATATGTACCCGGATTTGATGGGTTCTTCCGGTTAACAGTTTACATTCAACCAAAGTATATTTACCAAAACGTTTAATTACTCGAAAATTTGTAATAGCTGTTTTGCTGTTGGTAAAGGTAACTGCCATCTTTTTACGATCATTGGGATCGCGGCCGATTGGTGCATTGATAAGGCCCTGCTCTTCCTTAATATTTCCCTGAACGATGGCCAGATAGCGTCGGCTAGCGGTCCGTTCCTTTATTTGTTTGGCTAAACTAATATGCGCACGGTCTGTTTTTGCCGCTACCATAACGCCGGAAGTATCTTTATCAAGCCGATGTACAATACCTGGCCGAATCGTCCCATTAATACCTGATAAATCATTGCAGTGCTCCAGCAGTGCATTCACCAAAGTACCGCTGTAATTACCGGTTGCCGGGTGAACGACCATGCCCCGGGGCTTGTTAACGACAATAACCTGGATATCCTCATATAGAATGTCCAGCGGTATCTTTTCCGGTTCTACTGCCATTGGCTTTCCTTCCGAAATCACTACTGCAACACGTTCCTCTAACCGCAGCTTATAATTGGCTTTTGTCGGATGGCCATTTACGGTAACTTGGTGGTCTATAATTAATTTTTGGACATGGGAGCGGGAAAATTCCGTTAGCATTTGGCTTAAAAATACATCTAAACGCTTATTAACCTGAGCTTCCGTTATCGTATAGGTTCTATTGTTAGCAATCATTAGCTTCAGCCTCTTTCGGTGATAAACAAACCACAGTATAAATAATAATGCCAACGCCGCAAACAATGGCGATATCTGCAATATTAAACACCGGCCATATGCGAAAATCAAAAAAGTCAATGACATAACCGGAATGGATCCGATCAATTACATTGCCAATTGCCCCGCCGGTTAACAGGCCGATGCCAAAGCGTAAAAGACTGCATTTATGCGGTATTTTAGGATAAAAATACAGAACGGCAAGCACCAGGACAATAGCAACAAAAATAAAAAAAAGTGTTTTATTTTCTAACATTCCAAAGGCCGCGCCAGGATTTAACACGTAGGTGATATGGAAAAAGTCCTGTATTATCGGAGCTGATGTTCCGGGGAGCATATGGGATTGGATGTAATATTTTGATATCTGATCGGCGGCAATGATCATTGCCGCTGTTAAAAATATAATCATGGGGTCTCTCTCCTATTCTAACATCTAGTATGAAAACACATTGGCGAATACTTACATGATACCTAAAAAAGAGTCAAACGTAAAGAAGCGTAATCCATATTACGCTTCTTTTTACTCTGTTATATATCGTTAATGGCGGTGAAACGGTGGCTCCCAGCTTTCTTCTTCAAGCGGCCGCGGGGTTGCATCAATGGTTTCGCTATTATTTTGACAGGTAACGCATTGCGCTACCCACGGTATTGCATCCAGTCTTTCCAGGGGAATTGGCTTGCCGCATTTGTCGCAGTAACCATAGGATCCATTATCCAGTTTCTCCAAGGCTGCTTCAATTTTTTCTAAAATTCCCTGGGCATTATCAATTAATGCAGTGTCTTTACTGCGTTCAAACAGTTCGTCGCCGATGTCAGCCGGGTGATTATCATAAACCGATAACTCGCTGAGAGAGTCGGACATTGTCTGATCAATACCTGTTTCTTCCAAGCGGGAAATTTGATCCAATATCAATTTTTTTTCGAATTCCAACCGTTTTTTTGTCTTTGCCAAAATTGAAGGGTCCAATATAGCCCCCCCTAATTAATAAATTTAGTGACATCGGCTACCCGCAGTCTTGCCTTTGGCTGGTTATTTCCCTCATTACTGTATCCAAGACAAATAATCGCAACGGCGCGTAACCGAGGCGGCGCTTCTACGGCCTCTTGTACCTCACGTTCATCAAAAGCGCCAACCCAACAGGTAGCTATTCCTAAACCTTCAGCTGCTAATATCATATTTTCTGCAGCCGCAGCTGTATCCTGTAAGCAATACAGTTGTGCGCCCCGTTCTCCGTATTGCTCGTTAGAACGTGCCGGGTCCGCTAGGATGACGATACTTATAGGGGCTTCTTCAACCTGATGCTGATCATAGCACGCGTTTGCTACTTTTTCTTTAACATCTTGATTTTTAATGACATAAAAATACCAAGGCTGAAGATTACCTGCACTTGGCGCCCAGCAACCTGCCTCTAGGATACGAGTCAATGTTGGGTCTGGAATGGATTCCTGTTGAAACATGCGGGTACTCTGGCTTTCACGCATACAATCAAATACATCTTTTGTCATACTACACACCTCTTTAATCTTTTTTGAATAAGCGATTTGCTAAAATTGTCCGTTGCGTATTTCTACGATGTGAATGATTTCGGCGATAAAGTTGCCAATCCCGGGAATATGCAGCAAGACCAATCTTCGGAGAAATTCAATCATAACGGCAAAAATTAACGTTGCGCCAATTGCTATTCCCAAACCACGGGCTAAGCCAGCGACAAAATTAACCATGATCAAGCGGAGCGGGCGTTCCAATAATTCGATGTACTGGGCAATGCGCAGTGATTCGAGATGCTGAAGCAGCCGTTCAAGCTGTGAATTGATAATGTCGGTTTTTGCCTCTTTTTCCATGACCATTCCTCCCAAAATAGTATTGCCGAAAATAAGAAAAAAAACCGGAAGTTAATCCCGGTTTTAAATCACTAAAAAATCTTATTTCAGTTTTCTCATTACGTTGGCACAGCGGCGACAGAGTGTCGGCTGCTTTTCATCCTGTCCAACAGTATCACTGTAAATCCAGCAGCGTTCACATTTCTCTCCCTGTGCCGGCGAAACAACGACCGCCAGATTTATCTCCTGGGCACGATAAGCATCGGCAGGAGCACTTTCCACATTGTTCACAATACTGGCCGTGGAAACAATCAGTATGCTGGCTAAATCCTGGCTGATTGCTGCAAGCTGCTCATAATCCTGGCCATCGGCATAAATAACAACCGCTGCATCCAGGGAATGACCAATCACTTTAGCCCGGCGGGCCGCTTCCAACGCTTTGGTAATTTCACTGCGCATAGCGAGAATGCGGTTCCATTTTGCTTCCAACCCGCTGTCCAGATATTCGCTGTGAGCAGCCGGCCATTCAGCCAGCTGGACACTTTCCGGCATCGTTTCGATTTTTGGCATGTATTGCCAAGCTTCCTCGGCGGTAAAGGTCAGAACCGGAGCAATCATCGGAACTAAAGTAGTTAGAATCTGATACATGACTGTTTGGGCTGACCGCCGTTCCACAGAATCAGGGACTGCCGTATAAACCCTGTCTTTTAAAATATCCAAATAGATGGAACTTAAATCAACAGCACAAAAATTATGAACAGTATGATACAGAGAATGGAATTCATAAGTTTCGTACGCTTGGGTAACCCGTTCACGGACTTGTTCCAATCTCAGCAAGGCCCAGCGATCAATTTCGGTTAATTGCTGATAGGAAACCTGATCGGCTTCAGGATCAAAGTCTTTTAAATTGCCGAGAATATAGCGGAAGGTATTACGAATTTTACGATACACTTCCGACAGCTGTTTTAAAATATCGTTGGAAATTCGAATATCGGCTTGATAATCAGCGGATGCAACCCACAAGCGTAAAATATCGGCGCCATATTTTTTAATTACTTCCTGGGGATAAATCACATTACCAACGGACTTAGACATTTTACGGCCTTCGCCGTCGACAACAAAGCCATGAGTGAGGACGGCCTTATATGGTGCGGTGCCGCGAGTTGCCACTGATGTCAGCAGGGAGGATTGAAACCAGCCGCGATGCTGATCACTTCCTTCCAGATATAGGTCGGCAGGCCAATGGAGCGCCGGATGCTGCTTTAAAACGGCGGCATGACTGGAACCGCTGTCAAACCAAACATCCATAATATCGCTTTCTTTACGAAACTCCCTATGGCCGCAGTGGGGACAGCTGTACCCTTCAGGCAGAATTTCTTTCGCGGTTTTTGCCCACCAGGCATCGGATCCTTCCTTACGGAACAGTTCTTTCACTGCGTTAATGGTCGTATCATCAATAATATGTTCATTGCATTTAGTGCAGTAGAAGATTGGAATTGGCACGCCCCAGACCCGTTGCCGGGAAATGCACCAGTCATGCCGATCGGCAACCATGTTGTGGATACGGTCTTCACCCCAGGCAGGAATCCATTGCACAGCTTTAATTGCCTGCAGCGCTTCCTCGCGAAAGCCGTCTACAGATGCAAACCACTGTTCCGTTGCCCGGTAAATAATCGGATTCTTGCAGCGCCAGCAATGCGCATACTGATGCTTTACCGTGCTTTTGCCAAGCAGCATGCCATGTTCGGCTAATGTTTTAATCACCGGAACATTGGCGTCTTGTACCGACATTCCGGCAAAAATACCACCCTCCGCCGTAAAATGACCGGTAGGATCTACCGGACTAATAATCGGCAGCCCGTATTTCATTCCCGTCTCAAAGTCTTCCTGCCCATGCCCGGGAGCGGTGTGAACACAGCCGGTGCCTTGTTCTAAGGTAACATAGTCCGCCAGCACAACCGGCGACTGGCGCTCCACGAAGGGATGGGCAAAAATCATTCCTTCAATTGCCGAACCTTGCATAGTCGATAAAATTGTATAATTTTCCAAATGATTGTCTTTGGCAACCGATGGAATCAAATCCACAGCCAGAAGATAAATCTCTTCGTTGCATTGCACCCAAGCATACTCCAGAGTGGGATGAATGGCAATAGCCACGTTAGCCGGCATCGTCCAGGGAGTTGTCGTCCAGATTACGGCATAGACATTCTTCGGATCAACGCCCGCCGGCAAGTTTCCCTTAGCATCAATTAAGGGAAATTTAACGTAAATAGCATATGATTTTTTTTCTGCGTACTCAATTTCCGCTTCGGCTAAGGCTGTTTCGCAGGAAGTACACCAATAAACTGTTTTTAAACCTTTAAAAATATAGCCTTTTTTCGCCATTTCGCCGAACACTTCAATTTGTTTCGCTTCGTATTCCGGTTTCAGCGTAATATAAGGATTGTCCCAGTCCCCACTGACGCCGAGCCGTTTAAAGTCTTCCCGCTGCATATCCAGGCACTTAAATGCATACTGTTTGCATTCCCGCCGTAAAGCAAGGGGATCTAACTCATGACGGTTCAAGCCTAAAATTTTAATAGCAGCATGTTCAATTGGCAGACCATGGGTATCCCAACCGGGAATATACGGTGTATCAAACCCCCGCAGCGATTTATATTTGATGATGATATCTTTTAATATCTTATTCAGAGCTGTGCCAATATGAATATTGCCATTTGCATAAGGTGGTCCATCATGTAAAATAAACTTCGGTTTGCCCTTGGCCCGGGCAGTTCTCTTTTCATATGTCTGATTTTTTTGCCAGTATTCAAGCATCTGGGGTTCGCGAACCGGTAAATTGCCGCGCATGGGAAAATCTGTTTCCGGTAAATTAAGCGTTTTACTATAGTCCAAAGATTACACCTCCAAAAAAATTAAAACCTCCGCATCCCAAAGGGACGAGAGGTTAGTTTCCCGTGGTACCACCCTAATGACAATTCAGTCACTTAGTAACGAATTAACGCTCGTCATACGGCGAAGCCTACTACTAATTCGGTTCGCAGTTCAGGAGTGATCAGTCTCATCAGGTGAATCCCGCCCGGCTCACACCTCCCCCGGCTCGCTGAAAAATTCCTGCCTGATTGTATCTCCTTCATTACCGTTGATTTGTAAAGTCATATAATAATTAATTATACAAAACAGATTGATATTAGTCAAATTATTCTGGGCATAAAAATTGGCTGCAAATTATTGATCGTCTTCCGCATCCGCTTTCAGCATATCCAGCTGAGCCTGAACCAAAGTACACATACGGGTACGATAAATCTGCGACTGCTTTTTCAACTCCTCATATTCACCATTCATACGGCGAACCTTAGTCATTGCATCGTCAATCAATTTCTGGGAACGGATTTCCGCCTCCTTTAGCATCAGATCCGTTTCTTTTTTGGCATTCAGCTTTACTTCCTCAGCTGTTTCCTGGGCAATAACCAAAGTACTATTAAGGGTATTTTCCATGTGCTGAAAATGCTCCAGCTTGCTGTCCAGGCGCTCCATATTTTCCTTTAATTCAATATTTTCCCGATACAGCTGTTCATAATCTTTGATGACCTGATCAAGAAAATCATCCACTTCTTCCTCACTATAACCGCGAAAGCTTCTCTTAAATTCTTTATTGTGTATATCCAGCGGAGTAAGCATTATTTTCTACCTCCGTATCCTGATATTTTAAATAAAGCGTTTCAAACAAACGCTTGTCCGTCCTTTTTTTGTCTGCCCCAATACATCACAGACCTCTACTCTGCCGCGCCCGTGCATGGAGATTACATCACCGATCTTCAACAGCTGCGAACTGTTTTTTATACTTTGCCAGTTGACTTTAACCTTGTCAGCCATGATTTCATCCGCCATTTTCGTGCGAGAGGTACCAAACCCGGCAGCGGCAACAACATCCAGACGCAGGGAAGCAACCGTTGTTTTAATTTCCTTTATTTTCTCTTCCCGGGCTGCGATTTCTTCCAGGGCAATTGTTGTAACTGAAACCGGGGCTGAACCGACTGTACTCAGGTTTTGTACAACAAAGGCCGCCATTGTTGTATCCAAAATAACTTGGCAGCCTGATTGATTCATGATCAAGTCGCCGATGATTTCACGTTTCAGTCCTAAGCCTAATAGAGCCCCCAGCACATCCCGATGGGATAATTGGTAATAACGGGAATCCCAATCAATCCGTAATGCAGCTATCGCAAAATCGACTTTCCCGGGAAAATTCAGATCAATAAAAGCCGCTTTCACCCGCTCGGCACCATGATAGCCTCCCTCGGCCAATAGCTGTAATTGATCATAATGGGCGGTAATTGTCTCCGCGATACTATACAGATAAGGATCAAGAAAATCACTTACCTTATATCTTCGATAACGAATTGCACTTTCGCCGAGGTCAAGCAGTTTGGCTGCACTAGCCTCATCACCGCTTGCCCGATAGTAGCGCAGAATCTTTTCCCGTTCACTCATTTTTTCCGGCCCATCTCCAGGGAACGATTGGTAGCGGCAATCACCGCATCAATCAAAGCAGCACGAATTCCCCGTTGTTCAAGAACATGAATACCGGCAATGGTCGTCCCGCCGGGCGAAGTTACCATGTCCCGAAGCTTTGCCGGGTGCTCGCCGGTTTCAAGCACCATTTTAGCGGCACCCAGCATAGTTTGTGCCGCTAAAGTCAAGGCCGTCTGCCTTGGCAGCCCAACCTGAACTCCGGCATCGGCAAGGGCGTCTATCATGACGAAAGCATAGCCCGGCCCACTGCCGGAAAGACCTGTAACGGCGTCCATCAGGCTTTCATTTACAAGTACGGCTTTGCCGGATGAAGCAAAAATTTCCGAAACCATTTGCCCTTGACCTGAATCGGCATACTGTCCTAAAGCCAAAGCCGCCATGCCCTCACCAACCGCAACGGGAGTATTGGGCATCACACGGATAATCGGCACTTCCGCTAATTGCTCTTGCAAAGTAGCCAAAGTAGCGCCGGCAACAATTGATACCACCAAGGTGGCTTTAGAAACTGCCGATGCTACAGTGTCCAATACGTCAGCCAAGACCTGGGGCTTTACGGTAAAGAATAAAAGATCGGCCTGTTTCGCTACTGCCCGGCTATTGGTCGTGGTTGATACCGAATAGGTATCGGTTAAATATTTTAGCCGGCTGTCAATAATGTCGCTAAGGATAATTTGTTGCGGCGCCGCTAATTTTGCTTTCAATATTCCGCGAAGGAGAGCTTCCGCCATGGCTCCGCCGCCGATAAATCCAATTTTCTTATTTTGCAGCATAGTTCCTCCTATAATTCCGTCATTAATTATTCCAAGGCAGCACAGTTTTATCCACTTCTTCTTCGTGGGGACTATAGGCAACATCTACATTATTGGGAGCGCATAAAAAAATATTATTGCCTACTTTTTGGATGGTCCCGCCTAAAGCATAGGTGGTTCCACTAATAAAATCAATCATCCGTTTCGCAACATCTTTTTCCGTATTTTCAAAATTCACCACAACCGGTTTACGGTTTTTTAAATAATCAGCAATATTCTGGGCATCATCAAAAGAAAATGGTTCCACTACCATTACTTTTATTTGCTTTTGTGAAGTCGGCAAATTTACAACATTGCTGGTTGTATTTTTTTTACTCTTTGCTTCGATTTCTTCAAACTTTGATTTTTGTTCTTCATCTGCTTCGATTGGTTCGAACAAACCCAGGCTCCCCCAGACCTTTTCCATAAATTTCATATGATGTGTCCTCCCTTTTTAATATTGACGCGCACCAAAAATTCCGGTTCCTACCCGAATCAGATTCGCCCCTTCTTCAATCGCAATTTCATAATCATTGCTCATTCCCATAGACAGCCACTGTAATTTACTGCTAGGAAGATTACGGCTTAATAACTCTTGAAATAATTGATAGCCTTTGCGAAAAATTGGACGAGTCAATTCCTTATCGGGGAAAAAAGGTGCAATAATCATCAAGCCGCATAACCGCAGATACGGCAGGCTGCTAGTAACAAATGCGGCGAGATCCGCCACTTCATGAACAGCAATGCCAAATTTCGTATCCTCTTGCGCTACATTGACCTGAAGCAAAATATCCTGCCGCTTGCTAAGTTTCTCAGCGATACGGTTCATCGCAACGGCTAATCGTTCACTGTCCACCGAATGAATGAGATCAAACAAGGAAACAGCCTGACGTACTTTATTGGTCTGCAAATGCCCAATAAGATGCCGCTCAACTCGGCCGGGAGAAATAGCCTGAAACTTTTGCTGCGCCTCCTGGATTCGATTTTCGCCGACAGCGATAACCCCGGCATCAATGGCTTGAAGCATTGCTTGTACATCATGATTTTTTGTCACTGCCACTACTTTAACATTCTCAGCATTATTAATGGGTGCGCAGGTTCGTTTTGCTTGCGCGACACTAACATTATGTAAAACTGCTTGATAATTGTGTGCGATAGACATAGCAACACCCCCATTTTATTTCTATTCGCGGATAAACATAATTTTCCTCTTGCCCTGTTTACTTTACTGAAAAAATATATTACTGGGCAGCTAAAAAATAAAACTGCCGGAATTATAATGTAATAATCGCTCCAATCCGGCCTGTACGGCCATGATCGGCCCGGTACGAATAAAACAATTCAGAATTGCAGGCTGTACAAATATCACTAACAACAATATTATCGGCAGGAACACCGATTTCCATCAACTGAACCCGATTGGCCTCCCATAAATTCAAATAATAATTTTCTTCGGACTGAGTGAGCAATTGTGTCCATTGGGGGAATTGCCGCTTAACTTGGCTGACTACATTTTCGCCTACTTGATAACAGCAGGGGCCAATGGAAGGGGCAATGCCAATTACACAGTCTGCCGGCTGAGTATTAAATTGGGTTTGCATGGCTATAATTGTTTTCTGAGCAATTTTAGCTACCGTGCCTTTCCAGCCGGCATGGCTGATGGCAACTGCGCGGTGTACAGGATCAGCGATTAACACCGGCACACAGTCAGCGAAAAACAACAGTAACGGCAGACCGGGTATATTGGTTATTAAAGCATCGGTTGCCGGAATCGCCTGTTCATAAACTTCGGCCCCCCGTCCGGCGTCCTGCAAAGTGACACGATGAATATGTTCACCGTGTACCTGTTCGGCTGTTACGATTTTCAAAGGATCGACGTTTAGCGCCTGACAAAAAAGGCGGCGATTAGCTACTACCTGTTCCGCTTGATCGCCCGTATGCAGTCCCAAATTTAACGTATGATAAGGTGATACGCTGAGCCCTCCCAGGCGGCTGGACAGGCCATGTTTAATATTGAGCGCGGCTATACGGGGAAAAAATCCGTACCACACGCCGTTATCACTATGCTGTAATAAAAAAGGCTTCATGAAATCACTCCACTTTGCAAATGCCACAGCGTGTACAACCTGATACACAAGGGGCAGTAAATTTTTGATTTTTTGCCTTGATTAATTCTTGGCGTAAATAATCCATATCAAACCCCATGGATAAATGCTGCCAGGGCAACACTGTCTCTGTACTGCCATCCCATCGATAGAGATAATCATTTTCCGAAAGCTGGTATTTCTTCATTGCTTTGTGAAACGCCTTGCTGCCACCCTGCTGCTGGGCAGAAAATAAAACGCGGCCCAGGCGGCGATCCCCCCTGGCCAATACGCCTTGAATATACGCTTCTTTAAGCGATTCGGCTATAACTTCGACGTTTTTCAGCGGTTTTAAAGTAGTTTGAATCAAATGAAGTCTGGCTTCCACAACATCGCTGCGGCACATCGGCAGCCACTGAAACGGCGTAAAGGGTTTAGGAATAAAAGGATTGATGCTCAAGGTAAGTTTTCCTTTACTTCCCAGCCGTTCCATTTGCTTTTTCGTAGTAACGGCCAAATCAATAATGGCTTTGATATCATCATCGGTTTCAAACGGAAGTCCGATCATAAAATATAACCGGATATGGGGAATCCCGGCGGCAATCGCCTGGTTGACTGAAGAAGATAAATGTTCTTCGGTAATTCCTTTATTAATTATTTTTCGCAGCTTTTCGCTGCCGGCTTCCGGTGCTAAAGTAATGGTTCGCTGTCCGCTGTTTGCCAAAGCAGCGACCAGGGCTTTCGTCAAAGAATCAGCCCGCAACGATGCAACCGACAGTCCGATATCCTGGAGATCTATAAAGCGGCAAAGCTCATCGATATCAGGATAATCAGAAATGGCCGCGCCCATAAGACCTACTTTTTTTTGATACTGCTTAGCCCGGCCAATAGCCTCTTTGATCAGCGCCAATGAGCGGATCCGGGGCCGCCGAAAGCAATAACCCGCCATACAAAACCGGCAATGGCGGCCGCAGCCGCGGGCTACCTCTACCAGATACATATCTTTGAATTCAGTTTTATGGGTTAAAACAACGGTTTCACCCGGGTACTGATCCAGGTTTTTAATCCAGCGGCGATTTAATTTACCGGCTTTTTCTCCCCGCTGCAGTATTTCTGTCAGAATTCCCTCAGGGCTGTATACCGGTTGGTAAAAGCGGGGAACATAGACGCCTTCAATGGCCGCCATGTCTTGCAAAATTTGCTCCCGTGAAGCGTTCCTGGCCCGTGACCGGTAGTAGCTGTCTAATATTTCATGAATGACCTCTTCTCCTTCACCGAGGATAAATATATCAAAAAAATCGGCTAACGGTTCGGGATTAAATGTGGCGCAGGGACCGCCGGCAATAAGAAGCGGCTCCTGCTCCGTTCGCTCTGAAGCAAATAATGGAACTTTGCCTAAAGACAGGATACTTAAAATGTTGAAATAGTCCATTTCAAACGACACGGCAAAACCGATCAGCGGAAACTCGTAGAGGGATCGTTGTGTTTCAATTGTCATTAGCGGCGTATTCGTCCGGCGATATTCCAGTTCGGTTTTTTTGTCCGGCATAAACAACCGCTCGCAGGCAGTATCTCCCCGGCCGTTAATTTGTTGATAAATAATGTGCATCCCCAGATTCGACATGCCTACATGATATGTATTAGGATACACCAATGCAAACCCATCTCGCGAACCTGGAGCATATACTTTTGCTCCCTGTTCACCGGCTAATGTTGTTTGCAATTTTTCCTTTAGTCGCCAGGTCAATCCATTCACTCCTATAGTTATGTTATTATTAGGTGCATTACACATAAATCTAGTTTATCCTGCCTGTGTGCTGAACTATAACAAAAAAGCCCACGTTTATTGTGAGCTGTCGAAAACTTGCTGTTTAATTTTCCGCAGTGATTTTGGGTCCACTTTTTTAGCGGCGACTACATCAATTAGATAGTTGAGTACTACGGATTGCGCAGACAATTTTTCGCCATAATGACGCTGTAAAATAAAAAGTTGTGCTGCCAATACAACGATTGCGAAGGACAGCAAAATTTCGATTATCGTCAAAATATCATTCCCTTCTTTGCTTTGTTTTTGCAATACCCTACAGTATATGCATACAAAGATAAAAAATGACACTGAATAATACCGTCTATTATTTATTTTGGGCAGAGCCGGTTAGATTAAGATGATGGCTGTCATTAACAAGTTCAACAATACTTCTCTTGTCATAGTATTGAACGATATTCACAGCCGTATTATCCTGCTTAATGTTCCATACATAATTCAAGGGAATATTTAAAGCAGCGCAGAGAATAGTGCGAATGGTGCCACCGTGAGAAACTACAGCAATCGTTTCGTCAGGATGCTGCCCTACTAATTTTTGCAGGGCTTTCGTAGCCCGTTCTTTCACTTCAGGAAAAGTTTCGCCGCCAGGAATACGTACAGTCTCGGCATGAGTAAATAAATCATCCATGATTTTAGGCCAGCCGTTGGTTATTCCCGTATAATTCAAGCCTTCCCATTCGCCGAAACTAATCTCCCGCAGTTCGGGAATAGCAGTAACGGATAATTGATGTTTCGCAGCGATAATCTCCGCTGTTTTATAGGCGCGATTCAAATCGCTGGCATAAATCGCTGAAATTTTTTCATTTGCCAGTCGCTTTGCCACCAGTTCTGCCTGCTGCAGCCCTTTTTCGCTTAGAGCGATATCGGCATGTCCCTGATATTTCATTTCCAGGTTCCAGACAGTTTGCCCATGACGTACCAAGATAACTCTAGTCATGTTTACCACCTTCTATAATTTCCCTTAGCGCCTGTAATAATATGGCGTTTTGGGCAGATTGTTTTACTGCGAAACGGATATACCCCGAAGACAAACCGGGGTAGTTGCTGCAGTCGCGAATTAAAATCTGATATTTTGTCAACCGTGTACAAAATTGTTTTGCCGTCATGCCGGTTTTCCGAATATCTGCCAAAATAAAATTAACCGCCGGCTGATAAGGCCGGACATTAGGAATTGACTGCAACTGAGAGAAAAAAGCGGTTTTAGCCTCTGACATATAGCTTTTGCTGGCTGTTTGATATTCTTTGTCATGTAATGCCGTTACACCGGCGGCTTGGGCCAGTAAATTGACATTCCAGGGATCTTTGCCGCTATGAAAAAGCTGTGTAAGATTCGCCTGCGCCAGTGAAAATCCCAGGCGCAGGCCGGGAATGGCGTAAAATTTGGTTAAAGAATGAAGCACAATTAAATTGGCATAGCGGCTGACAAGCTGGCGGCAGGTAAACGGGCGATCATCCGGTAAGAAATCGAGAAAGGATTCATCAATTACGACCATCGTATTATCGGCGGCCGCTGCTTTTAAAAGATATTCAATATCCTCCCTGAGCAGCAAAGTTCCGGTAGGATTATTCGGATTGCCTAAAAATAGAATATCCGCAGCGGCAATTTGCGGCAGTAATTGATCCACCGGAAGGACAAAATCATTTTGCGCCTTCATATAAAAATAATGAACAACGGCTCCGGCCGACCTGGCAGAACGCTCATATTCGCTAAAGGCAGGTACCGGAATCAAAACATGCTTCGGTTTAACCATATGGCACAAAACATATAAAATCTCCACGGCGCCATTGCCGACAGTAATATATTCTTCTTTAACACCGTAATAATGACTAATCGTTTCCTTTAAGGCTTTTGCCTCGGCATCCGGATAATGAATCACATGATCAACTTCGGCTTGCAATGTTTTTTTTATGCTGGCCGGTAACCCTAACGGATTAATATTGGCACTGAAATCCAGCACTTCATCAAATGCCAGACAATTCAATCGTACAGCTTTATGTAAATTCCCGCCATGTTCAAAAGCAGGCTTTCCATTCATCCGATTCACCTTCCTGTTTTTCCAAACCTCCCGCTATTAATTTTACAGTGCGTATATAGCGAGTATCAGGGCAAGCATCCTGCACGGCTGCAATACATTCTGAATGATCAGCCAGCGACTGGGAATCAAACATTATCCCGAGAACAGTTCCGCTATGGGCGGCATTCACACCAAGAGCGCCAAAGCGCTGACTAATTTTAATCATCTTTTCCAAATAAGGCTTATATAATATTTTTTGATTTGCCATGGCACTTAAAGTGGCTCCCCGGCCGATCAGTACGGAATTTCTCTGTCGCAGCCCGGTAATTACCATTTCCAAAGCGCGCTCCACTTGCGCTTCTTTTTCCCGGTTCAGCCGAATTAAATCATTACGGCGGTTGAAATACAAAGTATCCACTTCACCGCCCACATCAAAAACCGCAATCATAATTTCCGGCGGTTTTCCCAGACTGCGGCGAAGCTGCCCGTGAATATGATCAAACAGCATAATTCCCGGATAAAAGATGCCGTCCGTTGGTTCAATTGATAAGGCAATATCGGCAATTTCATCCGGCGTGAGCGATTTTCCTGCACCCAGAGCAATGGCTTGACAAGCGGCACTAATATCGGCGCTGCTGGAAGCCATTCCTTTCCCTGACGGTAAGTCTGATTTCACCGCAATCGACAACTGGTTGTCAGTAATCTGTAAATAATGAAGGGTTTTATCAATAGCCAGCCGCAGCTTGCTGCCGATAATACCGAATTGCCGCAAGTCAGTTAAAACTGTAACCTCGGAATAAAGATCAATTGGACAAGTAATTAAAAAATTATTGCCTTTTATCGTTCCCTGAACCAGTTCACCGCAGGAACCCGGCGCTTTTACTTTTACCATCATCAAAAATTCTCCAGTATCAGTTTACTGTTTTACTATAAAAGGGCGCCCATCTAGGATTATATAATTAGAATGAAAATGTCAGCAGCACCAATACCTCAGCCAGCTCGGAAATTGCACCGTAAACGTCACCGGTTAAGCCTCCCAGCAAGCGGCTGCTATAACGGGCAAAAAGCAAGGCCAATAAAAGCACAGGAACAGCACTGATAATGGCTCGAATCCCTATAGGAACAATGAGAACTGCAGTGAAACAAATTGCCCAGTAAAGTGTTTTCCGGTTTGCAAAGTTTGCGAAAGCTTTGCCCATTCCCTCCGGCCTGGCATAGGGGAAACAAGTGATTCCGATTACCATGGCGAGCCGGGCTAAAACCGGCATGGTGAAAAGGGCTAGCGGCAGCAGCGACGGTGATATATCCATCAGAATAGACCATTTGAAAAAAAACAAAAGGAAAAAAGCGGTAACACCGCTGGCACCTACCCGGCTGTCTTTCATTATTTCCAGCATGCGCTCAGAAGGCCGACCGGATAATATGCCATCCATTGTATCCATAAAACCGTCGCAATGCAAGCCGCCGGTAAGAAGAATTGGCATAGCCGCCAATATAGTTGCGAATACATGCGGCGGAATGGCGACTCCCAGCAAGGGTAAATAGACATCCAGCAGATAATTAACCGCCACTAAAATCAAACCGATGACGCCGCCTACAAGAGGAAAATACTTCACACTGCGGCCAAACTCCTCTGGTGCCCAATCTGTTTGATTGGCAATTCGAATCCGGGTTAAAAACTGTAAGCCGGTAATGAAAGCTTTCATTGTCATTTCTCCCTACTTAAATCCATATTGCCCCTGCTAAAAACAGTGCTGTCGCCGCATACATTAAATAAGTCGTCTGTTTAATATGTATAGGTGCCAGTTCTTTACGGGGCTGTCCCATATGCGCCCGCAGAGAAGGAACACCGCCATAAAAATTGAGTCCTCCCAATTGAATCCCCAGGGCACCGGCTACAGCGGCTTCCGCCATCCCGCTGTTGGGACTGGGATGTTTCCCCGCATCTCTGACAATAGAACGCAAAGCACTTTTTGCATCGTAACGAAGTAAAAAGGCAGCGGCAACAAGGAGAATGGCCGTCAGCCTTGCGGGAATGAAATTGAAGATGTCGTCAACCCTTGCCGCTATCATGCCAAAATCCCGGTATTTATCATTTCTGTAGCCCACCATAGAATCAAGCGTATTGACTGCTCGGTATAAAAAAGCCAATGGCACTCCGCCGATGATAAAATAGAATAAAGGCGAAACAACACCATCCACTATATTTTCGGCAATCGTTTCAACTGTAGCCCGGGTAACTTCACCGATACTTAACGCTTTTGTGTCCCGGCCGACGATCCAGCCTACTTTGCAGCGGGCCTGCGCTAAATTGCCGCTTAGCAGATAATTTTTAATTTCCCGGCCTGCCGCAGCCAGACTACGGGGGCTGATGGTAAAACTCAGCAGCAATGCGCCGCCGAAAAATGCGGCAGACGGCTGCAAAGCAGACAGCAGCTTTATAAACAGCCAGGAAATACTGTAACTTGCCGCTAAGACCAAAAATACCAAAAGAGCGCCGCCGGCAATCTTTTGGTGACGGCTATCATTGGCATGGAGAAGCATATTTTCAAGAAAAGCAATGAGTTTTCCAATCAATACGACCGGATGAAATTTAGAACGGGGATCACCGATGATCCCATCTAAAATTACAGCGGCGGCCGGCATAAAATGTTCCATTATTCTATACCTATAATCTGATACAGCAGCTTCATATCCAAACTCCGGCGCACCGTTTCCGCTAAACGGTTATAGCTGTTTTGCTTACGGGCTTGTGTATTGTTTATCGTCGCAAGCGGCTTCAACCCTTTCCGGCTGCGTAAAGCATCAATGAGGGTGCGGCGATAGCGGTCATTATCAAATATCCCATGAATATAGGTTCCCATGACTAATCCGTCAGGACGAATCACTCCATCCAAGGAGTTAACCGGGCTGCCTGAACGGCAGGTAATTTGAAAAGCAGCCTGAACCGGATGAATAAAATCCGTCCGTCCCATATGGATCTCATAACCCTGCATATCCGCAGCGGAGAACTGCATGCCTAAAAAAGCGTGATTCTGACAGTCAACCCTCACCTGGTGAGTCAGCTTTTTGGCAACAAAAGTCGTAATTATATCCAGGAGTCCGAATCCCGCAACTTGGTCAAAACTGGATTCCGTATGCTGGGGATCGCGAATTTCTCTGCCTAGCATTTGATAGCCGCCGCAAATACCGATAAGCGGTATTCCGGCTGCCACAGCGCTTAGAATCGCCTGCTCGTACCCATGCTGGCGTAAATACAGCAAGTCTTCCGTCGTATTTTTACTGCCGGGCAAAAGGATTAAATCCGGTCGTCCCAGCGGCTCTCCCGAGCGAATGTAGCGAACCGTTACATCCGGCTCATTGGCTAGGGCGTCAAAATCAGTAAAATTAGCAATTTTAGGCGTCCGCAGGACAACGACTTCAATGTCCTTTTTTTCAATGGTTTGTTTATCATCCAAGGATACGGAATCTTCATCATCAATTCCCAGATCTTCTAAATAGGGTACAACACCGACAATTGGTTTGCCGGTTTTCTTCTCCAGAAATTGGAGAGCCGGAGTCAGCAAGTTAATATCGCCGCGAAATTTATTAATCACAATGCCTTTCACGAATTCACGTTCATCTGGATCCAGAAGCTCTAATGTTCCCACTATCGCGGCCAGGGCTCCGCCCCGGTCAATATCGGCTACTAACAATACGGGCGCTGGCGTCATTTTTGCTACCCGCATGTTCACAATATCATTTGCTTTTAAATTGACTTCCGCCGGGCTGCCGGCACCTTCGATGACAAGGACGTCATATTCTGCCGCTAATTTTTGTATGCATTGCTCCACGGTATGCAATGCTTTTAAACTATACCCATTGTGATATTCTTTAGCGGACATATTGCCAATCGGCTTTCCCATCAGAACAACTTGGGAACAAGAATTTCCTGTCGGCTTTAGCAGTACCGGATTCATTTCCACCACAGGATCCAACCCGGCCGCTTCCGCCTGAGCTACCTGTGCCCGTCCCATTTCATCCCCCGTTTTCGTAACATAAGAATTCAGGGCCATATTCTGTGCCTTAAAGGGCACCACTTTATAGCCGTCCTGAAACAGGATCCGGCATAAGGCTGTCGTTAAAATACTTTTCCCCACATGAGAGCTGGTACCCTGCAGCATAATTGCCTTTGCCATACTAAACCTCCTTGGAAACATTAGTCGACAGCTGCTTTATTTCAACGGCCAGGCCGCTAATGACTAAATATACTTCATCAGCCCGGGAGGCAATTTTTTGATTAGCCCATCCCGCTATATCCCGATATTCCCGGGCTAAAGCATTATCCGGGACGATTCCCATACCAACCTCATTCGTTACGATGATTACCATAGCACCGCAGGAAGAGGCACTGTCGGACAATTGATCAATTTGGGACAATACTTGCTCACACCTTGCCGCGGCAGTTGGTAAACCTTCCGCGGCCAACAGTAAATTGCTGATGTAGAGCGTCAGACAGTCAAACAAAATCACATCGGCATGTTTTCCGGCCTGCAGCATCGCTTCGTCCGCCGCAAAAGGAGCCTCATATGTCTGCCAGGCAGCCGGACGGCGCTGCCGGTGCAGAGCGACCCGGTTGCGCATTTCATCATCCAAAACTTGTGCGGTGGCAATATAGGAAATAGCTTTTCCCTGGCTGGCGGCATACCGTTCGGCAAATGTGCTTTTACCGCTCCGGGCGCCGCCGGTAATCAATACAATTCTCCCCGACATATAACAAACTCCCCCTCTCCTTATTTTTAAACCGAGAAATTATTGCTGCAGCCGTACAGACCGGTAGTGCGCACATTTTTCTACCAACCGTTTGGCGGCCTTTTCATTGCCGGCAAAATGCAAATGCAAATAAGACGCTAATAGGTTCTTCTTGACAAAACCTGCCGGATATGCAATGCCCGTCCGCATCTTTTTGATTTGAAATGCCCAGGAATCATGGGCCTGTTCAGCAATCATCCGGGAAAAATGGAATTCGTGCCCTCGCAGTATATCACCACCGGGACATAATAAATTGTCACTCAAGGCCGTTGCCTCCACATAACCTACGGTTTGCAGCTTTTTTTCCATTTTGCAAACCGCCGGAATGGCTCCCACCATGTCGAAAGCCTGACCGTTAAAATCAATAATCTGTCGGGCCAAATACATTAAACCGCCGCATTCCGCCAATATGGGCATGTTATTGCCGTACGCCTGCAATATGGATTCCTTCATGGATTGATTTTGTGACAGCTGCTGTACAAACATTTCCGGAAATCCACCGCCCAGGATAAGTCCGTCAACATCCGGCGGAATCAGCCTGCCGGATAAAGGACTGAAAGGAACCAGCTCCGCTCCCAGCGCAGCCAGTACTTCCAGACTTTCCGGATAATAAAAGGAAAAAACATCATCCTGGGCAACGCCGATTCGGACTTTTGGCGTCAATTGATTATGGCGTGACGGAACCGGCTCAGGTAGCCAGACGGCCTGCCGGGCAATGTCAATCAGCTGCTTCATATCGACTTGCTGGGATATTTGCCTTCCCATCGCAGCAATTGTTTCATCAGCCGCATGTTCTGTAACCGGCGTTAAGCCAAGATGCCGCTCCGGCATCATAAGAGCATCGTTGCGGAATAAGCAGCCCAAAACTCTGATACCCTGCCGCTGCAGCGCGTCACAGACAATTTCCCGGTGGGTATCAGAGCCAAGACGATTGACAATAACCCCGGCAAACTGAATTCCCGGATCATATAACTTATACCCTAAAACGGTCGCTGCCACACTTTCTCCCATGGATTTTGCATCCACTACCAGTACAACGGGCGCCTGCAGCAGTTTGGCAATGGCAGCCGTACTGCTTACGCCGGAACGACCCCCGTCATATAACCCCATAACTCCCTCAATCAGGGCAATATCGTTTCCTCGGGCAGTTTTAGTGAAGAGCGGAACAATTTTTTCTTCCGGGACCAGCCATGTATCCAGATTATGTGCCGGTTTGCCGCTGGCCAGACGATGATATCCGGGATCAATATAGTCCGGTCCTATTTTATACGATTGTATTTGTAAATTTCGCTGCCTTAATGCTGCCAATAACCCGGTTACGATCGTTGTTTTTCCAACACCGCTATGGGTACCGGCAATTACAAGCCGCGGTATGCTGATCTGGTTCATCTTTTTCCCATCCTTTTACCAGCTTCGTGCCGCACTAGGCGCCGGTTTTTTGCAGTATAGGGGGTTTTAGCTTTTTTCTTTTCCCAGCATATACACCAGAGCATTAAAATTCATTGTAATACCGCTTCGATATAACGTAGCGCAGCTTGAAAAGATGTTACCACCCGGCCATAATCAATAGCAGGGCGGGAAATAAGGACGACCGGCAAGTTTAGCGATATGGCGGCAGCTAATTTTGTGTCACTGCCGCCGATTGCCCCGCTCTCTTTCGTAACGACTACTTCCGCCTGATAGGCGGTAAATAAAGCACAGTTAAGCTGTTGGGAAAATGGTCCCTGCATCGCAATAATATCCTTCGGTTTCAGTCCCAGTTCCAGACAATGGCGGATAACCTCCGGATCCGGCAATACCCTGGCAACAATGCGATGCTGCGCTAATTTCGGCTCAGAGATAAATGTTGCCAGCATTCGGCTGCCGGTAGTCAAAAAAACAACATTTCCCTTGTCGGCAGCCGTCTGAGCCGCCCGGGCATAGTCCGGCACAACAAACAGGCGGTCATAGCAAGGCAGCGGCAGCGGAGAACGTTCATAACGTAAATAAGGAACGGCAAGCAGATCACAGGCGAATATGGCATTGCGGGATATATTTACGGCATAAGGATGGGTCGCATCCACAACCAGCTTAATCGGATTGGCTTGCATGAAATCAATTAAACCGGCCCGATCAAGGGGACAACTATGTACCGGCAAATTTTCTTGTAACGCCAAGTCTTTTCCATATTCGCTGACAACCGAGACAAGTACCTGATAGCCCTGCCGGGCCAATAAGGCGGCAAGGTCCCGTCCGTCGAGAGTTCCAGCCAATACCAAGATCATAGTTTATAACCTCGCGGTGTTATCATCCGGCCGGCCTGAATATAAGTTTGGCTGTTGCCGATGATGACCAAAGAAAACATATCAATATACTCGTGTGTAAATTGAGTTAAATTTGAAATCACTTTTGTTTCCCCCGGACGGGTAGCCTGCTGGACAATTCCCACCGGAGTTTCCGGTAAACGATATTTCAGCAGAATGTTCCGTACTGCTTCAATTTGACTTACCCGCCGTTTACTTTTCGGATTATACAGCGCAATAACAAAATCAGCGGCAGCCGCCATTTCCACCCGCTTTGTTATGACGTCCCAAGGCGTCAATAAATCGCTTAAGCTGATTACGGCAAAATCATGCATCAGCGGTGCGCCAAGAATGGCGGCAGCAGCTCCTACGGCGCTGATGCCGGAAATAATCGTTACTTCCGGACGGCTGTCTGCCGGACATTTCAGCGCCAGCCCCAGCACCAAGCCGGCCATTCCGTAAATTCCCGGATCGCCGCTGGAGACAACTGCCACATTTTCTCCGGCGGCTGCCAGATCGACTGCCTTTTGGCAGCGATCAATCTCCTGCATCATGCCGTTGCCAACAATTTTTTTCCCCTCCAGCAGTTCAGAAATCAGGGTAATATAAGTATTATAGCCTACAATAATATCAGCCGCCAGAATACATTCCCTCGCTCTTGGACTCATATCCAGCAGACTGCCGGGTCCGATTCCCACGACAGCTAATTGACCTGGGCAATGGCAATGGTGATTTGAGGATATTTTGTTTTCGGCAACAGAAGAAGACTCGTTTTCCCCGCTGTCAGTGCCGCTGCTTCGCATACATTTCCCACTCCTATCTGTTCTGTTACAAAAGATGACACCACAAGCTGCTGTTGTTCAATACAACGTTTTAATACATGATTATCATAAAATTGTGCCGGAACAGACATTTGTTTAATGACTGCCAATAAGCCGGCTTCATCTTGCTTTACGATACTGCTGGCAATAACGGCAATGCTGTCCGGACTGCGGCCAATTTGACTGCAGGCGTCAATAATCGCTGCTGCTATCTTTTCACTTTCCGTATTACGCCGGCAGCCGACACCAATTGCCAAAGTAGGGGGACGCAAAAATATATGGGGTCTATCAACCGGCAATACTTTATCGGTGACAACGACTGCCGCCGCAAAAGCCGCGCCGGTCAGTTCCGATAAGTCGTGAAACTGCACCTTCATTACGGCGGCAGCATCACGATACTGCTGCCGCCGCGGTAATGAACAGTCTAAAAAAAACTGCACATTTTCATTATTGGCGATAGCTGCATTGACTGCCTTTAATTGAGAAAAAGGATCCGGTTTTGCCCTCAGCTTAACAGCCAGGACATCTGCGGCCGGCAGACCGGAAACATCGGTTGCCGTGGTAATCACCGGGCTGGCACCAATAGCCAGGCCAACACGCCGGGTCAATTCATTGGCACCGCCAAGATGCCCGGATAAAAGGCTGATGGCATAATATCCCCGGTCATCCAGCACAACTACCGCCGGGTCGGTTCTTTTGCTTTGAATGAAAGGCGCAATCACCCGAACAGCGATGCCGGCGGCCATAATAAAAATCAGGCCGTTATATTGCTGAAAGATATCGCTGATAAGCTGACTCAGTGAATTAAATGTGTGTTTTGCTCCAATTGTATTACGTTCCGATTTCACATATACGTCCGCCCCATCGTCAGTTAAAGCTTGTGCCAGCCGGGAAGCTAACAAAGCTCCGTGATTAGTAACCGCAATGATGGCAAGCTTCATTTTGCCTCCCGGAACATATGACCAAATTCAGGCGCATAAAGGCGGGATAATGAATAATTGCCTTCCAGACATTGCCCGACGACAATCATTGCCGTCCGGTTAACCCCGGCATTTTTCACAATTCCGGCAATAGTGGACAACGTCCCCCGCAAAATTTGCTGATCAGGCCAGGATGCTTTTTGGACAATCGCCACCGGCGTAGCTTCAGTATAGCCGCCTTTGATTAATTCCGCCACAACATTATCCAGCATATGCACACTTAAAAAAATACACATAGTTGCGTTATGACTTGCCAGACTAGCTAATTTTTCTTTTTCCGGTACAGGCGTCCGGCCTTCCAAACGGGTAATAATTACCGTTTGTGAAACATCGGGCAGGGTATACTCCCGTTTTAAGGCCGCTGCCGTTGCTAAAAAAGAACTGACTCCGGGTATAACTTCATAAGCGATCTGTTTTTGGTCCAAAGCGTCCATTTGTTCCTGAATCGCACCGTAAATGCTGGGATCGCCGGTATGGAGACGGACTACTTTTTTACCGGCAGTGACTGCTGTTTCTATTACTTCAATTACCTGTTCCAGCGTCATGGAAGCACTATTATAAATTTTCGTACCCGGCTTTGCCAGGGACAGTAACGCCGGATTGACTAAGGACCCGGCATAAATAATAACATCCGCAGCCTGCAGCAGACGCTGGCCCTTTACCGTTATTAATTCCGGGTCGCCCGGGCCTGCTCCTACAAACACTACCTGCATCGCAAAAGCCTCCTTTAACTAATAAATAATCACGTTTCCGTACTAAACTTTAGTGCAAGCGATAATATAAATCGGATTCAGCGCCTGGAGCATATTGCCTGCACCGACCTGACGGATCCGGGTTACCTGCAGGCCAAAGGCCTCGCAGGAAAAATCAGCGGCCTGCCGCATAAAGTGCAAAGATTGCTGCAATGTTTCTATGGTGACAGCGGTAATGACCATGCGTCCATTCTGCTTTAAAAAAGCACTTCCTTCAGCTAAAATTTCTGGCAAATGCCCGCCGCTGCCGCCGATCAGCAAAACATCCGCTTTAGCAGGAACAGCTTTCATTGCCGCCGGTGCAGTACCGGAAATGGCAACAAGATTGGAAAGGCCGAATTTGACGGCATTGGCGCGGATTAATTCAATGCCTTCCTGTTCCCGCTCAATTGCATACACCTTCCCTGCCTCAGCCTGGAGTGCGGCTTCAATGGAAAGAGAACCAGTGCCGGCGCCAACGTCAACAACAATATCATGCGGACAAATACGAGCTTTTGCCAGGACCATCGTTCGTATTTCCTGTTTGGTCATGGGAATATTGCCGCGGATGAATTGTTCATCGGGAATACCGAAAAAATGAGTCATTCTGTCACCACCATTACACAATGGTCAAAGCCTGCCAGTTCGGCAGTTGCCGCCAAAGTTGTTGTTAAAATATGCTCATCAGCATAAGAAAGGCCGGCGCATAAACAAACCGCTGCGTCAATTGGCCAGCCACAACGCAATAGCTCGCGAGCAATATACTGCGGCGAGTGACGGCGGTCCGTTAAAATTGCTAATTTTTTATTTTTGGCATACTGAAGCATCGCCGTATCCGGACTACGGCCGTGCATGCTGACTAGAACAGCATCCTGCCAGGTATCCGCCAGCCGGGCAAATGCCAGCTGAACGGAACTGATTCCCGGAATTACCGATAACCGGTCGGCAGAAAATTCGCCCCGCAGTGCCGTCAGCAAACTGTAAAAGCCAGGATCACCGGATACCATGACCACCACATCTTCCTCTTGCAAACATGCACGAATAAAGGCCAAAACACCGGCGATATCTTTATCAATGACTTTATTGCGGGATTTTTCTGTGGCAAACGTATCCAGAGCCCGTTGACTGCCAACCAGAATGGCAGCCGAATCGATAGCTTTTTGGGCAATTGGCGGCAAATATTCCGGCGAACCGGGACCAATGCCGACAACCGTTATTTTATGTTCCATCCTAAACTGCCTCCAATTTCCCGGGCATTTTCGTCCAAACCGAGAATATTACCCCGTAAAGTAACGATCGCTGTACCTACCTGCAAGTCGCCAAATACAAACCGCATGGACCGGATACTGGCCCGCTCGGCAAGCAGATCGTACACTGACGTCAACTGGCACTTTTCAATAATAGGAATGGCCGCCTCGGTGGTCATACAAGCAAGCACTTCCTGCACCACTTGTGTTGATGCGCCCTTGGCCGCCAAATAGGCGGCCAGAGTTTCCATGCGGGCATCAGCCATTCGGTTGTGAGTATGAAAAATCCCGGCAGCTACTTTTACGAGTTTACCTAAGTGCCCAAACAGCAAAACCCGCTTCATGCCGTAGTGGACAGCTCCCTCCAGCATATGCCCGATAAAATTGCTGCACTGAACTACCCGCTCAGCCGGCAGTCCATAGCGGTGAATGGCAATATCCTGACCCATTTTCCCCGGTACAAATACAATATCCTCCCCGCCAAGTGCTTTTACCACACTGATTTGGGGAGTCAGTGAATTCTTGAAAGCTTCTTCCGACATCGGATTCACGATACCGGTTGTACCAATAATTGATAACCCGCCCACAATACCCAGTGTGGGATTTAGCGTCCGCCGGGCCAGCTTCTCTCCTGCCGGTATAAAAACAGTAGCAACCGCCCCATGCCCGGGGGGCAATACATCACGGATGGCCTGGGTAATCATTTGCCGCGGGCCCGGATTGATGGCCGGTTCCCCCACTGGTACCGATAAGCCCGGTTTCGTTACCACACCTACTCCGCTGCCGGCTTTTAGGATAATGTCTGCCTGTTTTGTAATTTCAACTTCTGTAAAGATTGCGATCCCATTGGTAATATCCGGGTCGTCGCCGGCATCCTTAATTACTGAAGCTTGTCCGCCCTGAGACAATGACCAGCTTGAATTTATCTTTACTTCAATCTTACGGCCCTGGGGAGAAGTAACCTCGACTGCTTCCTGCGGCTGGTCAAGCCAGGCTAATATAGCGGCCTTGGCAGCCGCGGCTGCACACGTTCCCGTGGTAATTCCTGTCCGCAATGTTTTTAACAAAATAAAAACCCCCCTGGCAGGAGGCATAAATAAACAACATGATTATTTTACCCACCTGCCTATCTTTCGTAGGTCATAACGGCGTGTGTCAGAACAGGCAGGTCTCCTGACTTTGATTCATCGTTCATTTATACCTTCCCGGAAACTCCAGTGGTTTATTATAAATGAACTCTCCATTACAGTGGCGGGACCGTGCCGGGATTACACCGGACTTCCCATTTTAAGCGTAAGCACCTATTCCCAGTTGCTATGTATTATTGAATTTTACTATCAATCATTACAGGCGACATCCTATACTATGCAACATATAGTAACCTATTCCGGTTATTTTATAAAATTCCTGCCAAAGAATATTCAAAAATATTTCATTTACGGAATTGCAATCCTGCGACGATATAAAAATTTCCCGTCTTGCCGGGCAACTGGATAAAAATGCTCTGCCAGTGAGGTATTTTGCCATGCAAGCTGATTATTTTCCTTCACGATAATAAAGGAGCGGGAATTATTTTTTGTCATCGCTTCAAAAGACTCGAGCGTCATTGTCGGCATCGTATATTTGCCGGACCACACACTTTTCACTTTGTCGACTTCCGATTTCTCAATTAACCGAGGCATAATATATCCGCTATAAAATACTGCGGAAGTAGAATAATCCCCATAGGATGCCAGAACTGCATCTTGCTTGGGTACATTTTGAACGATAGACTTGGCGGAGCGAGCCCCGGCAAGGGGAATCAACCCGCAATAGAACATTGTCATACTGAAAATTGCCACGAGCAGCCCGGCTGCAACCGGCAGCCGGGTATGTTTCCCTTTGAATTGAACCCACAGTAAAACCGCTGCAGAAAGTAATGCGATACCATACAACATTGCCGCGTTAACAACGGGCAGAAAAAATTTGCTGCCAACTGCCAGTATCCCAATGAACAGAACTGCCGGACCGGTAAGCCATAACCAGGGTTGGCGCTGATTGGTTTTCAGTAAACCGTTCATATACGCTCCGGACAACAAGGCAACCGGAAAGATAGCGGGAAAAACGTAAGTAGGATATTTTGTGGCCATCAGCGTATAAAAAAGGATGATTACAGTCGGCCATATCGTCAAAAAAGCAAAATGATCTGTAGCTTTACGCAAAGGGAGAGATAGTACCGACTTTATCGCCACTCCCGTCCACGGCATAATGCTCAGCGGAAACAAAACAAAATAATAATAAAAGACATTATCCCGGGGATGCTCCGCTACAGTAGCCCGCAGATAATTATGCAAACCCAGGAAGGTATCGATAAAATCATTGCCGTGAACTGCATACATCAACCAGTACCAGGGAACTGCGACCAGGGAAAAGCAAACCAGTCCCGGTATTAAAAAAAGTTTTGTAAAAAGCACCCATTGCCGGGTAACTATAATATACGAAAATACAATTAACCCCGGCAGCAGCAAACCGATGGGTCCTTTCGTCAATACCGCCAGCCCGGCAGTCACATAGGCAATCACATACCAAAATTTTTTCTCTTCCCGTAATCCGAGATAAAAAACCGCCAAAGAAACGCTGGAGAAAAAAAATAAAACGGCATCGGTAATAATCATTTTCGCTAACAGCGAAAATTCCAGTGACGTCGCCAGAACAATGGCACTCAAAATTCCGGTCCTTCTGCTATAAAAGAGCCGATTGGCAAACCAATAAGCGAAAGCAACGCTGCCGGCGCTGAACACCCCGGCCGGAAACCGGGCGGCAAATTCGGTAATACCAAAAATTTTATAACTAATGGCAATCAGCCAGTAGATCATGACCGGTTTATCAAACCAAAACTGACCATAAATCCGGGGCGAAAGCCAATCTCCGCTCAGCAGCATCTCTTTTGCCGTCAAAGCATAATTAGCCTCTACCGGATCGGTTATCGGCAGATAAGAATTCAGCGGCAGATAAAAAACTAACGCCAGCAAAAAAACAAGAAAAGTCCGTGTACGGATTTGCATATTATCCCCCCGCTATTGTTTTAACAATAAAAATTTATCGGCCGAAGTGCTTACCACAGATAACTGCCGGCGAATTTCCGGTGCCAACTGATCATAATCCAATTGGCGAATCACAAAATAAGCTCTCTGACTCGCTTGCAGCGCTGTGGGCAAATCATCAATTTCTGCCAATTCAATGCCATATACATCCGTATAAAAGGTGAAGCCGGGATGTAAAAATTTAATTATATAGACAGAAGTAATTCCGTCATAATTGTCGTTAAATGCTTTGCCAATATCATTTGCCGCAAACTTGGGCGCAGCCACAGGAAAAATTAGGGAAAACAATACCATCGAAGACACAATGATCCCAATGATTTGCGCGCCAAAAGCACGGCTGACCCGCTGCCGCCAAAGAAAAAAGATAGTGAAACAAGCACTTAGCAGGAGCACAGCCGCCAATACTATCCCGCTGTTTTGCAAAAGCGGCATCGGTTTAAGTCCTAATAACAAACTAGCAACGATTACCAGGGAAAAAAGCGCCAATAAAGCTGACCACAAAACCGACTGATACCGGCTTAGCCGATTCCAGACTTGATCTACATACCAGCCCGTAACAATGGCTAAGGGAGGATACATTGGCAGGATATAGGATACCAGCTTCGTCTGAGAAATGGTAAAAAACAGGAAGATAAATATCAGCCAGGTATTCAAAAAACATAAAATCTGAAAATCCCGTTTACTGCTTTTTATCAGGGAAGTCCACACCGCTTGAGCCATAACGGCTGTCCAGGGGAAAAATCCCAGCAACAGAACCGGAATATAGAAATACCAAAGAACAAGTTCCGGATGCTCCGGCGAAGTAAACCGGGTTATATTATGAAAACCCAAAAAGGTATCAATAAATACCCCGCCGTGAAGCCGGTACATTGCATAATACCAGGGAAGGCCAACGAGAGCAGCCAGCAAAATACCGATTGGTATTTTCATATTTTTCAATAAAAACCATTTACCCGTTGCCAATAGATAAAAAAATACAATTCCTCCGGGAAACAATAAACCAACCGGTCCTTTGGTAACAGTCGCCAACCCGGCAAAAATATAAAACCAGTAGTAACGCTTTTCAATAAACGCCAATAAGGCTGCCGTAAGAAAAAAAGTTAAAGTGATATCGGTGACTGCCGCTTTGCCAAGATAAAAAAATTCAATACTGGTAGCAAGAATCAGCCCGCTGGCAACCGCAGTCCGTTGATTAAACAGCCGCGCCGCCGATAAATATACCGCAGCCGTACAAAATACCGCTAATAAGGCCGAGGGAAACCGGGATGTAAATTCGCTGATGCCGCCAATTTTATACGCTGCAGCTACCAGCCAATAATACATCGGCGGTTTGTCATACCAATATTCACCATAAATTCGCGGCGAAATAAAATCATTATAGGCAATCATTTCTTTCGCTGTCTCCGCATAAACCGGTTCGTCCGGATCTAGCAAAGGTATTCCGCCTAAATTTAAAAACATAACTAAACCAGTAACACCTATAACTAGCCAAAGGCCGGGCATCCAACGTCTCAAAATTTCAACCTCCTGTTTATTGCTCTACCCTTTACTTTGAAAATTGATATGTCCGATAAAGCCCTTCAACTAAGGGAATCGACGGAGTCCAGGCTAAATTTTGCCGCGCGGCAGCATTGGCTAAAAAAGAACGGTAAATATCGCCGTCGCGGGGATCCCTGTATTCTTTACTTGCAGCTTGGCCGGAGGCTTTGCCTAACAATTCGATTAAAGTGTTAACACTTGTTTCGGTTTGAGTGCTAATATTATACACAGCATTTCCATTCGGCGTCACCATAGCCTGATAATTAGCATTGGCTACATCGCCAACATAAATAAAATCCCGGGTTTGGCCGCCATCGCCAAAGATAGTCAGCGGCTGGCCCTGATGAATTTTACGGGTAAAAATACTGACTACCCCGCCTTCACCGGCGTCCCCCTGACGTTCTCCATATACATTGGCATAGCGCAAAACGACATAATCGAAGCCATAAATCTCATGATATAAATAAAGATACTTTTCCACTGTTAACTTGCTCAGGCCGTAAAATGAGGTGGGACAAGTTTCAGCCGTTTCGGTAACAGGTATGGTTTCCACATTCCCGTACACTGCCGCCGACGAAGCAAATACCAGCCGCTTTACCCCGGTTTTACGACAGCATTCCAATACATTCACTGTTCCTAAAATATTGACCTGACAATCATAATCCGGATTTTCAATCGAACTGGGAACCATCGTTTGAGCCGCCTGATGAATTACATAATCAAACTGCTCGGTTTGAAACAAATCAATTAATTCATGGCTGCGAATATCCATTTCGACAAACTTAGCCTTTGCGTTCAGATTATTCCGCAGTCCGGTACTCAAATTATCGACTACTACCACCCGGCAGTTTTCCTGTACCAGTTTATCGACGATATGGGATCCGATAAAACCGGCGCCGCCTGTAACTAGTGCTTTCATGAATGTTTCCTCCTTAATTCCTATTTAATCTGGTTGCTCAAAAAATCACGGCCAAAAACTTTGATTGTAAAATATAAACCAATGGTAAAAGGAACATATTCGGCCAGCATACGCCAGGCTACCGCCGCAATCCCTACTGTACCGGAAGGCAGAAAGTCACTGAACAACAGGACAAATCCCCCTTCGGCAATTCCCGATCCGCCCGGTGTCGGGGCAAAATACAACAATATGTTGAGAAAAATCATTCTACCCATAATATACTTCCAATCAAAGCTTATTCCCATTCCCATAAAAAGAATGGGAACGACACTATAGATGGCTAACAAACTGACAGCGGATTCAGCCAAAACTCGCAGCATGCTGCGAGGCGCGGAAGAAAGCATAAACACTGCGCCGCGCACATCGCGATACGCTGAAAATATCCGGCGGCGTCTTGTATGACTTATTTTTTTTGTTAAAACAACCAAAAGGTAATTGGGCAGACTGGTCCGCAGCATCCATATAACGCCAAATACACTAATAACGCAGCCAATAGAAGCTACGGCTAATACTCGCTGCGAAAGCCAGGGCATAAGGCCGGGATCATGATAAAACACCAGCGGTAAACAAACCAATAAAAAAACAATCGACAAAATTGTCCGCACAACTACCAAAACAGTGGCTTTTCCGGTTGGAACCCCGGCCCGGCGCAAGAACATAACTTGTGCTACCGCTCCGCCTGCCGCTCCGGGAGTCAGGAGCGCGAGAAAATAGTTGCCAAAGACAACCTGCACGGCTTCAACCAAACGAATGTGTTCACCGGAAATACGAACTAAATGCATCAAACGCGTGCCGTCAAAAAAAAGCCCAACAGCAAGCAGCAGCAGCGCAAGCCCCAGAGACCAAGGCTGAAAAGCATTAAGGTGGCGCAGTGTATGGATATCAACTGTAAAATAGATAACTGCACCCGATATGCATCCTACCAGTAAAATCAGTAAGATAAGTCGTTTATAAAATTTAGCCATGTGCTAACTCCTTAAAAGAAATCAAATTCACCCTTTTTTCTTCCAGACGCTGCTTTGTCTGAAGACTCTTCACAGCTGCTAATTCCTCCTGCCAGTGATAATTCCAAGAATAGGCCTGCCCCAAGATATTATTATCATACCCGGGATGCATCATGATTTCGGAAGTTTCATTAGGCAACTGGGCTATAATGTTCTGCAAATATTCTTCCCGCATATTGCCGCCGGCGAGCATGCCATAAAAATGATCCGGTGCGGCAATCCCCTGGCGAATAATATTTTTTCTGGCCATCCGGGCTAAAAAAGTCAGTCCGCTGCGGCCAATAAGACGAAAAGCTGTAAATGGATATCCGCCAAGAAAAAAATAGGACTCATCAGGAATGCGTATGGCCCGGATATTAAACTCCTTGGCAAGATCGATAACAATTCGGAGTATTCCGGGAAGAACATGGAGATGCTGATGACTGTCCAGATGGGTGATCGGTATTCCCGCTGCAGCAGCTTTCCGCACCTGAGCGAAAAGTTCCAGCCGAATTTCCGCATCACAAATCTTACCCAATAAGTAGCATAAAATAAATTGCGGGTATTTTTCAATAAATCTGCCCTCACTATCCACTAAAGAAGGAATTTGTCCCGGATCTGTTACCGGCCTGTCGGCTACCAGCGTTAAATGTACGCCAACTCCCAGGCCGGGATTTTGCTTGGCTAAGGATACTGCCTGCTCAAACGCTTGCCCTCCCGGTATAAGTGAAGTACTGGTAATACATCCTTGGGTATAGCCTGCAATGATCCCTCTATTTACCGCTTCATGCAGTCCAAAATCATCAGCATTGATAATCAATTGTTTCATTTTAACTCCTTCTTACCCTGCCAAGCTTAAATATATATAATAGCGTTGAGAATGAATTATGGCAAATATTCCCTAAAAGCAACACTTTGCTAAAAATAATTCCGTTAGTTTCCTTCGCATTCTTCCACATATTCAATATCCTGATCGGTTAAGCCGTAAATGCGGTAAACGATTTGATTGAGATAATCGTCAAAGGCAGCGGCTTTCTGTTGTGATGAACTATCCTTTGAACGGCTTTTTATCGTCAAATTTTCCATGATTTGCACCAATTCCGGTGCTTGCCGGTTAATATCCCGGTTAACGATTACCGGCAGCAGTTCCAAGGCTTCAATGTCTGTTTGTGCCATCGCCCGGCCATATTCCATTGTAACCGCATGATAATAAAAGGACAGCAGCTTAGAATTTAGCAGCAGCAGCAAATAATCCAATGTAACCGTTTGCTGGTTTAAAACAAAACTATGAATATTGTTCAAGTGATAAAGGCCCTTATTATCAATACCGGCAATCAGCATGTAGCCGGTTTGACGTATTAGTATTTTCCTTTGCTGGATGATTTCCTTTTTCCAGCCGCCCTTGTATAGCAGTTCCGGGGCGATATGAAGCCAGTGATGCTGATAATCCACACTAAAACGGTTAACCTCCCTGCCGGAAACCAATCCACGCTGCCAGGATGCGTCTTCCTGCGGTGCCGTTGCAATAATTTCTTTTTGCTGAGACAAGGAACGAATTCCCGTATGCCCGTCAGCAAAATTTTTTAGCGGCAGACCCAGTTTATCGAAACGATCAATTAACTGTTTTGTTTTCAAATTAAAAAAAATACGAAACCGGTCATAAGGAAGCTGGGAGAAATAGCTTTGATGATATTGGCACACCGGTTTTACTTTTTCAAACCCTGACTGCCGATTGATTTGATAGATCGCCAGCTGGTTTTGTTTTGAAAGTTCCCTTGCTTCAGAGCACTTGGTAAAAACACAAATGGCTAAATACCCGACGGCCGCACGTTTAAATACAGCGGAAGAAATATGCGCAATTAAATCAATGGTTGTATGTTCCAATATATAATGCCTGATTTTAGAATAATAGCGGCCTAAAAGAAAACTGTCAGGTATAATAAATCCCAATTTTCCCTTCTCTGCCAGCATCTCAATACCGCGTTGTAAAAAAAGAACATAATAACTTAACTTATATTGGGCCGATTCGGGATACGCCTGCCGAAGATAATCTCCATATTGACTGTCCAGGCGTCGAGCGCCACGCAGCCCAAAGGATAAATAAGGAGGATTGCCAATTACATAATCATAACTGGAAAACCAAAATTTACGCAAGAATTCCGGAGTATCTGCTTTTGCCGGGCGTTTTAAACTGTCATAGGCAATAATATGGGGCGGCATTGCGGCCGCATTGCTATCCGGACACTGTAAGGCAAGACCTGCGGCAGTTATATCAGCCGCCACCTCATCAATATCGGCTCCCCACAAATTATATTGCAAAATATGACGGTGAATCCCACTATCGGACCAATCTTCCTCCGGATATTTCTCTTGCAGCATTTGACGAGAGCATTTAAATTTAGTAAATAAAATCCCATACGCTTGCAGCAAAAAGCTGCCGCAGCCACATGCCGGGTCTAAAATCCGTATCCTGGGCCGGGCAACGATATCCTCTTGCTCCAAAGTATGTTTGAGAATAAAAGCAACGGCAGCGGCAGGCGTATAATATAAACCACGAAAACGGCAGCCGGAGGCAAGTTCTTCGTAGACAGTGCCCAGTATGCCGGAATCCCGTGGTAAAAGGCAGACCCAGCGTGAAATGAGTTCAGAAATAGTATCCGGCAGCGGCGCAATAGAATGGATTTGGCCGCTGCTCAGCTGAGTAATTTTACGCAGCGGCTGAGAGGATACAGCCCAGCCGACAAGTTTTTCAGGTTGTTTTTCCTCCAGCAAAATGGCAGCTAAAATCTTCATCAGCATTACTATCTGCTTCTGAGTATGACCGTAATTTTCATCAAGCCACTTACCAACGGTACGGCATTCATCCGTAAATTTTTTCCAGTTCATTTAAGCGTAATTCCTCGCTTTAACGTCCGACAAATTCTTCATGCTGCGCATATGCACTATGATTGTGAATGGATTCGTAATTTTCGCATTCCACTTCGAACCATTGAATACCTTGTATTTGCCGTAAAGCCAATACTAAATCACGCAGGATATCTTCAACAAACTTTGGATTCTCATAGGCCCGCTCTGTTACGTATTTTTCGTCCTCCCGTTTCAATAGCGAATAGACGGGACAACTTCCCTGGGTTTCCATCAGCGCCGCTAAATCCTCTATCCAAATAAAGTGGCCATGACGCTGCTTCAGTTTTACCTTCATCAGGCCGCGCTGATTATGAGCCCCGTATTTGGATATTTCCTTGCTGCACGGGCATAAAGAGGTAAACGGAGCGGCCACACCCAGGACAAAGTCCAGCGGCTCGTCTTTTGCCAAACTGGCAGAAAACAGGCAGTCAAAATCCAACATGCTTGTCAGGCCGCTGACCGGTGCCGCTTTTTCGATAAAGTATTTAAAACCGATATCCAAATGAGCCCGTTTGGCATTCAGCCGGCTGATCGTATCTGCCAGAATGCATCCCATTTCGTGGCCGGAAACCGGTTTTTGACTCCATTCACTTAATATTTCAATAAAACGACTCATATGAGTTCCTTTATACTGTTGCGGCAATTCTACAGTAAGGATTATTTTTGCCAATACAGACTGAAAAGATCCATCTTTTGTTTTTATGAAAAAAGGCAGATGTACATCACTGACCCCTACCTTTTGAATGGCTATACCCCGTTCATCCCATCGATTTTGGACATCTTTCACCTTTGTCACCCCAAGTATGCATGAAATTGGCTTTATGCTGCCGGCAGGCTTACGCTTCTATCAGCTTTACCACTGAAAGCTCTTTACGCTTCTCTAAATCAATAAATTCCCCTGCCTGGGTTCGCACAACAGGTCTTGAAGCGACGAATTGTCCCACGTATACTACTTCCGCCTCACGGCCATCGCTTAATTGAACCACATTGCCGATAAAATAGTCACGGACATTATTTAAAAAAATTGTACAGATCGCCGGATCAAGTTTATTAAACATTTCCTTGACAATCATTTCAACCACGGTAAATGGCGTGGTTTTAGGCTGATAAACCCGATCGGAGGTCATTGCATCATACATATCGGCAATGGCAATAATTCTTGCATAAGGATGAATGCGGTCACCTTTTATTTGGAAGGGATAGCCACAGCCGTCCATACGCTCATGATGCTGTAAAACAGCAAGCAGCAATTTCTGTGAAATATTGGGAATATCTCTGATTAACCGGTAACCGTATATGGTATGCTGTTTCATGATTTCCATTTCCGCTACGGACAGCTTGGCCGGCTTATTCACAATTTTTAAAGGGACTTTGACTTTTCCTATATCATGCAGAAGACCGGCAAGCATTAAATTATTGATTTCATTCTGGTCATATTCAAGCCACTTGCCTAATACACCGGCAACAACCGCGACATTTACAGAATGGTGAAAAGTATACTCGTCCCCCTGCCTGTTGACCATATGTAAATGATTGATAACACCTGGCGATTCGAGAATCAGTTCCATGTCTTTATCAACTAATTTCTGGCATTCTTCAAATGGAACCGTGTTGGAATCACGAATAAGTTGAAAACTTTTTTTGACCGTATCCACCGTTTTATCGTAATCCGAATAAAACTTTTGTTGAGAATGTGAAGGCTTGTTCCGCTCTTCAGCATCGTCCGGAGCCAGTTCGCGAATATCCAAACTCATAATTCCCCAATGCTTAAGCCGGATGATTAATCCGGCATTCAGGTAAGTTCCCTCACTTAGAGCAATCTTTCCCTCGTCGGTAAGAACCGGCTTGGCGAGTTCCATCCCAGGAATTACATGGTTAATTGGGACACGTATACTTTTATAATTGGACATAACAATCCTCTCTTTCCCCAGCAAACGCTTTCCCTAAATCAATGACAGACGATTGTTCTGCTTGCTTCCCCAAGTATGCTATGACCAATAGTACGGTGAAGTTATTGAGCGTATTCAGCATGCGCTCTTTCTAAAATGATTTGTTGAACTTTTTTTAAAGCGATCTGATGAGTTTCCGCAACCTTTTTACAATCTTCATATTCCGGTGTAATATTACAAATACGTCCTTGATAGCGACTTACTTTTGCCCGTACCAAACCCCAGGGAGATTCAACACTCACCACTTCACGGAATGCCGTAGTTCGCGCCACCTGGGAATAACGAATCCCAATGGTAGACGTTTCACGAAATAATAATTCGGTAACTGCAGGTAATTGATGACTCTGTATCATAACGGAAAACAAGACTGCCGGACGGCTTTTTTTCATAATGACCGGGGTCATCCATACATCCAGAGCACCGGCCGCAAATAGCTTATCCATTACAAAACCATAAATTTGCGGATTTAAATCATCAATATTCGCTTCGACAATCATTACTTCATTACTTGCTTGCTGCTGCATCGTCCCGTAGTGCATTCGCAGCACATTGGGAATGTCCAACTCCCAGGTACCGGCGCCGTAGCCAATGGCATCGGTAGAAAATTGTTCAGGCATAAGACCAAATTCGGAATCTAGAGCAGTAATAATCGCTGCGCCGGTAGGGGTTACCAGTTCTTTTTCAATCTTGCCGGCATAATAAGGAACCTTTTTTAGAAGTTCTGCTGTAGCGGGTGCCGGAACAGGCATCATGCCATGGCTGCACTGAATAAACCCGCTGCCAACCTGGAGTTTTGAGACATAAATTTTTTCAATGCCCAAATAATGAAACCCTATCATCGTTCCTACGATATCGATAATGGCGTCAACCGCTCCCACTTCATGAAAGTGGATGTGATCAATGCCGGTACCATGAACTTTTGCTTCTGCTTCTGCCAATCGCAGAAAGATTTTTTTGCTATTTTCTTTGATCGTTAGTTCCAGGGAAGAATTGTCAATAATGTCGATAATGTCTGGCAGATGACGGTGATAATGGTGATGATGAGCTAATTGAACATCAACATAATTTGCACTGATACCCGATTTTTCCACTCGTTGAATCACTAAATCATACCCTGTTAACTGAAGTTTTGCCAATTCGCTGCGTAAATAATTTTCCGGCACACCAACGTCAAGTAAAGATCCCAGCAGCATATTACCGCTAATCCCGGCAAAACAGTCCAAATAGAGTGCACGCATTAATTTATTACCTCATTCCATTTATTATGCTGGCCAGACGCCCGGCGCCAAAGCCATTGTCAATATTAACAACGGCAATGCCGGCGGCGCAGCTGTTTAACATGCTTAGCAGTGCTGATAATCCGCCGAAATTTGCTCCGTAACCAACACTGGTGGGAACGGCAATCACCGGTTTTGCCACCATGCCGCCGACAACGCTTGCCAGAGCACCTTCCATGCCGGCTACAACAATCAGCACATTGGCTTGCTGCATAATTTCCTGCTGTGCCAATAAGCGATGAATTCCCGCCACTCCTACGTCATAAACCCGTTTTACTTTATTTCCCATTATTTCAGCAGTAATAGCCGCCTCTTCCGCTACCGGAATGTCACTGGTACCGGCGGTCATAACAAGAATAACCCGTTCCTCATTCATGTTCAGTTTTTCCCGCTGTACGAGAATTAAACGAGCGAGTTCATAATATTGGGCATCAGGAATCGTTTTTAGCACTGCTTCATACATTTCATGAGTCGCCCGAGTGGCCAAACAATTTTTATTTTGTGTAGCCAGATGGTTCATAATCTGAGCTACTTGATCAATGGTTTTCCCCTGACAAAAGACTACTTCCGGAAAACCTTGGCGAATCATGCGATGATGATCAATTTTGGCAAACTGTAAATCCTCATACGGTAATAATTTTAGCTTGTCGACTGCTGCATCTAAAGCCAGACTACCGGAACGGTAATCTTCTAATATTTTTGTTACGTGGTCAATATCCATAGTATCCTCCCTAAAATAATATATCCAATTAAGTTTCGCTTAAGTAAATTTTCCCTCTCTCTTCTGTCCTTTTATAATATTTTACATAAAAATGAAAAATCCTGTTGTCTTTTCAATTTTGTAGCTGTAAAAAGGATTTTCCCTTAGCTGCTTGAATTATTATATAAAATAATGCAATCATGAAGATTGCGAATCATGCACATGAAGTGTAAAGCTATTAAACGGGCTCTCGTTTGCATAGCTTTTTTTGTTTTGTAAAAATACAGTATAAGGAGAATTTTGTCTATGCGCAAACACTTATTGCGGGCTGCCATACTTGCCGGGTTGCTGGTAAGTTCCCCGACAGCTTTCGCCGAAGAAACTCCCAGTTTTAATTTTGAAGAAATTGTCATTCAGGCCGATTCTTATCAGACACCGGTGGATAGCAGCACAGTAAATGTAAAAGTTGTCAGTCCGGGGAAAGCATCCACGATTCCCGAAATATTGCGATTTTCCGCCGGAATCGATATTCAGGAGCGCTCCATTGCCGGCGACAACCAGGACGGCACCGTAAAATTGCGGGGCTATGACGCCCGCCGCTTTACGGTCATGCTGAACGGTCGTCCAATTAATACCGCCGGCGTCATGGGCGGCCAGTATATTGACTGGACCACCATTCCCCTGAATACGGTGGAAAAGATTCAGATTGTAAAAGGCGGCAAATTAGCCAGCGATGGCAATACTCTGGGCGGCACCATTAATATTATCACCAAAAGCAAAGGTGCCGACGGAGGAGAAATCAATATTCTCGGCGGCAGCAACGGCCGCTATGACTATATGTTCCAGTACAACGGCAATGTCGACAAGCTGCATTATCAAATCACCACGGATAAAACCGGCGCCGATGCTTATCTGCGGAATAACGACTACGACGCCGATCAGTACGGCCTGCGGCTGAACTACGATGTAACCGCAAAAGACAATCTGGAATTCGGCGTAAACCATACGAAAAGCCGCCGGGGTTATATTATTGCCAATACTCCCGGTTCTGCCAATTATGATCCTTCCTATCCGGTCAGTTCTGGTGACGGGATCTCTCCGGGAATACAAGGAATCAATTTGTATCCCGGCTCTTATTGGGACAAAACGAACAATTACTACGACTTTACCTATCATCACCAGACAACAGACGGCCAATGGGCTCTGGCCTATTGGCGCAATGACGAACGGCGCCATGAAATCATTAAAAATCAAGCCGGTGCCGTTACATTAGACCGAACCATTATCAGTGATAAATCGGATAGCTTTAAATTCAGCGGCGATAAAACAGTCAACGGTTCCAAATATGGCTATGGCCTGGAATACAAACAACTGCGTTACGGCTATGGCTGGTATGATACACGTCCGGTTAATGGGTCGGATATTTATCCGTCGCAAAAAATCAATTTATTTGGTGCCTATATAGATGACACCTGGCAGCTTGATAAACGCTGGACCGGTTATGTTGGTCTTCGCTATGACCAATTTGACGGCAGCAAAGATGACACCCAGCATGCGGATAATTTTGTAACCGACCAAAAGTACAACAGTTTATCGCCTAAATTCAACTTTTCTTTCCGTAATAATAAAGATACTACCACATTTCTGTCTGTCAACCGCCTGTGGCGATCTCCTTCCATGGCTGAGTTTTACTGGTGGGCGCAAAATTACAATACAGCAGCCAGTTGGGCCGGTCCTAATCCCGGCTATCATCATGGATTAAAACCGGAATCCGGCTACAGCTATGAAATCGGCAGTCAGCACCGCTTTAGCGGCAACTACACCAGCAAGCTGACCTTTTACTATCAGGACATCAATGACTATATCAACTTTGCCCACAATTACCCTTACTATTGCTACAACATTGATCAGGCTAAAATCTGGGGGGCAGAATGGGAAAATGACATCAAACTGGATGCCCATAATAGTCTGATCCTGAACTACACCAACGAGCATGCCACCCAAAATGATAAAGATCTAGATTACCGTCCTCATCATAAAGCCAATTTATCATACCTGTATGACGCCAAGCCCTGGCAGGCCGAATATACGGTTAGTTTTGCCGGCAAGCAGAGCGACAGCACTTCCGGCACGGTCAAGAATTTAGGCGGCTATACCATTCACAACTTCTCCCTGACGCGTCAGCTGGACGAACAGCGCTCAGTCAGTTTTTATGTGGATAATATCTTCGACCGGCAATACGTGGAAGAAATCGGCTACCCCATGCCTGGCCGTTCTTACTATGTCAGCTTTAAGCAAAAGATTTAATGACTTCTTGTTTTTACAGGAGGATTCCATGTCAATTGTAAAAATCGTTTACGGCGGCTTTTTTATTGCCTTGGGCGTTGTACTTCCCATCGGCTTTCATGTGTTACAGTTAGGCGGCTCCATCTTCCTGCCCATGCATCTTCCTGTATTGCTGGCCGGATTTATCTTAGGCTGCCGCTACGGAATGCTGGTAGGCGTACTGACCCCGCTGCTGAGTCACCTGCTTACCGGCATGCCGCCCCTGTCACCGCCTGTTTTGCCGGTCATGCTTCCCGAACTGGCCTGTTATGGCTTTACTGCTGGTATCCTGTACCACAATGGACGGAATATGTATATCGCCCTCATTGGCGCAATGCTGGCCGGCAGAACCGCTGCCGGGGCAGCCGTCTATCTGGCCACTTTGTTTCTCGGGTTTCATGTGCCGGTATGGGCTTACCTTTCCGGCGGAATCCTGCAAGGGATTCCGGGAATAGTTATCCAATTATTCCTTATTCCCATTCTGGTGAAAGCCTGGGAAAAATACAAACAGAAAGGTGTAAATTATGGATCATAAAACTTTCTTCAATAATCTGGCGGATAATTGGGATCATATGCCTCAGCCGGATCAAGAAAAACTGACGCATATTGTTTCACAGCTGCAAATTCACCCCGGACAAACCGTGCTTGATATTGGTACCGGCACAGGCATCATGCTGCCTTTTTTACGGGGAAAAATCGGTTCGGCCGGAACTTTAATTGCCGTCGACATCGCGGAAAAAATGATAGCCAAGGCCAGTAAGAAGTTCCCCAAGCTGGCACAGTTTCAAATAGCCGATGTCACTGCACTGCCGTTTCAAAGTAAAACTTTTGATAAAATTGTCTGCTACTCCGCCTTTCCCCACTTTCCTGAAAAAATAATAGCGCTAAAGGAAATGGCCCGAGTATTGAAAAATGATGGAGCAATTTTTATCGCCCATAGCGAAGGCCGGGAACATATCAATCATTTTCATCATAGTTTAAAAAGTTTTGTGGCAAAAGACCATCTCCCCGCTGACAACGAGATGCGCCGTTTGGGGGAATCAGCCGGATTACAGGCAAGCTTTATCGAAAATAATCAAGAATATTATATACTTCGGTTTAATAAAATCCCCCTTCACTTATAAATATTCCAATACGCTATTAGTAAAGAGCATCCCAAATTAAAACATGGGGATGCTCTTTATTATTCTCGAAAAATTATCGCAAATGACTATGGGTATGACGCTGATGCTCTGACGCCTGCCCACCTTGCATCAAATGATTCAGCTTTTGCTCGTCCGCGCCGACTTCCTGAAACGGCTTGCGGCGCATACGATGCATCAGAGCCAGTCCGACAATCTCTTCCACATGACTCGGCTCTACCTGCCGGCACCCGTTTAATGCGGCTAAAGCCTTGGCAGCCTTAAGCATGACTAAATCGGCCCGGTGGCCGTCAACTTCCATATGAATGGCAATGTCGGCAATATGGTATAAAATATCGTCAGTCACTTCCACATGGGGCAATAATTGCTGAGCGGCCAGTATGTTCGCTCTCAGATCATTTTGCTCCTTATCCCATAATTGGGCAAAAATTTTCGCATCTTCCTCAAAGGCGGTCCGGCGCTTGACAACCTCTACCCGCTGGTCGATGTCGCCAATACCGCCGATCGTAACACACAGTCCAAATCGATCCAAAAGCTGAGGCCGTAATTCTCCTTCTTCCGGATTCATCGTGCCGACAAGAATAAACTGAGCCGGATGGGAAAAAGATACGCCTTCCCGTTCTACCGTATTTACCCCCATTGCCGCGGCGTCAAGCAATACGTCGACAATATGGTCATCCAGTAAATTTACTTCATCGACATAAAGAATTCCCCGGTTCGCTTCCGCCAGCACACCCGGCTCAAATTTTTTCTCACCGTGTTTAATGGCATATTCAATATCCAGAGTACCTACCACCCGATCTTCCGTTGCCGAGACCGGCAAATTGACTACCCGCATTGGCCGTTTCGCTCTTGGCAGCGTTTTCCCTGCTTCATAGCGTTGGTGGCATTGCGGACAAAGCATCTGGGGCTGATCGGGATTACAACTAAAAGGACAATCAGCGACCACCTCGATTTCCGGCAGCAATTCTGCCAAGGCACGTACTGCCGTTGATTTGGCCGTTCCTTTTTCGCCTCGAATCAAAATACCGGAAAGACGCGGATTAATTACATTCAATAGCAATCCCTGTTTCATTTGTTCCTGACCAACAATGGCAGCAAAGGGATATACTGCCGGTTTATGATTATGCATACTATTTTCCTCCACCATAAATCTCTTAACTTAATAAAGCTCCTCTTACTAAACCTGCCAGATTGTCCGCTCTTAACTGATCGATGGTATAACATTCTCCTCCCAGATGACGGGCAAGTTCCTGGGCCAATCCAAAAGAAAGCAGTCCTTTTTTTTCCGTATCAACCACCAGACACTTTGCTTCCAGTTCATCCCGCAGCATTTCTGCCGTTTGATACGCTTCGGCCAGCGGTTTCCCGCCGTTCAAGGCCACATTCGCCCTACCGTCGGATAAAAGTACAACAATCGGCCGCATATGGGGACTTCGCTTTTGGTGCTGCATGACTACTTCATAAGCTTTACCAATTCCTGCAGTCAAAGGAGTTTTTCCACCTATCGGCAATTCAGCCAACCGCTTCTGTGCTAGTTCAACACTATTGGTCGGCGGTAATATCACTTCCGCATGGTCTTCCTTAAAGGCAATCATCCCTACCCTGTCCCGCTTTTGATAGGCATCAAGCAGCAGGGACAGAATCGCTCCTTTTGTTTCAATCATCCGCTGCCTGGCTCCCATGGAGCCGCTGGCATCAACAACAAATAAGATAAAGTTGCCGATTCGCTTTTCCCGGATTTTTTCACGGATATCGGCAGTTTCTATCGCAATCGCCACACCAGGAGAGGAACGGCTGATTTGAAACGGCGCCGCTGCCCGGATGGTCGCGTCAATCGCAAAATCATTTCGCTCCCTGCGGCCGGTGCTTTTTACATAGCGGCCCATACTGGAATCAGTCTGGGTGCGGGACCGGCGGCCTGATCCCCGCCGCGCCTTGCGATCCTGTTTGTAAGTAATCCTTGTTACCGCAAAAGGTTTTCCTACGGCAAATACAACTTCGGTCGAAGGCTTTGCACCGCTGCCGGAGTTTTCTCCTTCCTGGCGGCTGGTTTCCCGCTGGTCGGAAGATTTGCTGTTTTCCTGCGGATCACTGGGCGGTTTCCGGTTTTGTTTTTCCGGCTCGCCTTGCTCTTGCTGTTTTTCCGGCTGCTGCTCAGTCTGAGGAGTTTGATTTTCTTCCGGCGGCTGCCGAAGACGATGGGCCAATACCAAGGGCGCCATATCGTCGATATCCTTCCGGGTAACCTCAAGGTGGTCCCGCCAGGCCGCGAGAGTTTTTGCGGCCTTCGACAGCACAATATCGCCACGCAGTCCTGCCGCAAAGGCCTCAGAACAAAGCTGACCAATATACCGGTATAAAGCCTGAGGAAGATGGACTTGGGGCAATATTTGCTGCGCTTGTTTTATACGCGCCCTTAGTAATTTCTGTTCGACAGCGAATCGGGCGCAAAAGCCCGCAGGATCTAATTCGAATTCTTCCCGTCGCTTCATAATCGCAACCCGGGCCTGTCTGTCGACAATTCCCTGCACATCCACACACAAAGCAAACCGATCCAGTAATTGTGGCCGCAGATCGCCTTCTTCCGGATTCATTGTTCCCACCAAAATAAATTCGGCGGGGTGGGAAAAACTGATTCCTTCCCGCTCGACCGCATTGATTCCGCAGCCTGCCGTTGACAATAGAACATCTACAATATGATCATCCAAAAGATTGACTTCATCGATATAGATAATTCCCCGGTTCGCTTCCCCTAACAGTCCGGGAGAAAAGGCCATATGCCCCCCCTTGATGGCCTGCTCAAAATCGATGCTGCCTACCACCCGGTCTTCCGTAGCCGATACCGGAAGGTCAACAAGCGGAACAGGCATCGTTGCAATAGATAGCTGCTGTTTCCGGCTCCGGCACTGCTTGCAGGCTTTATCGAAATTCAACGGATCACAGTGGTAGGGGCAATCACTGACAACCGTTATATCCGGCAAAAGCTGAACCAAAGCACGAACTGCCGTTGATTTTGCCGTTCCCTTTTCACCGCGTATCAATAGACCGCCCAGCCGGGGATTCACTGCATGAAGCAGCAACCCCAGCTGCAAGGTTTCCTGGCCGATTAAGGCGGAAAAAGGATATATCATTCGCTGCTGTTTATTTATTGGGTTCAAGATATCGCCTCAATTCCGGCAAACCGTCTCCGCCATACCGGCCTGCATTCCGCTATTTAGAATTTGTGGGTAAGCTGCAAGCTGTAAGAACGATCCGGCGCCACATAGGTATTATAATATTGACGATTAAACAGGTTATTCACACCAAAAGTAACTGTGTTCCTGCTGTCCCACTGATATGCCACGCTGGTATTGGCAATAAAATAGGGATCGCGGGAGCCATATACATTGTTCACTATATCGGTATTTCCATCCGTTGTATAACGCTTGCTGACATAGCTGCCTGACAGATTGGCCCGCCATTTATTTTTCTGATAATCAACGCCAAAATTCAGCATCTGTTCCGGTGCGTTCTGTACCAGTTTGCCTTCCGATGCCGGAACAGCCGGATTGCTGCTGATCGTAGCCCGTTGGTATGTATAATTGAAGAAGCCGGACCAATTGGCAGTAAACTGACGGCTGATTTCCAACTCTACTCCGTTGGTAGAACCTTCACCGGCATTTTGTTGTTTCTTTAGAGTAGGACTTAATGTCTGCTGATAGATAATGTTGGTAATATCATTATGGAAATAGGCCGCACTGATATTTGTTTTTTCATTGATTTTTTTATTCCAGCCCAGTTCAATGCTGGTAACCTTCTGTGGTTTTAAATCCGGATTACCCTCATAATGTGTAGTCACCCCGCCGGAAATCGAATCATATGACCGGTACATGGTGTAAAGATCGGGTGCCTGGAAGGATTTCCCCCATGATAAGTGCAGATTAGACTTGTCCGCCATTGTGTACTGCAAAGCAATTTTCGGACTGAATGCCGAATCACTGCGATCGGAATAATATGTAGGAGATTTCACGCCGTTGCGGTTGTCCTGATTCATACCGTCATAACTTTTCCAGGAATCATACCGGGCCCCCAGGGTTAAGCTTAGCTTGTCATTCATTTTATGCTCATTCTGTCCAAAAATTCCGAGCGTCCGGGAACGACCCTCTGCCTGGGAATAAGGATAAGTGCCGGTTATGCTGCTATGATTAAACAAATTGCTAAGATAGCTTTCCTGGTTGTGAATCCAGTCATTCCGGTAATTGATGCCGATAACGCTCCTGTCTTTTGCTGTAGGCTGCAATTCCTGCTGCACATCCACATTCCAGCGGCGGCTGGGAGCATCGGAAATATGGCCGGTTCCACCGTTTATCGATTGAGCCGAGCCGATATACCATTCATGCAATACATCATTCACTCCGATATTCATCGTCAATCCCGAACCTTGATCCCTGTAGCCTAAAGCATATACATTGCTTTCTTCACCGCCCGGTAAACCCAGCAGGCTTTTGTTAGTTGCTTTTCCTGACAAATAATAGTGATACGCCTCATATCCATAATCATATTTGTTATGCATCACATCAAATATCAGCTTGCGTTTATCGGAAATATCATAGGCCAGCTTACCGTTCCAGTTGTCCTGAGTCCAATTATTGTCGCCCGTATCGCCAATAATGTAAACTTTTTTACCATTCTTATCCGTTGAAGGCGTACCGGGCGGAGCCGTATTTGTTATTAAAGAAGTAGGATATCCGTCGGTTGTCTTTTTTTCATAGTCAAAGCGGTAACTCCACTTTTCACTTAATTTATCACTGACACCCACACGCCGAACCCAGGTATTATCGGACTCATACCGGGCCGATACCTGAGCCTGGCTCTTTTGCGGACTCTTAGTAATGATATTGATAACGCCGCCCATAGCATTGCTGCCATATAAAGCCGAGGCCGAACCTTTCACCACTTCGATGCGTTCAACACTTTCAACCGGAATAGCCGACCAGCTTACCAGTCCATTATATGCCTGATTCAACGGTTGTCCATCCAATAATACCAAAGTGGAACCAGCTCCATTAAATCCACGCAGAGAAATATTATTGGACGTTACCCCGGATGACAGTCCTTTCGGCCGGTAATCATATACTCCCGCCGCCCGGACTAAAGCCTGATCCACCGTAGTTACATTCATCTTTTTAAGTTCTTCCGCCGTAATTACCGTCACACTGGCCGGTACATCTTTGACCGGTTGAGCAATTTTTGTAGCGGTGACTACTACCGTATCCAAATCATAAGCAGGTGCTTCTTCGGCATATGCCACTGTAAAAACTGTACTTGAACTTAAGATCAAAGATAAAATAATTGCTGCTTGCAGATTTTTTCGTTTTCTTTTGGTTTTCATCGCTGTAACCTCCTCAATTTATCCTGCTGTTATTTTCCCAGCTTGGCTTTCCAGGCAGGCACATCATCGGCAGTTATCACATCCACCGATCCTCCTTGGAATTCACCTGTCACCTCCCCCATACGCTCCTCCAGCCAGCCTTCTGCTTCCATATAGGTTTCCTGCAATTCTTGCAGCACTGCCGGATCGGCCTGCCATAAACCGCGCTCCGCCGCTTCCAGCAGGCGCCGGTTGATTTCCTCCATAGCCCAAGGGTTATTCTCCCCAAACCATTGCCGCATGTCATCATCCAGCACATAGGTTTTGGCCACATCGTCAAAAATCCAATCATCCACTGCACCGGTTGTTGCTTCCCAGCCATAAATGTGGGCGATCCTTTTTGCCATATCGCCCGCGCCTTTGTAGCCATGGCGCTTCATGCTTTCCATCCAGGCCGGATTTAAAATTTTTACTCTGACAATATTTGTGATTTCATCCGACAGCGTAGTCACCGCCGGCCGTTCCGGATCACGGGTATCGCCGAAATAGGTTTGCACCTCATGGCTATTGAGCGTGCGGGCTGCTGCCGTAAACCCGCCATAATAAGAAAACTGACAACAGCAGCCAAAAATGTCGTACTCATCGGTCGCCGCTTTATTATACGTAAGGTCAACAGTAGAAAGCTGGTGCTTAAACTGACCGACTGCCGCCTGTCCCCCTCTTTTTTTGCCGTAAGCATAACCGCTCCAGGCAATAAAAATATCCGACAGATCTTGTTCCGTCTTCCAGGCGGAAGCATGTACCGCTAAATTGACACCGGCGCCGTAGGTATTGGGACGGCTGCCGAAAATGCGGGCCGTCGCTTGTTCCCAGGATTCCTTCGAGTCATTTTCCAAGTGCTCCAGCGTATGCTTGCGAACATAGTTCTGCTCAACCGGCTCATCCAGCGCCGCTACCGCTTGTATCGCTTCATCCAAATAATCTACAATACCCGGGAAGCAGTCCCGGGTCACACCCCCGATCCGCAGCGTAACATCAACCCGCGGTCGTCCCAATTCTTGCAGGGATAGGATGCGGAATCCTTTGACCCGTCCCCCGTCGGCCCAGTGCGGCTCTACTCCCAGCAATGCCAATATCTGCGCAACCTGCTCGCCGTCTGTCCACATGCAATCCGTAGCAAACAGCACCATGCCGCAATTCTCCGGCAGCCGGCCGGTATCGGCTTCATGTTTGGCCAGAAGCCCGTCTGCCAGCTTTTGACCGATCTTCCAGGCTGCCTGCGTCGGGATTTTTTCCGGGTCGGCGCTGTAAAAGTTCCGGCCCGTCGGCAGAATATCGGCCCGGCCTCTGGTAATCAGGCCGGAAGGCCCGGCCGGTAAATAGCTGCCGGCAAAGCCCTGCAGCAAACTGTCCATTTCCCTGGATGCCGTAAACCCGGCATCAATTTTTTTAACTTTATCCAGCCAGTATTGCAATTGCTCCGAATTCACCGGTTGTACAAAATGATCCCCCATAATCCTGCGTACTGCTGCCGGCAGGTCAATGTCCGAACCATCGTTTACCGCCGATTTTCCTGTTATTTTTATGGTCATAAATTCCCGAATCAACTCTTTCTCATATTGACTCACAGTATTGAGCAGTTCCCCGTACGTTTTGCCATACGCAACCTTCCATACCTGAGGCGTATCCAGCATCTGATCGTAATCCAGCCCCATTAGGCGAGCAACCGCTCTGCTTAGATTTCCTTGCTCGCCGGTGTCATGTTTCAGTACGGCCCGGATGAAATTCACCCGTCGCTCACCTTGGGGAATATCATCAAAAATGTGCATACCATCCTGATGCATCCTGCTTTTGATTTGCGTAATCAAACCATGCAGTTTCTCCACGAATACATCTGTCTCACACTTTTCTCCAGCGTCCAACAGTTTAGCTTCCTGGGCTTTTTCTCTCAGCAGGTGTTCCAATTCATGACTGCGAGCCGGATCCGTCTGCTTTGTTTTACCATATTCGGCCAGCATATTTTCGATTTCCGCCAGTTGTCCATACGTCTCCGCTTCCACCATAACCGTCTGCATATGTCCTACAAGGGCAGCGTAACTTCGTCGTTTGGCAATCGTTCCTTCCGGCGGATTATCCGTGTTGTAGATATAAAGATGGGGAATTGTACCAAGGGTCAGTTCCGGGTAGCAGGACTCCGACAAACCTACGGATTTTCCCGGTAAAAACTCTAAATTGCCGTGAGTTCCTACGTGTACCAGAATATCCGCTCCCCAGATGTCTTCCAAATAACGATAGGTAGCTACATATTGATGGGTAGGCGGACATTCCGGATCATGGAGAATTTTACAGACCTGCCCGTCGCACCGAGCCCCGGCACAGCCTCTTTTCGGCTGACAGCAAACTACCGCATTGCCATATTCCACACCGGTAATTAAAATTTTGCCATTATAGACCATTGCGGCGGGAACGCCGTCTTTTTCCTCCCCCGGCGGGTTTCCCCAAGTTTCAATCATGGCAGTCTGTACCTTGGCCGGAAATTGATCAAACCACTGCCGGTAATCCTCTGTACTTAAATATTTCAGAACCCCGCCTTTGGCAGCGATTTCTTCCACCGGCGTCCAGCGAAAGTCGGAAATAGCCTTGGTTTCCATAATTCGATTAATCAGTTCCTGGCCGGAAGTCGGCAGATTATCAATACAATATCCTGCCTGCTTCATAGCAGACAGAATACGAGATACACTTTCCAGTGAGTCCAAATTAGCCGCTCCGCCTACCCCTAATTCCACCCCATGGCAGGGGCTATTATGCAAAATGAATGCCACCTTCCGTTCTGCCGGTTTTTTATGTCTGAGAGCAATCCATTTTTCCGTCCGACGGCATAAATAACGGATTCGCTGAGGAATCGGCCGATAATACTCCAAAGTTCCACTGTCCGCTTGCTTTTGCACCCGATTGACCGATCCGATCACTATGGGTTCAATTATACCGCTGCACTCCGGCATCCCCACCGACATAACCATAGTTGACCCCGGTATGCCATAAGGATCGGCACGCCATTCCTCTTCCGTCTTATTGTAAGTCAGCATGGCTTTCAGAACCGGCACATCCAACTGCCGCAAAAGGGTATCACCGATGGCGGCGGCCGTCTTATCCCCGCCTCCATCCTGCGTCACAAAAAAATAGGATTGCAGATAAATCAAGGCATCAATAACCGGCTTACCGTCCACCATAAAATAGTTTTCTGCCGCATAAGCATTGTCTTGCGCACCGGTTTCAACATTCTTCCTGCCGGTGCTGAAGGCGGGCAGCACATTATATCCGTCCTGTTCGAACCGGCTGACAATCGCGTCAACGACCTCCGTATTATGATTCAGCCACAAGTTGCGATAATACAGCACGCCTACCGTCGGCCGACCCGGCCGATAAGCCGGACAATGTTCCCTATAGTCGGCTGCGCTGCTGTATAATTGCTCAACGCCCGGATAACTGATGCCCTGCCAAGCTACTTCTTCCGGTGGCTGAACCATCACATCCCGGCCTGCCAGTTCTCGCAAAATATATAACAAAGCATTTTCACCGTTACTTTTCCCGCCTAACGTCAAATATTGCTGTACCGTTAAAGCGATCTCCGCTTTTACCGTATTGCAGGCAATCAATCCCGGCACAAACCCGAAAGCAATGGAAGGTTTTTGCCCGGCTATCGCTGCAACCGACTCCGCTATAGAATCCCAGGTACTCCCGGCAGTCGGAAACAGCAGCAGCACATCCGCTTGATTTCTTAAATAGTCTAAGAATTTTTCCCGGTAATCGGGGTCCGCCAAATCATGGGTGCTGCACATGTTAAGTTCTATTTCTTCGACAGCATCCACGGCCTCGGTTAGAGTCGGCATATAACTCGCCCACATAATTGAACCGATTTTCATCCTTTTCCTCCTATAAATTCACTGAAAGCAGCGAAATTTATTTACAGACAAACTCTGGTAAATTCATAAACTGTTCGCAGCCCGGGGTGATAATAAATTCCATATTGATAGAGCCAATAGCTTACTTTACTGAAAGTAATAAGAACTGTCAGCAGCATATAGCCGACAAGCAACCATTTTTCCCCGCGGGAAAAACTCAGCTCTTCTAAATAGGTACGCTGATTATAGCAGCGAAACGCCCTGCTTTCCACCGCCACCGCCAGCGTCCCCGAGCGCCGGATACAATTGGCCAAAATGGGGATCAGCAAGGAAATGCCGAATCGTTTGCCGCCGCGCATTCGAGAGGCAGTCATCACCTGCATGGATTCCTGCAGAAGCGCAGGGATAAACTTTACAGCCGTAACCGCCATGAAGGACAAGCTATAAGGCAGCCGCATTTTTACCATTCCCAGCAGCAGCAGCCTGGTATCTGTCGTCCAGCAGACCAAAAGGCCTAACGTTGTCATGGTTGTCAGCCGGAGTCCCTGTTTCAGTCCATGAATGACCCCTTCCTGATAGATATACAACCCCTTCGTCAATGGCCCTAACACCGGCATCTGGGGTGAAATGACTGTCAGCACGGCTGTTCGCGGTACCTGCTCATAAAATAAAGCCTGACTAAACACGGAGCCCCAAAGGCCTAAGGCAATCATAACGACGGCAATCTTCAATTTAAGCGGCGACAACCGGGAAACAATCATTCCCGCTATGCCGAAAGTCAACAAGCTTCCCAATATCTTGGGATTGTCCAGCAATACAATAAAAAAGCCGGTTGCCAATAATACGATAATCTTTACTCTGGGATCCAGCCGGTGAAGAATTGTTTGATCGGCTTCACTATAAGTAACATCCTGCCACTTCAGCAAGACCACCTTCTTTCCAGTTCCCCCGGCGTGAATACATCTTCCAACCCCAGAGTTCTGCCTACCAGCCAGGACTGAGTCGGTCGTAGACCATAGCGGAGCAAAAACGGTTCATCGGCAAAAATCTTGCGCGGAATCTCATCGGCGACGATCCGTCCCTGTTCCATTACAACGACGCGGCTTGCATAGCGAATGACAGTCTCAACATCATGGGTACAAAACACCACAGTTTCCGCCTGCTCCAGCAGTGACGTCATCATACTGTCGATATGATCCTGATCCTGCCCGGTGGTCGGTTCATCCAAAAAGATAACGCTGGGGTTCATCGCCGCAACAGCCGCAGTGGCCGTCCGCAGACGCTGTCCCCGGCTAAGGGACAGCGGGGGGTCGGCTTGCAGCGCGGTCAAGGCGAATCCTTCCATTGCTTTACTGTATCGCTCTGTCCGTATCTTTTCTTCCAGTTTTAGATTTTCCAGACCAAAAATTACTTCCTGACGGACACTCCGGTGAAACAGCATTAAATCCGGATTTTGCATCACCAAGCCAACCGTACCTAACGGTAAGGAAAGCCTGCGCCGAATCAGCTGTCCGGCTATCGTTACCACTCCCTGCTGCGGTACGATCATACCGGCCATATGCGCCAGCAAGGTCGACTTGCCGGAACCGTTACGGCCCATAACAGCTACTTTCTCTCCCTGCCGAACCTTTAGGTTGACCCCGCATAAGGCCGGCTGGTCCTGTTTTCCGTAACGGTAAAATAAATCTTCGATTGCAACAACAGCCGGTTCCCCCTTTGCGTCTTCGGAACACTCTGCCGGCAGGCCCCGCTGTCTCGGGCAGCCCGATTTCAGCAAATCAACCGTCTCCTGCACGGTCAAAGCGGCGCAGTGCTTATGAAACCGCCGGCTGATTTCCACTGTCTCCGGCAGCCGCAGTCCCATCGCAACAAATTCATCGGCATGCAGCATGGCTTCCCGTACCGGAGCATCGTAAGCAATTCGTCCGTTTTCCATGACCACCATTCGGTCGACAAATTGGGCTACCTCATGAATCCGGTGTTCAACCATTACCACCGTGACACCGTATTTTTTATTTAAATTGCGAATGACTGCCATAACTTCGTCAGCGCCCTGCGGGTCAAGCTGGCTGACCGGTTCATCCAAGGCAAGAATCCGGGGATTCAATGATAGCATAGCAGCAAGCGCCAAGCGTTGTTTTTGTCCGCCGGATAGAGCATTCGTGCTTCTTTGCCGGTAGCCGTCCAATTCCACTGCCTTTAAGGCCCACGTTACCTGTTCCTCAATTTTATCCCGGTCCAGACAAAGGTTTTCCGGACCAAATGCAACTTCATCCTGTATGCAGGTAGCAAAAATCTGATCATCGGGGCTTTGCTGCACCAAGCCGACCTCTGCCGACAATTCGCCCATAGTGAACGTCCGTGTGTCCTGCCCATGGATGAAGATTTCGCCCTCACATTTTCCGCCGGATAAATGGGGGATAACACCGTTCAAGCATTTCAGCAGTGTACTTTTCCCGCAGCCGGTTGGTCCGGTCAACAGTACAAACTCACCCGGCCCCACTGCAAAATCAATTTGACGCAAAGTCGCATTCGCTCTGCCAGGATACCAAAAACTAAAGTTAGTAAAGGCAATCATACTTACTCCTTCAATCCATTGCCGTGCTTTTTAATGTATTGCCCAGCCGGCACCCGGCAAAGGCACCTGCGACAGTATAAACAAAACCGGCGAACATAACGGCGTAAATATACCATTCCGCATAATACAGCCGATACAGTGTCAGATACGCCATGAAATTCATATACGCAGTAACAACATCCACTCCGCCGCAGGCGCAGGCAACCAGCGCTATCCGGCCCTTGCCGTTAACAACAGCCTTGCGGGTAACTCCGGCAGCATATAAGGCTCCTTCAAGACAAATTGCCAGCATTGTGTAAGACAAAAGCAGCACCGGGGTAAAATGTCCAAAAATGAATCCGTTTAAAATGAAACGAACAAGCAGCATCAAGGTGACCACACCGGTGCGGGGCAGCACAACTGCCAAAGCAACTACCAGCGCGTAAAAAACTGTCTGGCTGAAAAAGCCGGTAAATAAAAAACTAAACGGTCCAAAGACTACATGAGCGATATCCCACAGCAATGTTTGCGGCAAATTGACCACAACAAAGGTGACAGTTCCAAATAATGAAATCAATACCAGTTCCTTGGTGGAATAAGCGGCCAAAACTTTTTCCCGGCGCCACAGCAGCCAGCCGATGCCAGTCAGTGCCGTCAGCGCCATGATACAGGTAACCAGAAGCGGACGATCATTGCGGGTAATCAGATTGACTGTCGTTCTTTCAGCCGTGATGTTCCGTTCTATTCCAAACAGGGAAGCCTCCGTTTGTAAAATATAGTTCCCCGGCAGCACGTTATTTTCGTTTAAATAAAGCGGTAAAACAATATTGCTGCTGCTATGGGGCGGAATCGCAGCAAGCCCATAGCTGTATCCCAAACCGGCATTTTTGTGCGGCGGCGATAAAAAAGTCGGTGCCAAGGCGCCGGTTGACGCATCAAGCATTTTTCCCGTAACCATCACCAATATCTGCTCGTCCCCGTCGTTGCCGATCTGAATGTTCGTATAACTGAAAGGATCATCATCAAGACGAACGCCGGACTGCGGCCCGGTAAGCAAAGCCAATTTCCCCGGCGGAACATAGACCAGATTGCCGGTACGATATTTGGGATCAACAACGCCGCTGGAATTGACCGGCAGTTTCACCGACAAAATTTTAATCTTACTGCCGATAGCCTCTATGGAAGCAACCTGCAAGGTGCTTTGCTTGGCCACATTCCACTTCTCGCGGCCATTATCCAAGTGAACAAAAGCCTGAATTACCGGTCTGCCGCCCGGCTGTCCGCTCCTTACTTGCAGTTGCACGCTCCAGTGCTCATGCTTCGCCGACAGTCGCCGCTGCCCGACTAAGTGCTGTTCACCTTTTTGCAGCTCCAATCTCATGCCATCCGGTATTTCTGTAATTTGCAATTCAGTCGGTAGTACCACATCCAGCACTGCGTTGACCGGTAAATCATCATTCATGGTTAAAAGAAGATTGGCGGTGAATACAGTATCGGCCGGTACCATACCGCTGCTATTTTCCTGGTTCAAGCCATAGGGTGCCTGCAGGGAAAAAAACACCTTTTCCGGTGAAACTTCCGGACTGTCAGCCGCAATCATTTCACGTCGGCCATCAGCCAGCAACAATTCAACTATGTATCTTTTATCCGGCTCCCACGAGATAAATACCGGTAGCTTGCTCCAGCTTCCCACCCCCAGGGAGACAATTGTCAACGGCTGGTCAAGCTCATTTTTTACTATGACGGTTTTGACTTCTTGTTTCCGGTCCAGTATAATTTCCATTCCCTGGTTGCCGAATTCAACATGTCCCGTTACACGCAGTCGATTATTTTCATAAATAAAGCCACTTACCGCTAAAATCACCAGCAGTATCAGTAGGCACCAACGGAATCTATTCATGCCCTGCTTCTCCAATCAAGCCTTACTGTAAAATATGAAGCCGGTGTGTTCCCAGCAGTGTATCATCGGACTGCCGGACCGGCACTTCCACTCCGGCAACCGTTGTTCCGTTTTCGGCAATTCCCGTTGTTACCGCTATCCCTTCCAAAGGATAAAACCATAGCAGATTTTTCCCCTGTGCCGCTGTTAAATCGAAACAATATAGACCGGCTTTATCTTTTTTCCGGGTAATATAGTTATGGTAAATCGGTAAGACCAAATAACGGCCATCTCCGGAAAATCTCAGCTTGCCGATACCCCCGTCAGACTGCCATTTCCAGATTAATTCACCATTGCTGCGATAAAAAAACAAAGTCGTTGAATCGGGATGTACAAAGGGCGGTGCTCCGGAGGTAGCCGTTTTGTCGGCCAAAAAAGTAGCACCGGTCATAAAGAGAACCTGTCCGTCATCTGTCGTGTGAGCCGTATTCCCGTAAGCATAGACAGGCACACCGCCGATGCGCTGGACATTACTAATCTGCCGAAGCCATAACAAAGGAAATTCGGTGCTGGCACCTTGCTCGGAGTTTTCAATGGTAATATGACTGATATCAAACAGCATTCCCCGATTATCCGCAGTCACAACGGCCAGGTAACGGCCATTAGGCGAGATATGAATCCCATCAAAGATGCCGATATAATTGCATTGACCATCTTTTGGTTCTTCTAACTGGTGAATACCTAATACACCACCAGTAGCTCCGTCCAAAATCCGGATACTGCCATCCAAATAACGCTGGCCTTTACTCCAGGAGTGATTGGCAAACGCCAGCTTGCTGCCATCGGCGGAAAAAGTCAGCCGGGATACTCCTGTATCCATCGTTTCCGCCTGAGGATAACGCCAATTACTGCTTCCCGTCCTGCTGTCAAATGCCCGGATCAGACAATTGGTCACATATTTTACAACTGCCTTTCCAGCTAAACGTTCTGTCACCCGCTGCGTATATTCCGCACTAGCAACAACCTGATTCCCCATAACAGCGATACTGGTAATTTTAGGCCGGTTGTTCCATTTCGGCGTACTGTCACTGCCGATGTCCCCGGAAAAACTATACTGCCACAGTTTTTCCCCAGATAAGGTATCAAAGGCATAACAATTGGCTTCCGGACTGGATTCTCCCACAAACAGTGACAACCCGTCGCGGGCAAAAGCAATGGCTACCCCTACTCCATCCGGTATCCCGTAATCCCACAATTTTTTCCCGGTATTATCATATAGGTATATCTTATGATCAAAGGACGCGATCCCGATAAATCGGCCATCAGGAGAAACCGCCACATCTTCATAAACCACCGGCGACCACTCTTTTAAGGAAGGCGTTTCGTCCAATTTCCCCAGCTCTCCAGTAGCCAGTACCGCCGCTGTAGGAGTAAGGGGAGCCGTGCCGTTCCACTTCCGGCCATTTATCTCAATTTCATAATTTTGCCATGGCTCCCAAAATTCCGCCAGAATCAAATTTTTCCCACCCATGATCTGCCACTGAATTTCTTTACTCTCGCCATTGACCCGCACAACTATCTCTTGCGGAATGTCACCCGGTTTGACGGCATTCATGAGCATAATGCCATTCTTAGTAAATATCCCCTGCATATCGGCTGATGCATCTGCTCCGCATCCTCCGCTTAAAGTGGCAATCACCAATAAAAGGAGCACCAAGCTGCTTCTCAGTAACTTCAACTTTAATAAATCTATGACGGCAAACATCTCCTTTGGTACCACAATAAAACCATTTATCAAAAAAGCCATAAAGAAATAACCCACCTTTCTAGGTGAGCTAAACCTTCATGGCTCTATTTGTACAGTATGCTATTTTTAAAGGTTGCAACGAAACATCGGGATAAATCTGCGAAGCTATTGCATTCTTGCAATAATTATAAAAATATTATCCCACAATTTTTATGTAACCGTCAACCCTTATCAGCTAAATCACAACAGACGGATTGAGCTGATATACAATGAAAAGGTTTTATTGATTTCATCCACAACAGTTACTTTTCGATAACCAACATAAACATAGGCGTAGAACGATTTATGATCTTTTCTTTTTCGTCGTAGACCCTATCTCCTATATCCATTTCACAATAGATTTTTTTATAGCCAAGTTCTATAAGTGTACTTAAATCCCATTGCGGTCTGAGCCTTTGGCACATAGGCATATTTTTCCTAAAGCTTATCATTTTCTCAGTATATTGAGGGGGTTCTTCGCCAAATAAGTCTTTGTACTCATGTTCATCCTCCCGATATTTTTTCATGTATTCTTCATTGAATAACCTTATATTCCAATTAGAATCAAATACGATAATTTTACCGTCAGGTCGCAGCACTCTTTTCCATTCATCATATGCTTTGCGGGTATCAAGTAGAGTCCAGGTAACGTTCCTGCTAATAATAAGATCAAAGCTGTCGTTGCCGAATTCCAGATTCTGTCCATCAGCCACTCTGAAATCGGCAATTATGCCTGCATTTTTTGCATTTGCTCTTGCTTCATTGATCATTGACTCGGTATAATCAATAGCCGTCACATTATGACCCGCCTGTGACATGAGTATTGCGAAAAACCCCGGTCCGGTACCCACGTCAAGAATATCCATTCTTTTGGTTTTTCCAGCATTTTTAAGAATAATATCAGTCCATGCCTGCTTTTTAAAGCTGTTTAATTCTTTCTTGATTATATTGCTATAGTTGCAGGAGCCGTCCGTCCAATTTGTTACAAGTTGTTGCTCGCAATTCATTTATATCCACCTCTGCTTTCCCAATTCTGCTGATTTTCACGCAAATGGCAGCGTTACTGAGCCGTTATTTTACATCAAGCTTTTGCCATTCAATGGGTGCATAGTTATTAACACCAATTTCAAATCCTTTTATTTTATCGGTATTAACGGCAAAAGCGGTAATTGGATAGTAAATAGGAATTGTGAGCGCTTCTTCACTAATAAAATCGAATACCGTATCGTAACTCATTTGCCTTTCTGTTGCGTCAAAAGTATGTAATGTTTTTATAATGTTGCTGTAAAGCCTTTTATCATACCAGACCTTTGCTTTGCTGTTAGATTGGATGGAAAACATTTCAAGCAATGAGCCGTGAGGCACCCATGAATCGGAAGATGTTCGCATCAAGGCTATATCGAAGGCCTTTGTATTCATTGTTGCCTCTTCGTAGCCATTTTTATCCAGAATGTTAAGATTTACTTTTATGCCAATACTTTCAAACTCAGACTGAATAAATTCTGCCAGCTGCTTCCATTCAGGGAATTCCCCTGTTGTTAATAAAAAGTTAAACTCCAGCTTCTTTCCGTCCTTTTCGCGAATGCCGTCACCGTCTGTATCTGTATAGCCGGCAGCATCCAATAATTGCTTTGCTTTTTCCTTATCATTAGAAAAACCGTAATTGTTCTCATTGCTAGTATAAGGAACTCCTGGCTGATACAAACCGTTCGCGCAAGAACCGATATTATCAAACAGGTTTGTGACAATACTTGGTTTGTTAATGGCATAGTTCATGGCCAAACGCACGTTTTTATCTTGAAAAGCTTCTACATTCTGGTTGAAAGCAATAAAGTAAGAACACATTGTTCCTTTGGTATATATGCCGAATTTACCCGCGTCTTTCAGCTCTGTCAGATTCTCCATCGGGATCTTGCCGATAAGATCCCCGCCGATAATATCAACTTCGCCGCTTTCCAGGGCTAAAGCTCTTGCCTGAGCGTCTGTTATTACCTTAAAGGTGATTTTACTCACTTTAGGCTTTTCACCCCAGTAGTAGGGATTGGGTACAAGTGTAAATTCCTGATCTTTTATATAGGACGCCACCATCCACGGGCCTGTGCCGACGGGTTTTGTAAATTTGCTGTTATCATTTTCTGCCGTTTTGGCAATAGAAGCGGGACTCAAAAAGCGTACAGGCCGCGGATATGTCAGCTCCGACAAAATGGGATAAGCACCATCTTTAAACACAATTTTGACGGTATAGTCATCGACTGCTTCCATACTCTCGACGTTATTCGCTGACAAAATGGAATTTTTATCATTGTTGACCCATCTCTTTAAATTGAAAATAACCGCTGTCGCATTGAAATCGGTACCATCAGAAAATTTTACTCCTTGGCGGAGCTTAAAAGTATAGGTTCTTCCATCCGACGAAATATCCCAGCTGGTGGCAAGCTGCGGCAGTATCTTCCCGCCACCGCCATCTTCCACCAATCCTTCGTAAAGCATCTTATATAAAAAATGCGGACCATTATAACTTGCGGCGTCCAATTTATCAATAGCGCCATCGCGGTAGATCGCCACAACAATTTCCTTACCTTTTTGCTCATTCGAATTACTTGCTGTTGAATTACTTTTACTGCAGCCGGTAAGAAATAAACATGTGCAAAGCAGCAATACAATAGTAGTTGTAATAAAGTTTCTTTTCATTTTCTTCTCTCCTCGCAAATATTTAATTATTATGACATAAATGGCAGGCAATATAATGCTCGTTATTCTTCGGCACTAAGAGCGGCTGTTCAACTTTGCAAACTGCCTGGGCATAGAGGCAGCGATTTTGAAAAGCACATCCTTTCTCCGGTATTTTCAATTCTTCAGTATCTTTAAACAGCACCCTCTTTTTCACTCTTTGCCTCGGATTGGGAATAAGAGTTGCAGCCAGCAGCGCTTTTGTATAGGGGTGCTGTACTTTGTTATTGACGCTGGGAATCATTTCCACAATATTGCCAAGATACATGACAACAACCCTGTCACATAACTTATTGACGGTAGCGATATCATGAGAAATAAACAAATATGTAAGACCAAACTGTCGCTTTAAGTCGGTTAGCAGCGTTAATATCTGACTTTTCATGGCATAATCAATGCTGGAAACGGCTTCGTCGCATACAACAAATTCCGGATTCAGAATCAAAGCCCTGGCAATACCTACTCTTTGCCTTTGTCCGCCGGACATTTCATGACAGTATCGGGTCAGATAGGTTTGGTTGAGCCCTACTTTTTCCAGCATGGCAATGATTCTTTCCCGCTTTTTCGCTTTCGTTTCCCAGTTGTAATTATTAAGGGGTTCACTAATAATTTGCTCTACCGTAAAATATGGATTAAAGGCATTGGCATTCCCTTGGAAGATCATCTGCATCTTGTTTCTGATTTTTCGCATTTGATTAAAGGAATACTCTGTTATATCCTGCTGATTAAAAATGATTCTTCCCTTGCTCGGCTGCTCCAGCTTTAACAACATTTTTCCCAAAGTGCTTTTACCGCAACCCGATTCGCCGACAAGTCCCAAAATTTCGCCCTTTTTGATGGTTAAATTTATATTATTTACGGCATATACCTTCGGCGTAGCTTTATTGTTATAACATTTACAAAGGCCTTTTATTTCAAATAAATTCACGTTTTCACCCATTTCCCCGGTTAAAAAATTGACGCAAGCAGCGATTTTGTATACTCATGCTTGGGCGATTCGAACACGTCATAGACGGTGCCGCTGTCTACTATCTTTCCATCCTTTAACACATATACGTCATCTGCCATTTGAGCAACCACTCCTAAATCATGAGTTATTAAAATAACAGCCATGCCTTCATTCCTTAATCGCAGCAATTCCTCCAGTATTGCAACTTGTGTTGTCAAATCCAGCGATGAAGTCGGCTCGTCGGCAATCAAAACCTGGGAATGAGCAAGCACCCCCATCGCTACCATAACCCGCTGGCACATACCACCGCTTAATTCAAAAGGATACCTTTCCAGAATTTTATCGACACTTTTTAAACCGACACGGGCTAGCACATCCCTAGACATACATAAAGCCTCTTTATTGCTTATCGCTCTACTATGGCTGTGGATCACCTCGAACAGATGGCTTTTTATCTTAAGAACAGGGTTCATCGCACTGATCGGGTCTTGAAAAATCATAGATATTTCTTTTCCTCTTATTGTCAAAAGCTGTTGTTCCCGTAAAATTCTAAGGTTAACCCCGTTAAACCATATTTCCCCGTCAACAATTTTTCCCGGTGGATCGATCAGATTAAGGATCGACAAAGACATAACCGACTTTCCACTGCCCGATCCGCCGACGATTGCGGTTACTCTGCCTTTATATACATCAAGGTTAACCCCGTCTACAGCTTTTACCGTTCGCTCTGCTAAATAAAAATAGGTCTTTAGATTTTTTATGGATAGAATCGGCTGCTCAGCCATGTTGGCCGTCACCCTCCTTTACTGCCGCCATATTGGCCGAAGACGGGATAAGTGCATCGTTCAATCCCTCCCCTAGCACATTAAAGGCAAACACGACCAACATGATGGTCATCCCAGGCCAAAGCAGCATTAGTGGATGAGAGGTCAAGTACTGCCTGCTGTCGCTCAACATAACGCCCCAATCGGCAATGGGCGGTTGTGAACCAAGCCCAATAAACGAAAAGCCGGCAACATGCATAATAACGGCAGCAATTCTAAGAGTGGACAATACTATGATCGGAGAAATCGCATTCAAGGTAATATGCTTTAAAATAATGGATGTATGACTGCTGCCGGCAGCAATGGCTGCCATTACAAAGTCCTTTTCTTTAAGTTTAATAACCATGCTGCGTACGATTCGGGCAAAAGGGGCCCACCAAATTAAAATGAAAACAATCATAATATTAACGATACTGGGTCCCAGCACGCCCACAATAGCTAAGGCCAATAGACCTGACGGAAAGGTTGACGCGATATCAGCCAAACGCATGATGACATTATCAAGCCATCCGCCCACATAACCCGCAATAATGCCGAGAGGCACGCCGATTACCAGCATCATGACCGTGGCAAAAATTGCGGTGGAAAGACTTGTTCTGATTCCATAGATCAATCGTGACAAGATACAGCGGCCAAGTTGATCTGTTCCCAGCGGGAATTCAGCACAAGGGTTAAGTAATTTTTTGGTGAGATCAACCGCATAGGGATCGTGAGGAGACACGGTCGATGCAAAAATACCCGCAAATATAAAAACACCTATGATGCTTAAGCCCAGTAGCGCCAGTTTTTGTTTCTTTAATTTAGAAAATATGCTGTCTCTCAAACTATGACCCTTCCTCTCAAACAAAACGATTATTCAATTTGTATTTTAGGATCAAGATAAAGATATAGAATATCCAGCAAAAGATTGATGGTAATATAAGTTATCGCAACAATCACTATATAGCCTTGAATAACCGGTAAATCTTTAAGTCTAATACTGTCAACCGCAAATTTCCCTATCCCGTTCCAGGAAAAAATGGTTTCACAGGCAAACTGTCCTGCTAATAATTTGCCAAAGTCTACTCCAATCAATGTTATACAGGGAAGTACCGCATTTTTCAATCCATGTTTCAGCAATGCTGCATTTTTGCTAAGCCCTCTTGCTCTTGCCGCCAGCACATAATCGTAATGACTAATTTCAATGAGATTATTTCTTAAAATTCTTATGTATATGGCGGCGTGTTGAACGCTAAGTGTAAATGCCGGCAGCAATATGTTCTGAAGTTTGCTGCCGGAAATAACCGGAACCAGTTTCAACTGAACTGCAAAAATATATAGAAGTATTAAACCTAGCCAAAAATCCGGCATTGTCACGCCGGCAGTAGTCACAATTCTGAAAAAGTGGTCAAGAAACGAATCTTTGTAGCGAGCTGAAATAAGCGCTATCGGTACAGCCAGCAGAACGGAAATAGACATTGCCGCTATCGCCAGCTTAAGAGTCGCGGGGAATCTTGAGAGTATTTCATCGGCAACGGGCTTTTTAGTTTGGAAAGACATCCCAAAATCAAGTGAAACTGCTTTCTTCAGCCAGTTACCATACTGAACTGGAAGCGGCGCATTCAACCCCAGCTCTTCCCGTACTGCTGCAATGCTTTTATCAGTAACTTCCAATCCTTGGCTGCGTAGCGTTATCTCCGCCACATCACCAGATGATATATTACTTAAGGCAAAGGCTAAAATAGTAACTATGATCAGCATGGGGATTATTTGTAATAATCGTTTTAAAATAAATTTAAATTTTTTCATATCTGCTCACTTTCTCAACCGTAACCAGTTATTCTTAGTAAATATCCCCTGCAGATCGGCTGAAGTACCTGCTCCGCCTCCTCCGCTCAGGGTGGCAATCGCCAATAAGGCCTTTTATTAAAAAAAGCCATAAAGAAATAACCCACCTTTCTAGGTGAGCTAAACCTTCATGGCTCTATTGTACGGTATGCTATTTTTAAAAGTTGCAACAAATCATCGGGATAAATCTGTGAAGCTATTGCATTCTTGCAATATATTATAAAGATATTATCCCACAATTTTTATGTAACCGTCAACCCTTATCAGCTAAATCACAAATACAGCTTCGAATTTATCTACTGAACACGTATCATTCGTCCTGTAATGAAAAAGAAACAAAACAATTCGCTAATGAACAGATACTATTTGTTTTTTTTTAAAATTCAACACCCTGCTGCGCCTTAATCCCTTTTTTATACGGATGCTTGATCTCTTTCATTTCCGTTACCAAATCCGCCCGGTCAATAATTGCCGGAGCGGCATCCCGTCCGGTGAGTACCAAATGCAAAAAAGGTGGCTTGGCTTGCAGTAATGCAAGCACATTCTCCAAAGAAACCAAGCCGAATTTAACGGCATAATTGATTTCATCCAGGATAATCATGTCCCACTTTCCCGACAGGATCTCCTGCCGCGCCGCCTGCAGGGCATCGCCGGCTGCGCTTTGATGATCGTCCATGGCAGCATCATTTCGGGAGTGCTTGACAAAGCCTTCTCCCATTTGCCGGATTACAAAATTCGGCCCCAGCTTTTCCGCTGCCATCAGTTCACCATATTTCCAGTTGCCTTTAATAAATTGCAGTACCAGCACTTTGAACCCCTGCCCCCAGGCCCGCAGTCCCATGCCCAGAGCCGCCGTCGTCTTGCCTTTCCCGCTGCCGGTGTGAACAATAATCAATCCTTGTCTTTCCGCCATATTATCCTTCTCCTTCATCTCTGTTATCTTGCATTCTCCAATGGTTATTCCCGCACTTTTTCCATTGTCCAGACGCTGGCGGCCGATAAGACAGCCGCATAAACCAATAAAACCAGCCAGGAGATTCCCGGCACTTCCAGACCGGTAGCTAAAGCCCGCAGCGCATAGCTGGCATGTGTCAGCGGCAGCAGTTCCAATAGCCAGCGGACCAGCACCGGCAGTCTGTCGGTACTAAAAAAGGTCGCGCATAAAAAAGACATGGGGAGCAGCACATAGGTACTGAAATTTCCCATTTCCTCATGGGAATTCACCAGCATGGCAGCTACAAATCCCAAAGCGGCAAATACAATGCAATTCAATGTAATCACCAGTAAAAAGGTCATGCTCATGTGAAAACTGGCACCAAACAAATAAGCCAGCAGGATAATAACAGCTGAAGAAATCAACCCTCTCACGGCACCGGCTAAAATTTTACCGATGACAAAGGAGACGGAGCGAATCGGCGCCACCAAATATTCTTCCAACGTTTTATGATAGAGCCGGCTCATATTCAGCGGAGTTCCCACGGCATTGAAACTGATAGTCATCGAATTAAGGGCAATGATCCCCGGAACAATAAAATCCAGATAATTCCCCTGATTTACCGGGATATTCCGTCCCACGCCCCAGCCAAAAGCAACCAGATACATCACCGGCGCCACCATCCGGGAAAAAATAAAAGTTTTCATTCTGCGGCTTAGTACAATCCAGTCCCGCCAGAATACAGTCCAAATATCGTAAAGCATCTGCCGAATCCCTCTTCTTTCCCTTCGTTCCTGCTATCGTCTGCGTGCAGACAATCAGGAATCCAGCCGGAAACGTACCGGCATTGTCGTATAACAAACAATAGCCTGACCGGAATCTCTTTCCCGGGCCGGGACAAATTGCCAATGCTGCACCGCAGCCACCGCCGCATCATCAAGGGCATCATAACCGCTTGAGCGGTACACACTGACAGATCCCGGAGTGCCATTTTCCAGAATCTGAATTTTAAGAACAACCGTTCCTTCCCAGCCGGCTTGTCTGGCCCGTTCCGGATAAGCCGGCTGCGTCCTGGATAAAATGCCGGGAGCAATAACGCCGCCTCCCCCGCTTCTTCCGCCGGTTCCCCCGCCACCGTTGCCGCTGCCGGCGGTGCCGCCACTGCCGCCTGTCGAAGCCGCACTGCCATTGCCATTGCCTCCGGCAGAAGCTTCGCTGCCGCCGGAGGAGGAACCGCTGCCGGGTTCAACTGCCAGCACCGACATACTGGCGGCTGAAGCCGTAACAACCGGAACATGGTGCTGAACAGCCGCCGATGATGCCGGAGCACTCGCTCCCGTCATGCTGGCTGCCTGTGCGGGACTGCCGGCTGGCGGCGTACCCGCGGCATCTCCCGGGAGTGCAGGCGTATCTGCCAGATCCAGTTCTATATACTGCTCCGGCAGCTCTTTCTCCTGAAATACTTTTGCCGCTACCCAGCCAAGGCTGATTAAAAAGATGCCATGGAGCAGCAAAGAAATCGTTATTGCCTTGCGCCAACGCTTTGGAAACGTCATCGTCCTTACTGCGCCTTCCTTTCTGTTGCAATTGAAACATGCTGAACGCCCGCCAGCTTCAGTTCATCCAAAACTGCCACCACCTTGCCATAGGCGGCCTCTTTGTCGGAACGCAGGACAAAAACCAAATCACTTTGCTTCGCCATCTCAATCTGAACCCGCTTGCGCAGCAGTTCCATGGGAACTTTTTCCTGTTCGAACAAAATCTGGCCGTCCTGGGTCACGGTAACGGAAACGCTGCGGGGCGTATCATTGCGGGCGGAAGAAACCTGAGGCAAATTCACCGGAATGGTTTTCTGCTCCACCATATAGAGAGTGCTCATCATAAAAAAAACCAACAAGAAAAAGATAATATCAATCATCGGAATAATCATCAGCTTTGGCTGACGTTCCAGGCGCAAACTACGCAGTTTCATATTTCTTCCCCCGTTTCACCGGTACGACCAGCATCGTGCAAATCTGCTCAATGTCGGTAATGATCTGATCCAGCCGATGGGTAAAATAACTATAAGCCGCCATGGCCAGGATAGCCACAACAAGGCCGGATGCAGTAGCTACCAAGGCTTCTCCGACGCCGCCGGTAATCGCCATGGGCTGGCCGCTTTTTACATTCATCACACTGAAAGAATTGATCATGCCGATGACGGTGCCCAACAAACCGACCAGAGGCGCCATAGTAACAATGGTATCCAAATAATTGAGATTCTCACGCAGGCGGGACGCCGTCAGCGAAGCCTCTCCCTCCAGCACGGTTTCCACACAATCATCATTTCCCTGCTGATAACATTGGATCCCCTTGCCTGCCACCATGGATACAACGCCGCCTGTCCGGCGGCATACTTCCATGGCGTTGTCCCAGCTGCCCCGCTCTAATAGCGGCGTTAATTCCGGCAACAGCTGCTGCATGTCGGTATTGGCCTTTTTATAATAAAAGAAGCGCTCCACCGCAATCGCTACTACAAACAGCGAACCGAGCAGCAGCAAGTACATTACCGGTCCGCCTTTTTGAAAAACATGAAAAGACTGTATCATAAAATCCATTTTTATCCCCTACCCCTTACTTATTTTACAAAATAATAAGCCACTACCGGCAGCAGCAGCCGCATACATGCCTGAATCTGCCCCTTACCCGTTTACTTTTCGTCCTGTCAGCTCAACAAAAATGTCTTCCAGGTTTGATTTTCGAATCGTGGCGGTAGTGTGTAATGTTCCGGCAAAATTCGCCCCGTCCTGTCGGCTATGAAAAAAGCGGGTAGCACCGGCAGCATCAGCCGTCCATTCCACAACATACTCACCGACCCGGCGGCAAAGGGCCTCGGGGCTGTCCAGGGCAATCAATTTCCCTTTATCCATAATGGCGACCCGGTTACATAAACTTTCGGCTTCTTCAATATAATGAGTTGTCAGCAGAACCGTATAATTTTCCGTATGCATCCGGCGGATCAAATCCCACAGCCGGCGCCGCACCTGCGGATCCAGTCCCACCGTCGGTTCGTCAAGAAACAAAATCTTCGGCCGGTGGAGCAGTGCCCGGGCAATCATCAGCCGCCGCTTCATTCCCCCGGATAAATTCTGCACCTTATCATCCCGCCGGTCATCCAGCTCCACATATTCCAGCAATTCGTCAGTCCGCCGGCGCCGTTCCGCCAGCGGGATATGCCGCAGCCGGCCGTGCAACTCCAGATTTTCCCATACAGTCAGATCGATATCCAGATTAAAATGCTGGGGTACAATTCCCAAAATCCCCTTGATTTTCTGTTCGTCTTGTGCCGGCTGCCAGCCGTTGAGCACCAGGGTTCCCGCCGTAGGCCGGGTCAGCATGGTCAGCATCCGGATCGTCGTTGTTTTCCCCGCCCCGTTCGGTCCCAGCAACCCGAAAATTTCGCCTTCCCTGATATCCAGTGTCAGATGATCTACTGCCACATGGGCGTCAAACTTTTTTACCAACCCGTCGATATGAATCATTGCTCTATCTTCTCCCAAGCCTTATTCACTATAATGATATTATAAACTATTTTTAACAATATTGAGAATCCGTGTACCGGATAATTCCTGCAGCGAAAAGTAAGTGGCTGCCATTTCCCTGGCAACGGATCTGGCCACTCCCAATTTAATAAAATCCGTTTCCGTATCAATCACAACACTTTGAACCCCGGTCCGACGGATTTTGACCGCCTCCTGCAAAGCATCGGCAACAGCATCCCCATTTTTGCCGCTGTTGGCCCGGCCGTCGGTCACAAGAATCAAAACCGGCTGCATCTCTTTTTCTTTGCGGCGCATCGTCGTCAGCACGGCGAGGGCTGTCGACAATCCTTCCGCCAGCGGTGTTTTGCCGCCGGTGGGCAGCTGCTGCAAACATTTTTCCGCCAAATCCACGCTGCGGGTAATGGGCAGCAGCACTTCCGCCGTACTGCGCCGGAAGGCGATCATGCCCACCTGATCCCTTTTCTGATAAGCATCCTGCAGCAGGGAAAAAACAGCGCCTTTTACCGCCCGCATCCGCTCCCTCGCTCCCATGGAGCCGCTGGCATCCACAACAAACAGAAAAGTATTGCCGATGCGCTTTTCCCGGACTTTCTGCCGAAAATCTTCCGGTAAAACCGTAATCCGGCACTTTCCCCCTTTTCTGGACCGTTGATAAGGAGCAGCGGCCCGGAGCGTCGCGTCAAAGGCAATATCCGTCGCCGGGCCGTGAGGAAAACCGGCGCGCACATACCGTCCCTGACGGATATCGGTGCGGGTAAGACTGCGCTTGCCGCTGCCGCGGCGCACCTGCCGGTCCTGAGGCAGAGACAACTGCATATGCATAAGCGGAAAATTTCTGTCGATATCAGCGGTTTTCTCCTCCGCCGGGCTGTCCGGCCGGCTTGAGGGATCAGGCGGCTGCTGATCTTCCTGCTGTTCCTGGGAAGGCGGCTCCTGCCGGCTTTCACCCTCCTGCTGTTCCGGCGGCGGCGGTTCCGGATTTTCCTGATCATCCTCGTCCGGCGGCGGCGACTCTTGTTGATCATCCTGCGGCGGTTCCGGCGGCGGCGGCGGCGTCTGCTGTTCCTGACGCATACGGTGAGGCAGGATATATAAAGCCGCCTCTTCAATGTCCGTCGGCAGCAAATAGTCTCTCTCCGCCAAGGCGGCAATCGCCTTGGCCGCTTCCAGCATAAACAGCTCCGCCCGGTGTCCGGCGCAATGGGCTTGTGAACACAGGGAAGCCGCCAGCTGAATCATGGCATCCGATACTTCGACTTTTCCCAGAAGGGTTCTGGCTTGCATAATTTGCCGGGACAGGCTGTTGCTTTCCTCCCGGTACTGATTGCAAAATAAATCCGGCTGTCGCTCATATTCCAGGATGTGCCGCATAACGGCAACCCTATCCGCGATTTTATTTTCTTTGCCGACTGATGCATACAAGCCAAAGCGATCCAGAATCTGCGGCGGCAAAATTCCTTCTTCCGGATTCATCGTTCCAATCACAGTATAGCAGGTGGCATGGTGATAAGAAATTCCCTCCCGCTCTACCACATTTACCCCTGATGCGGCCGTATCCAGAATGGCTGTAAGCAAATCCCGGCGCAGCAGATTAATTTCATCAATGTATAGCAGATTGCCGTCAGCCCTGGCTAAAAGCCCGGGTGAAAAACGCCGCTGTCCATTCATAACGGCATATTGCAGATCCAGACTGCCAAACAGCATATCCTCGGTCGCATTCAGCGGCACTTCCACCAAATCCGTATCCGGAACGGACTCGGCCAGTCCCCGTACCAAAGTCGACTTGGCCGTTCCTTTTTCCCCGGCAATCAGCACGCCTCCCGCCTTCCGGTTCACCAGCGCAATACATAACGCCCGCTTCACCTGTTCCTGGCCGACAATTGCCGTAAACGGAAACAACATCCGGTGTGCCATGTTTTATTTTCCCCCAACAATTTATTTTTCGTTAAGCAGTTCTTCTATTTTGGCCCGGTCAAGGGCTCCCTCTTCAAAGGGACGGCGCCGCATACGGTGCGGCAGCGCCAGCCAGGCCGCCTGTTTTACATCCTCCAGGCCGGCTTGATCCCGTCCGTCAAAGGCTGCCAGGGTCAGCGCCGTTTTGATTACCGTAATATCGGCCCGGTGGCCGTCCACATCCAGGGCAATCGCCATCTGGGCCACCCGCACCAGCAAATCGTCGTCAATGGTGACTTGCGGCACCAGCCGGCTGGCCTGCATAATTTTTTGGGCCAGTTCTGTCTGTTCCGCTTGATATTGAGCCAAAAAGCTGTCATCATCCTGTTCATAGGCTAACCGCCGTTTTACGACCTCAACCCGTTTTTCCGTCTCATTTTCGCCGGCCACCGTAACGGACAAGCCAAAACGGTCCAGCAACTGGGGCCGGATATCCCCTTCTTCCGGATTCATTGTTCCCACCAGCACAAACCGTGCCGGATGGGAATAGGACACGCCTTCCCGCTCCACCGTATTCACTCCCATGGCGGCCGCATCCAGCAGAACATCCACCACATGGTCGTCCAGCAGATTAATTTCGTCCACATAAAGAATATTACGGTTGGCTTCCGCTAGCAGTCCCGGTTCAAACTTTTTCTCACCATATTGAATGGCATGTTCAATATCCAGAGTGCCGACCACCCGATCCTCTGTGGCGCTGACCGGCAATTCAACCACCCGCATTTTAATCGACTGAGTCGCCAAAGACTGGGATTCTTTCGACAGGCATTTTTCACACATGCGGTTGGTATCCTGGGGATCGCAGTGAAAGGGACAGTCTTTCACTGCTTCCATAGCCGGCAGCAGATCGGCCAAAGCCCGGACGGCCGTGGATTTAGCCGTTCCTTTTTCGCCCTTTATTAAGACTCCGCCTAAAGAAGGGTTGATTACATTTAATATCAGCGCCAGTTTCATATCTTCCTGACCAACGATGGCGGTAAAAGGATAGACAGCTGTACGTTTCATTTTCTTCGCTCCATTTCTTATCGGCAAATTGCTTTATTTAATATTTTGATGTTCCCGGTACCACTGAATAAACACCTGCTTCAGTGCGCATTCCACGTCATAAGCTTTTCCTTGGCAGCCGGAACCGTACCAGCGGGAAAAGCAGCCCCCGCCGCAGAGAGAAAAGCAGCTGCATTGGCGGCAAAAATCCATACTGCCCTGAATCAAAGCAATCACTGCTTTCTGCCGTCCCGGATCAATGCCGGTCTTCACGTCCCCCAGCCGGAACGTCTCATCTCCCACCAGGGAAGAGCAAGCGTATAAGTTTCCCCTGGCATCAACAAACGCCGCTTCCCCGTTCATCGCATGACAATGGCCAAAGCCTTCCAGTTTGCCCTTGTCCAATATTTCCACCCGTTCCAGCTGAGAAAACAGCAACTTTTTTCCCGTACATCGCTGCAGCCGTTCGGCGGTCCGGAGAGCAGCCAGCAGTCCCTGCGCCAACTGCTCCCTCCCGGGCGCTTTTAAGCCGCAGCCCCGGCCCTGAGCCCGCAGCAAATCAAAGCCAAGGCGGCGGACATTCCCCAGATAATATGCCATTTCCACGGCTCCGGCCAATTGTTGTGCATTATCATCCGTCACCACGCAGGTGATGCCGATCTCCACACCTTGTGCCGCCAGCTGGGAAGCGCCCTGCAATATTCTGCGGCAGGTTCCTTCCCCGGAGGGAAAACGCCGCAGTCCGTCATTCACATCAGGTCTGCCGTCCAGACTAATGCCGATTCCCACCCGGGCCTCCTGCAAATAAGCAGCCTTATCCGGGCTCAGCAGGGAAGCATTCGTCTGCACCTGCATGATGGCCGGTATACGCTGCTCCCGCACATATTCGGCCGTACCCCGCAGCACTTCAAAGGCCAGCATCGGCTCGCCGCCGCTGAACTGCAAAACAAAAGGCAAGCCTCCGGCAGCGGCAAGGTCAACTGCCCGGACAGCCGTATCCAGACTCATAACCTCCCGGGGATGTCGATGGGCATAACAATACCGGCAGGCAAAATTGCACTGTCCCGTCAGACTGAGCACCAGCATTTTTAAACCTTTAGCGCAGCCGCCCACCGCAGCCTCCAGCTGACCCATAGCTTTTCCCCCTCCCGGTTTTCTGATCAACCGTCGGCCAATTTGTTCAGAAATTCTTCCGTAGTCATAACCGTTACCTGCGGCTGACAAACCAGATCGCGATACAATTGCGCTGCTTTGCCGCCGGTAAAATCCCGTTCTTCCACCGGTAAATCCTCAATCACAATCAATTTGGCAGCGGAAAAAGCCGCCGCCAGGTTATCCAGATTCTGCTCGCCAAAGCAAAGGCTGCCGAGTACCGTCCAGTCAGCGGCTATTATCTTCTCCCGGTTCGCTTTGGCCAGAGCAGCATCAATTCCGCAGAATGGCGGTCCCGTCAGACTATCCAGCTCAAACGCGTCCGCCACATCGGCATCCGTATCCCCCTGCTGAAAAACCCCGCCGCTCAGCTGATATCCTCGCTCGTGCAGCACCCGGATAATATCGCCTGAAGCGCCGCCGCCGCCAATGATATGTACTTTTTTCTGCAGCGTCGACACCCCAGCTGCCGCATAGGTGTGAATATCCAAGTTACCCGTTATCTTATTCATAAATACGGCCGCATGCAAACCGTAAGCCCGTTCCAGATTTTCCACCGTAATCACTTCCGGCGGCACTCCGTCGGCAACCACCGTTCCTTTTGCCAGCAAAATCAGCCGAGAACAGAATTTCGCCGCTAATTTAAGATCATGAGCAATAATCAGAATGGTCTTCCCCTGTTCACACATTGTCTGACAATAACGGAATATTTCTTCCTGGTACACCAAATCCAGGCTGGCGGTTGGCTCATCCAGAAAGATCAGCGGCGTTTCCTGGGCCAGCACCTTAGCCAGCAGAATCCGCTGCCGCTCCCCGCCGGAAACCTGCTGCACCGGCTGATCCGCCAGTTTTTCCACACCGGTAAAGGTCATATATCTCTGAGCAATCCGGTAATCTTCCTTGCTTTCGTTCTGCCACCATTTTAAATAGGGATAGCGTCCCGCCAGCACCACTTCCATAGCAGTAAAGCCGAATCCCACATTGACTTCCTGCTGCATATAGGCAATCATACGAGCCATTTGCTTATCCCCAAAAGCACCGACCGGCTGCTGAAAAACTCTGATATCGCCGGCCGTAACAGGCTGCATGCCGCGCAATCCCCGCAGCAGTGTACTTTTCCCCGCTCCGTTAGGGCCGATAATGCCAATAAATTCTCCTGCTCCGGCAAAAAAAGAAACATCTTCCAGGATTGTTTTCTCTCCGATAGCGATCGTCACATGTTCTACCGCCAATGATTCCTGCTGTATCCCGCTCATCAGAAACCGCCCTTCTTCTGCACCCGGTGCAGCAAATACAAAAAGTAAGGCGCACCGGTCAGTGCCGTCATGATGCCGACCCGGACTTCCGCCGGGGGAATCAAAAGCCGCCCCAGCGTATCGCAGCCGACTAAAAACAGCCCTCCTGCCAGTGCGCAGGCCGGTATTAACGTCCGGTGCTCCGGACCGATTAAAAGGCGCATAATATGCGGCACAATCAAACCAACGAACCCAATAGTTCCGCTTACGCAGACAGCCGTAGCCGTAGTCACCGCCGTAACCAACAGCAAGATCAGCCGCAAAGCGGCTACCGGCATTCCCACCGACCGGGCTTCCTGATCCCCCAGCACTAAAATATTCAGGTGCCTGGCCAGCAGACAGCAAACCGATATCCCGGCAGCAACCGGACCAATCGCCAGATAGACATGTTCCCAGCGGCGGTAATCCAGACCGCCTACCATCCAGAACAAATACTCCCGCAGCCGGTTTTCATTCATAAATGTCAGCACACCGGAAGTCAAAGCACTCAGCAGCATGCTGACGGCAATACCTGACAGCAGCAATACCATAACCGGTATCTTGCCGTTTTTCATTGACAGCAAAACCGTCATCGCCACTGCCAGCAGCGCGCCGGTAAAAGCAAACAAGGGCATATAAAAAATACCGTTTGCCGTAAATCCCAGGGCAATAGCAATCACTGCTCCCAATGCCGCGCCGCTGGATACGCCGATGACCCCCGGATCCGCCAGGGGATTACCGAATACTCCCTGCAGAACCGCCCCTGATACGGCCAGAGCCGCGCCTACCATCAATCCCACCAGAGTGCGGGGCAGCCGGATGTGCCAGATAACAGCCGTCTGCTCCGGCGTCAAAGCGCTTCCCGCCGCAGGAGAAATATGCAGCTGCTGTCCCAGCACACCCAGTATTGCCTGGGCCGGAACATACACCTGTCCGCAGGCCAAAGATAAAATAGTCACAGCCAGCAGCAGCAGTCCCAGTAGGAGAAAAACTGCTCTATTATGTCTCTTAACTGCCATAAATTTATCCTTTCGTTTCCTTTATCTCATCATATACAGCAGCGCATTGATAACGGCTGCCGCAATAGGGCTGCCGCCCTTGCTGCCCTGTACCGTAATATAAGGAACTTTTGACGTTGTTTCCAACAGGGACTTCGATTCGGCGGCACCGACAAATCCTACGGGAATGCCGACAATCAGCGCCGGCCGGATACTGGTCTCCGCCATTATTTTCAAAAGTTCAAATAGCGCCGTAGGCGCATTGCCGATGGCAACAACCGCGCCATCCATGTGATCGCCGAATTGTCTCATCGCAGCCATGGATCGGGTAATACCCGCGTCCTTTGCTATCCGGGCAATGGCATCATCGGCAATCAGGCAATGGATATTTCCGCCGTACCGTCCCAATTCCCGCTTATTGATACCGGTTCGCACCATTTCAACGTCACAGTAAATATCGCTGCCTCCCGCCAAAGCCGCACAGCCATCCTGGATGGCATCGGGGTGAATCCTGATATGATTGGCATAATCCGGATCACCGGCGGCGTGGATGATGCGGGAAAAAACTTTTGTTTTATCCGGCGGCAGACTTAACCCTTCCAAATAAGTTGAAATAATCTTCATGCTTTTCGTTTCAATCATTCCCGGGTCTGTAATATAGTTCATTTCTATTTTTCCTCCTTATATTGCGGATAACCGGCATAAAATACCGCTTATCCTTTTTACCTCTCAACCATACTTCTTATACAGACAAAAAATAAGCTCCTGCCGTACGGCAGGAGAAAAAATAAGCACTGCAACATATAAACATCTCTGCTAAAAATCCCGGCGTATACAAATACACCGGGACGAAATCAGCACAATCGCAAAATATATATTGCTATGCAAATCCCCTCCCCATACCTCGCAGGTAATAACGGTGATTGCTGTACAGGCAGTTCTCCTGGCTTTGGATCATCGCTTTCCTCAGCCTTCCCAAAACTTCCGTTTCAGTGGCATACTTTACAGGATTGCTCTCCATTACAGTGGCGGGACCGCACCGGACTCTTACCGGACTTCCCTATTAAGCCCTATTAGGCACCTGTACCAACTTATGAAACTTTTCACTTTATGGCATCATAGTACCTGATACCGTCACTATTGTCAAGGCAGCAAATAAAATCTGACAATTCATACTCCAAGGCACTATTTCCTTATCGTTTTATTTTCCGTCGCCCCGTTCCTCCAGCTCGCCTTCAATTGAAAGATAAAGCTGCTGCAGTTCCTGCAGTGTCTGCTCGTCAGCCTGCCACATATTCCGCTGGGAGGCTTCCAGCAGTTTTTCCACAATTCGCTGCAGTGCCCAGGGATTGACTTCCTGCAGCCATTCCCGCATCTTTTCATCAAGAGCATATTTTTTTGCCAATCCGTCATACATCCAGTTTTCCATCACTTCGCTGGTCGCGTCCCAGTCATAGCAATGGGCCACCGTACCGGCCAAATCCGCCGCTCCTTTATAACCGTGCTGCTTCATGCCTTCGATGTATTTCGGATTCATCACCTCGCCGCGGAATATGCGCTTGAATTCTTCTTCCAGACTTCTGAGCTCCACATGCTGCCGATCGGAACTGTCGCCGCAATAAGAACGGGGCGCCTTCCCTCTAAAACTGCGCACCGCGGCGATCATGCCGCCGTGATAGGCGTTAAAATCATCGGAATTCAGCATATGCACTTCCCGGTTATCCTCATTTTTAATCGTAACATCCAGGCTGCTCAAACGTCGGGTAAACAAGGCCGGTACAAAACTCCCGCTGACCTTGCTGCCATAGGCATGGGCCCCCCAGCGCACATAAACCTGGGCCAGATCATCCACTGTTTCCCAATTTTTGGCCTCCAGCATATGCCCCACGCCGGCGCCGTAGGTTCCCGGCGGGCAGCCGAACACCCGGTAGCAGGCCTGCTCCCATGCCTGAGATTTATCTGCCCCTTGTTTTTCCAATTCGCCGGCGTCTTCCAGCGCATGCTTGCGCACATAGTTGCTGTCCGAGCTTTCCTCCAGTTCCGCAGCCATGATAGCCGCTTTGTCCATCCACTCCACGGCTGTCGGCAGGGCGTCCCTCACCAGACCGCTGATGCGGGCCGTCACATCAATTCGCGGCCGTTTCAGTTCGGCAAGGGGAATAACCTCCAAATTCACGACCCGCAGACTGCCTCGCTGCCATACCGGTCGGATCCCCAGCAAATACAAAAATTCGGCAATGCATTGACCGTGACTGCGCATATTGGCACCGCACCATACTACCATGCCGATGTTTTCCGGATAACCGCCTTCCTCTTCAATATACCGTCCAATCACATTGTCGCCCAGCGTCTTGCCGATTTCCCAGGCCGACGGCGAAGGCAGCGTCCGGGGATCAATGCCGTAAAAATTGCGGCCTGTCGGCAGAATATCGGCCATCCCGCCGGTAATCGCTCCAGCCGGGCTCGGTTCAACATAGCGGCTTCCCAGGGCTGCCAGCAGATTGGTAATCTCCTGCTCGGTCTTTTGCAGATTCGGCACCACCGTCTGGCAAATATAACGTCCTGTCTGCAGCAATTGCTCTGCAATCTGCGGCGTAAACTGTTTTATCCAGGGCAAATCCAAAATACGCCCCGCCTGTTCCACGGCAAAATTGTTCTCAGCCAGCAGCCCGATAATTTCACGGCACTGCCCCCTGATTTCGTCCAGCAATGCTCCGCCGGTCTTGCTGCCGTCCGGCAGCAGGGTGCCGCTTTGCTCCAGCAGTTGATAATAGTCGCAGCCGTAAGCGGCGGCAAGTGCTTTCGGCATGGAGGGAACATCCCCGTTGTCCATGCGGGTAAGCGCCAGCAAATATTCTTCCAACACTTCTCCTTCCGGCGGACAGCCCAGCACATGCAGACCAACCCGGATTGTCATATTTTTAATATCCGTAATATAAACATGCAATCGCTGTACATAGTCGTCAAAAGACTGATCCGCCTGTTCCGGAATATCCTCCGTCAGATTCAGCGCCGCGGCCTTGCCGCGGATTTGCTCCATCACCACGTCCAGATTACCCGGTTGATTCACCTTAAAATGAACATATTCGTCCAGCAGCTTTTCCAGCTCCGCCATCTCTTCATACGTGTCGGCGTGACTCATCGGCGGCGGCAAATGGCCAATAAGGCAGGCGGCTCCCCGCCGCTTGGCCTGCAGTCCCTCGCCGACAATCGTAATCAGATAGGGATACACATTAGGAAGATCGCCAATGGACAAATCAGGGTAGCAGCGGCAGGACAGACCCGCTCCCTTGCCGGGAAGCCATTCCAATGACCCGTGGGTTCCCACATGAACCACGGCGTCCGCCTGCCAGACATCCCGGATCCAATGATAATAAGCCAGATAATGATGGGTGGGAGCGCAATCCGGCGAATGCAGTATTTTCCCGGGATCCTCGCCGAATCCCCGGGGCGGCTGCACCGTGATGAAAATATTGCCGTTCAGCCTGCCGGGGACTAATAGCTGCCCGTCGTAATGAAACACATCGCCGGGCGGCTCGCCCCAATCCCTGGTCAACTGCTCCCGGTTTTCCGGTGCAATGTTGTCAACCCATTCACGGTATTGGGCATCGCTTACTTTGCCGGCAGCCTGTTCGATTTGCTGTTCGGTTAAATAACGCCGGTCGTTCGTGGCTGCCGCCAGCAAATCATTCATGAAAGCCTGGCTGTCGGCCGGGATATGATCCACTTTATATCCCCGCCCGGCCATACGCTCCAGCAGCAGGCGAATGCTTGCCGGTGAATCCATGCCCTGGGCACTGCCGATATTGGAATTTGTCGCCGGATAATTATGAAAAATAATGGCGATTTTTTTCTCGCTGTTGGCTTTGCAGCGCAATCGGGCCCACTTGCCGGCTTTACGTACTACCAGCCCCAGCCGCTCCCTAATAGGCATGTATCTTTTCGTCCCATCGGGGAAATTCTCTTTGCTGGCAACCGGTACCGCATGAATAACACCGTCAAATTCAGGCATGGAAATCGTATGAGAAATTTCCGTCGGCGTCATGCCTTCGCTGCTGTTTTCCCATTCCGCACAAGGACGCAGCAAGCCATAAGCCTGCAAAATCGGCACGTCCAGCTGACGCAAAAATTTTTGATCCACCGGCCTGCCGACGGTAAGGGAAAATTTAAACGTATTGATCAGCACATCAATGAGCTGCATTCCATCCTGATAAAAATACGCTTTCACCGTATCATCCACACCGGAAATTTTCTGTTCGGCATTGCGCGCCCAATGGCTGAACGCTGCGATCACATTCATGCCCTGACGTTCGATTTCCTCCGCCAATGCTGTCTGATATGCCAAATCGCCCCAGACCCATTCGTCCCGGGAAAACAAAATACCGATTGTCGGACGGTCCGGTTTGATAAACTGTTCCTGATATTGTGCAATATTAACAATCGGTTCGCCGGCCCGGGGATGAAAAATGCCATTCCATAATAATTGCTGCGGCGGCTGATATTCACAGTCTTCGCCGCAAAATTCCGCCGCCAGCCACAGCCAGAAATTCCGGTAATTCTCCCTGCCGCTGTACAATAAATAAGTGCGCATCATCACCTGTTCTTCCAAAGAAACTCCCTGCAGCGAATCTTCCGGATTGGCAGCGGCAGCCAGCATAACATGCCTAATTCCTTTTTTTCGCAAAAATTTCATTGTCTGCTTTAAAAACCGAATATCATAGCTGACACCCATCCATGAAAATAAAACGATGTCGCTATTTTCTAAGACAGCCGCATGCTCCGGTTCCCAGATACTATTTCCATTCAAGAAAACAACCTGGCTGCCGGTTTGCAGCTTTCTTTCTGCTTCCAACTGTTTCCGTGCCTGCTCCATCATCGTAAATTGACGCTCCATATTGGTCAAAAAAACGACACGGGCCATATTCTCCCCTCCAGTTTCACGAATAACTTCCGGCAGTCTTACCGCCCCGCAAAAACTGAGTACCTGCTGCTAGAAAAATTTATGCCTGCATTAACACTCGTCAGTGTAGGCCATAGGGAAACGCTGCAGCCCTTTCATACTCTGAACCTGCAGCTTGACGGTTCCGGCGCCTGGTTCATTAAAAAATGAAACGATACCCCAGTTCAAACGAGCGTTCCGGCGTGTAATAGGCGGAAGTGGCTGAAGAGTGAGTGGTAACATCCCTGCGGTCCAGCAAATTATCGATAGTCAGATAGACTTCCTGCTCTTTTACCGGTTTATAGGCCAATCGCATAGAGGTCAGAAACATAGGCTTCACGCCTTTCGGATTATAATTGTTTTCCAGGGTTCTGTCCGCCAGATAATTGCCCATCAAGCTGGCCGTCCATTTATCCTTGCTATAGTTGACACCGCCGTTCACCAGCCATTTGCCGTATTTATTGACCCAGGGAGTATTTTGCTTAACACTGGATGATTGTACCTGCAGGTTCTGCCAGGTAACTCCCCAGTTGAAGCTCCAGCCGTTTGTCCCGTTGATGTCGCAGGACAATTCCACGCCAGTATCTTTTTGATTTTCATTTTCCGTATACCACTGGTTCGGATCGCTTGTGTTGGTGCTGATAAAATCATCGATTTTATAATGAAAAGCAGCTAGCCGCCAGGCATGGCTTTCGTTAATTTTTTTAAGGCCGATCTCATAATGCGTTCCGGTTTGCGGCTTAATATTGGGATCTCCTTTTACTTGGGTTGTCTGTCCGTACAATTGGGCAAATGTCGGCATAATAAAAGATTGTCCCACACTGGCATAGGCGCTTGTTTCCTTGTCAAGCTTACGCAATAACTGAACCTGCGGCGTAAACTTACTGTAATTATGGTCGTTTTCCTCGCTGCCGGTCCATGTTTCTCTGGCCGACAGGGTAATATTGGTCATATCACTTAAAGGATGATTCCAGTTGGTAAATACCGAATAGACCATCCGGTCATATTCTTTTGTCCCGGCTGTCCCGCTATTGTAAAATTCTTTCTGGGCACTGCCGCCAAAAATCAGTTTGTCGGTGCCAAAAGAAAATTCTTTTTGCAAATCAAGTCCCTGAGTTTTATCCTCGCTTTGCGCCCAGCTGGCAGACCCCAGCTTGCTGCTTCGGATCGTACGATAATTATTGTAAATCGTCCCTTTTACAGCCGGAGAATCATAGCGCAAAAACAGCCGGTCCTGCGTTGTATCATAATCATTGTCGGTAGTCAGTTTTCCGGTTTTACAGCTGGTCGTCTGGTAGCCATATCTGTCCGTACTGTAAAGCTGGGAAACCGACCAGTTTTTATCAAACTGGTAGTTCCAGCTGGTCATATTTTTTTCACTTTTTTTTAAGTCGGAATAGGAAGTAAGAGCACCTGTCTTTTTATCGAAGCCTTCGCCGTACCTATCCACTTTCCCCAGTTTGTCATAGTTATAGCCAAAGCCTAATTTACCGGCCTGCAAACTGAGACTGTGTTTTTGCTTATCATCACTGCCGCCGGAAAACTTAACAGAATCGGTGCGTTTCTTCTTGGTAATAATATTGATGACCCCGCCGGTGGCATCGCTGCCATAAAGAACAGCTCCGCCGCCTTTCATGACCTCAATCTTTTCCACATCGTCAACAGGCATATCTTCCAAACTGTATAAGCCTCTAAGATTCATCGGCACACCGTCAATCAGAATCAATGTTCCTTTTTCCTGTCCCCGGATAACGACCTTGCTGGTCATTGTCGATATGGATTGTCCATTGGGTCCCTGGGAATTATAAATAAGTCCCTCGCTGAATTTTAAGGCCTCAATCACTGTATTGGCGCCTGTATTTTTCAGCTGTTCCTCCGTATACACCTTCACCATGGCCGGTGTGTCCAAATCCCGCTTTTCATACCGCTGGGCGGTAATAACCATTTGATCGAATGAAAACTCCCGGGATTCATTCGTATTGGCTGTTTCGGCATAAGCCGTACCGGAAACCATAAGCGCGGCCATAAGCAGGGCCGCAAGCCGTGTTTGCGGTTTTGACTTCATTTTCTGTTTAAGCATCATAGAGTACCTCCCTGTACGAAATAAATTTCAATAAAGCGAAAAAAATAAACCTCCCTTCTATTCAAACGAAGGACGGTTTTGTAACAAAACTTTAGTAAAAATCCCGGCGTTAAAAACGCCGGGACGAAATGAGCACAACTAAAAAAGGCTAAACTGCTGTGCAAATCCCCTCCCCATCCATCGCAGGTCATAACGGTGATCGACATACAGGCAGTTCTCCTGGCTCCGGATCATCGCTTTTCCCCTACCTTCCCAAAACTTTCGTTCCAGTGGTATATCCCGGGGATTGCTCTCCATTACAGTGGCGGGACCGCGCCGGCTTCGCACCGGACTTCCCTATTAAGCCCTATTGGGCACCTGTACCAATATATGAAATTTTTCACTTTTACATATAATCCTAAAAGAAAAAATCTTCTTTGTCAAGAAAAACCTAATTTTATACTAATTTTTGTCAAATTCATTCCTTATTTTTACTGCCCGCAGAAAATAAATCCCTAACCACATAAACCAATATCAATAAACCGCCGCCGAGGGCAGCCCACTTAAGCCATGGGTTAGCTGTGATTATTTGCCAGTTGCTGCCCATCACGGCTCCGGCACTTAAAAATACAGTCAGCCAAAGAATTGCATGTATCATGTCGTAGATAAGAAAATTGACAATAGAAATACCGCTGATGCCGGCTATATAGGGAGTCACATTGCCGATCGTTGGCAGAAAGCGACCGCCGATCACATACAGCGGCGCCGATTTCTGCAAAAGTTTCTGTGCCTTGCCGATGCGTTCCGGGTTTAATCTAATATATCTCCCCCATCGCTTTATAAAAGGTTCTCCCATACGGCGCCCCAGCAGAAAGGCAGAAAGGGAGCCCAGCAGATAGCCAAGCAGAGAAACCAGCCAGGCGGCAATAATACTAAACTCCCCCTGCCTGGATAAAAAGCCGGCAAAAGCCACCAGCACACTGCCGGGAAAAGGAAGTCCTATTGCTTCTAAAAAAACTCCGGCAAACACCCCCGGCAATCCCAGACTGCTTAAAAAGTCAATAATCCAGTCAAACAAGCGATCCCCTCCCCAGCTATTTATTATGGCTGAGAAGGGGATTAAATATTTACCCGGAATCCCCGGCTTGACGGCTCCGGTGCCGGGCATCAGGCTATTTTTTATATACGTCCCCGCGGGAACCAATAATCGAGATAACAGAAATCAGCAGGCGCTCTTCCTGGATACGGTAGATGATGCGCCAATCACCTACCCGCAGCCGGTAGTGGTCTGCCTGACCTTTCAGGGGCTTTACGTTAGGGGCCATGAACGGATCCTTAACCAACCGGTCTAAGGCGAGAATCATTCTTTTGGGCGTTACCTGGTCAAGGCGGTCCATACAATGTTCTGCATTCCGCGACAACTCCACATCATACATCATATCGTTTACGCAGTTCGCTCAAAGAAATAGTCTCCCCGCGGGCGATTTGCGCTTCTCCTTCTTTGATCGCGGCGATTTCTTCCGGTGTCAGTTCATCATCCATTTCGTCGGCAATTTTTACTAGCCGGTTGAGTTTTTCCTCAGGCATATACCGGATAATGTTTATGAGCTTTCTTTTCACCGCCAGCATCGTCATCACTCCCATACTGCTTTGTATGCATATTATAGCATAAAGCGTTACAAATCACACCATCTCCCTTACACCGCAAAAGCGGATTTTTCCGTCTCCATCGACAATAAGGAAGTACGGCGTATATATCGCGATTACGCTTTCTTCAGCAGGTAAATATCCTTTTCCTGATTTAACAGGCGGTTATTCAAAAGATCAATTTTGGCATTCAATTCGACAATATCCTGTTTAGTGGCAAGCTGAGCAATATCCTCTTTGCCAGCTAAATTGGCAACCGCATCCTTGCTCAATGTATCGGCGGCAAGGTGGTCGATCTTCGCGTTGGCCACCTCTGTATTATGCAGCAGTGCTTTAATGAAAGCGCTGCTTTCATCCTGCCGACTGCGGATACCGGCGACCTCTTCCTTGAGGTCGGAAACCTCTCCCTTGATACCGGCGACCTCTTCCTTGAGGCCGGAAACCTCTCCTTTGATACCGGCAACCTCTTCTTTGAGGCTGGAAACCTCTCCCTTAATACCGGTGACTGCTTCCTTCAGGCCGGAAACCTCTGCTTTTAATTGCGTTTGGCCGTTTGTCAAGCCGGTAAGCTGTTCAAGCACAAGCTTTTGGAAGTCTTCGCTGTTCATGCTGCACCTCCTGTTTCCCCTGATTTCATTTTATCATTGCCAAAGCGGGGAGGCAATGATATGTCAAAAGTATTTCTCGTATTATTAATCAATCAGGCAGCCGCTACAAACAAAACTCGTTTATTACTGATTGCGTGCAAAACTTTTCGTCACTTCGTACAAAGAGTCAGCAAAAGTCTTAACCGGTACCTCTTTGAATACTATTTTTTTTGTCTTTATATCTTCCAGCAAAACTCCTTGAGCACTGTAGAGTTTAGTTTCTGTCACAGCATACTGCCTTTTGTCAACATTAAATGTCATCTCCATGTCACTGAAACCAACCTTATCATCGGCCTTAAGTTTTGCTTTGTACTGTTCATTCAACCGACTTACGACCTCGGGATTGTTAAATATTGTTCTCGCAAGAACATTGACAGCATTTCCCTTATTTTCAACCATTACTAGGGATTTGCAATCAAACATATAGATACCAATGTCATTAGCAAACACTGCTGCCCAGCGCGCCCTCTCCTCCTCCGCCGGAGTCAGTTTTTTCTCCCGGGAAACTTCCATCTCCCAAATTTTAGTTCCAGGCTCTCCCGCATTTTCGGCTGCTTGGACCGAAAAAGATGGAACTATGCACAACAGCATTAAGAATACGATTATTATTTTTTTCATTTTCCGCTCCTTAACAAACGATTCTCTGGCAGCTGCAACAATAAGCTTCTCAAACTCAGCTCGCCATAGCTTTTATCAAACCGCATTCAAATCAGAATTTATACTGCAAAGTAGCATAGTAAGTACGGCCTTGGATCGGGTACTGGATATTGACCGCTTCGCCTTCATAAGTTTTCTTATACATGTCAATTGCTTTGTTAAATATATCGTTGACGCCCATTGACAATTGGAATGATTTATCTATTTTGTGTTTGACCCCCAGATCCCAAACCGTTAAGGAAGACTGGTTTTCAGTTGCTCCTGTAGTAAGCGGTATCGGGTCAGTGTACATATCGGCTACATAACGCAGCTGCGTAAATAGGCTCCAGCTTGTATTCGGACGGTAAGTTACGCGCACTGTGCCTTCCCACTCCGGTATATACGTCAGATAACCGGAAGTCGTATTTTTGTCATAACCTGGCAGACAAGTCATGTCGTAGCTTACATGACTGGGCTTCGTATAGGTTGCCTGCAGGTTAAGGTCCCATTTCTGCCAGGACATATCCGCCTGCATTTCTAGGCCGTTGACTTTTGCCTTGGCCGCATTCGTGTAGAAGAAGAAGAAATGCCGGCTCATCAATTGCAGCAGATGGTCGGAATCCCGTCCGAAATAGGTCAGCTGGAATTTTGCGCTGTCAGCCCCCAAAGCCTTGCCATCCCAAATGGCGCTCAAATCCCACTGGCTCCCTTCTTCCGGCAATGGAAATACGCTGTCCGTACCGCCAACATTCGGCATCGGCCAGATGCCCGCGCCGTCACCGGCGATTTCGTACATGTTCAGCAGTCTGTAATAGGTGCCGCCCGTTGCCCTGATAGTCAGGTTGTCACTCACCTTCTTTTTCAAAGCCATTTGCCATGTCGCTTTATCATTTGTTTGCACGTCTTCTTTATGGAACCATTTTACCTTCTGGGGATCGTTTGCCGCATCATACCTGTCGCTGCGCCCCAAGATAGTTGACCTGTTGTAGCGGACGCTCGGCGTCAGCCAAAAGTCTTTCTTTTCATTCAGAGTGATGGTATCCTGCACTTGGGCATTAAAAATTTTTTGTTCATAGTAGTTGCGCCATCTTTTTCTGGTATCTTGGCTGGAATTTTTATAGTCAAACATGCGCCAGCCGTCGATATCCATTTTTTCTTTGGACCCGTCTAGTAAGAACTCTATTAAATGTTTGTCGCCGGCCTTATAGCTGCCGTCGAACTTGACGCCTAAACGGCGGCTGTCGAATTTGCTCCACAGACTGTTGGCTGCGTAGGTATTGAGAACAGCACCTGCATTCTGGTCTATCCACTGCCAGTTGTCTACATAATAGTCTTTATTCTGGTCCAGATAGTTTACGCTCCAGCCCCATTCCAGGTTGCCTGCCGTATCGCGCCTTCCCAGCAACGCTTCTTTGGCTGTCAGTTTTTGATTGCGGTGATAATAAATATCTAAAATATCATTAAATTCAGCGTTCGTATCTACACTAGGCAAATCACCATAATTGTTGTTGTAAGGATATGGCAGATGCCTCTCTATTTGTTTCCAGGTAGCCTTGGCCAGCCAATGGTCATCCTGCCATTTGATAATGGCATCCGTATTCTTATAGTCATTCGCTTTACGCCAACGTTCAGACGTTGATGCCTCGCCGGCCATACCGTAATATTTTTTGGCAAATTCATAGGTTTCCTTAAGCTGTTCTATTTGCCGTAACCCTGAGTCGCCTTTCCAGCGTTCCAGAAAATCCTTAAAAGCAGCTCCATGCGTACCGTCTTTCCAATCATTGCCAAGTATATCCTGTATACTGGTAAAATTGGTCTGCTTGTAGCTGTTATAGGCATTGATGTAGCTGCTATAATCGGTTACCGTGTAGCCAGCCTGATTAAGTGTATACAGACTAACTCTAAATTTATTCCCTGAAACAAGACTTTGATACATCTTTGCCTGATTCACTGCTGAAGTATCATAAAGAGCATTTATATTATCATAATTTGTAAAATATTTATTATTTTGGATGCCTTTTAACAATAAAGCATCATTGTCTGCCAATATAGCTTCTATTTTTGAATCATACTTATCCCAAGCCGTCTTCAGGAGCGTAAAATTGTCTTCATAGTTCTTTTTATAATCTGCCGCTGTTGTTCCTGAAGATATAATTGGCTTCAACTTTTGCACATTACCATTTTCATCATAAATACCCAGCTTTTTCATAGCGGAATTGTATTCACTTATCGTGTTTTGTTGATAGCTTGCAGCTGTCATCATGTATTGTTGATAGTTTTTATCAATATCATATGAAAAGTTCTTGTATTTGAAATCTCCGTCACTTTGTTCGTGATTGACGCCCACCATCAGGCTGCCTTTTCCCAAGGGAGCATCCACCTGCAGACTTCCCTTATAACCGCCGAAGGAACTTTGGCCGATGCTGGCCTGCACATTCTCTTTCGTCGGCCTCTTCGTCACGATATTAATCACGCCGCCCATGAAGGTACCGCCGAACCGCGCCGGAATATAACCGCGGTACACTTCGATGCGCTCGACATTCTGGACCGGAATCGTGGAAATATCCGCCGCAGCATCCCCGCCAAGGTTGAACAGCACTCCGTCTACAAATACGCCTACCTGCGCTGCCGTGGAACCGCGCACGCTGACGGTGGTATACTGGCCTTTGCCGTTAAGCTCGCGCACGTGCACGCCCGGTACCTGCTTTAGGAGTTCCGGCAATGTTTTCTGTTCGCCTTGATAATCGTCAGGCCTGATAATCGTCACCGTACCGGGCGACAGCTTGCTCTCCCAGTCCGGCCGTTTCGCCTCGACCGTTATTGCTTCCAGTGTATATTTTGGTTCAGCCGTATTCTGAGTGCCGTCTTCTTCCGCATAGGCATTTGAGCCTACGCAGGTTAGCCCCAAAAGCAGCGCAATAGCTATTTTCTTCTCTAAATACCGTTTTTTATTCATCCTAAGCCCCTTTAATAATTTTTTATATAATCCTTGTACCTCTTTATGCATTTGTCGTCACTTTCTCATCCTATGCGATACTTCTCTACCCCTCTGTCGTTTTCTATTTTGTAGGAGCAAGGGGACGCAGGAGCAAGGGGACGCAAATAATGCTTCGCATTTCATTTTCACTGCTCTTCTGGCGAAGCATCATCAGACTCCGTCGCATAGCCGGTGCATGAATCAGACTATTTCACCATTCCCGATCATGCCGAGAATCCTGCCGGCGATGGCCGCGTCATCCGGCTCGTTTTCAGCCAAAAGCGGCGAAATCTGCCGCCATACCCCTTCCGGATCAATCGCCAGCGCCCGGTCGTTCAGCCACTCGCTTGTCATGCCGGCCGCGGCTTTGATCCCCTTGTCCTGCAGGACGGCGAGCCGTTCTTCATACTCTTGTTTCAGCGCGGCCGCTACCCGGGTTTTATCGACATAGGTCAGATCAGCCGATTTGAATACGGCCAGCATAGCCGCCTGGATAACGGCGTCGCCTTCGCTTTTATTCGTCATGCCCTTTTCAATGGCGGTATAAAGCAAACTGTTGTATTCGGTGAAATAGCGGAAGTCGTCCCGGTACAGCGCCGCTTCCACGCTGAACAGCATATAGTCGTAGCCGGTGAGCGGCTTGGCCGATGACTGCTCGTCGCCGAAACAAAGCTGCGAGTTTTTGACGAACAGTTTTTCCGGCTGAAATTTGCCGGCATCAGCGCCAACGACGGCAAAATAGCCGCTTGTGAGGGACACGCCGCCCAGGCTGTCCGTACCGGAATATTCATTGTGAAACACCAGGCGGATGTCTTTGTCCCCGCCGTCCAGCAGGTCCTGAATGCCGTTTACCGTGCTGTCAACCACCTTAAGGGTGGTTGACAGCTGGCCGATGGTCAGCAGGCTGGAAATGCTGCTGGCGAGACTTAGGAATGACTGCAAATAGTCTTTATTGACATAGGCCAGTAAGGCGGCGCTGATGGACACATTGCCGCCGCGATAGGGCACCAGATTGGTCAGGGCGTAATTCAGCTCCACGCCATGTCCCAGGGAGCTTTCATTCAAATTCAGCGCCAGCGGACCGGCCAAGCCGGGCAATTGCTGGGCATCATTAGAGCCGAATTGCAGCGCTGCGACCGAAGAAACAACGGGAACATAGCTGCGGAATAATTTACGATCGTCTTTTAAGAACATTTCCGCCAGCCGCAGGCGGAAGTAGTGCTGCCCTTCCTGAAACTCAATCTTTTCCACGTCGGATGCAGCCGGCGCAAAGACATAGTGCTTCGATTCCTTCACAAACAAATTGGTAAACCAGTCGATCAAACTCATGCTTATCCCTCCTCGGTTCTCTACACGCCGAACTGGTCGGCGGCGACCCAGTCCATGTTTAAAAGCGACCAGAAATCCGTGGCCAGCTTGTTCAGAACGTATTCATAGGGCAGCCAGCCGTACCCATGGTCGCCCCAATCGCTGCCCCAGGAGTTGCGGATAAGGAGGGCGCCGGTGGTTTCCCGGTTATACTGGGTATTTTTGATCTTGAGTGCGTCGTCATAGCCGAAAGCGGCCACGGCGTGGCCCCAGCTGGCTTGCTCGTCCGGGCCGGGGGCGGGAATGCCGCCGGGAACATCGGATGCGTCCATGGAGTTGAAGCCGTAAAAGCCGAACATGGACGGCACACCGGCAGCCAGATACTTTTTCACGCTCGCCAGCACATCGGCCGGCGTTGGATTGACGCTGGCGGCGTCATGGCGGAAATACTGCAGCGCCTCATAATTGTCGGCGATGGCATAGACGAAGGCGGTCGGTTCCTTATCAAAATCCGGGTCTTTGTCGGTATAGGGCCAGTATTTTTCCGGCGGCACGCCGCAGAGGGCCAGCGCCCCCATGGTATCCCGGATGTACGTGCCGCTGTCGCCGGCCGCGCCCTCCAGGCTGCGGGCATTCTTGTAGATGAACAGCCGCGAGGCGGTCACAGTCCGGGAAAAGGAGCGATTCTCGAAATATTCGACAATGCCCGCCGCCGCGTGGGCGGTACAGGCGCCCAGCTGCCCCTAGTCCTGAACGGGGGAGCACCACTGGCGCAGGTCGGTCTTGGCCGGCAAAGGGGCATCCGGATCGATCCCCAGCTTCTTTATGGCTTCCTGCAGCTTGGGATGACACTCGTTATAGTCGCGCAAATCCGGCAGGGGCGGCCGCCAGCCGGTCCCTACCTTTCTGTTGTCGGAAAGAATGACATGCTGCTTCATCGCAATACCTCCATTTTTTCAGCTCTGCGGGATTTCCCCGGCCCAGATTGTACGCATGATCACCGGGTATTCGTCCGTCAGGTGCCGCAGGATGATGTCAAGCGTCAGACTGACAAGCTGCGGTTCGAATTGTTCCGGCTCAGCCGTCAGACAGACATCCAAAATCAGGGAATTATCCTCGCCGATAAAATACTTGAAGTTCTTATAGGTCCGGTTCCGTTCATTGACAAAGGTGAGGACGCTGTGGCTGTTCCCGTCCCGGACGGCCGCCGGCACGACCCGCACCTGGATCGTCGCATACAGGCTGTCGTCGGTAACGAACAAGACCGGCAGCTGCTGGCCGCCGACCTCCAGATTGGTGCGAAAGAGTACGGTATGCACCGCGTCGTTCATTTCCTGTACGCCAAAGCAGGTAAGCCGACCGGCTGTTAAAAATTCCTGAAACTTGTTTGCTTTTATATTGCCATTTTCCATCGGGTCATTGCTCCTCTTCTGTTAAAAATATTGCTTAGACCGTAAATCACTCTGCCGGGCAGGCAGAAATATATGACAGGCCCGGTGGTTGCCGGGCCTGTCATCCCATGGCCTGCCGCCAGGCGGCAAGCCCGCTGCTAATTCACTGCCGTTTCTCTTGGCAAAAATAGAAAGGTTTCCGGGTCAATGCTGCGGCTGAAGCACATGGACGGCATGCCGCCATGCTGAACCACTTCCGGCTGCATCCCTTCAATAGCGGTTTTTGCGGCCGGTGCCAGCGGCATTCCCAGACAGATATTGGCGTAAAAGCGGGGCATGAACTGGCGGGAAGCTAAAGGATTGTAGCCGTCTTGCATGCCGATCACGGTCCGGAGCTGCCCCATATTGCCCAAATCCCGGTTGTCCAGCTTGCTGTTCAGCGTAAGCAAGGCAAGACCCGGCACCGCCCGGCGCAAATGTTTCAGCAAACGAATGCGGTCAAACTGACTTTCCCCGCTTTTGCCGCCGGAAAAAATCAGTGCTTCGTCATTGCTGCGGCCGACGATATGGACCCAGTCCGGCTGGTCATCGGCAACGGCAGTTATGATGTCCTCGGGTTTTTCGCAGCCGACAGCACGCACTTCTACCAAACCAGCGGCTTTCTGCGCAACTGCTTGCCGGATCGCATCGATTTCCCGCATACTGTCGATAAGGTCCAGTTTAAGAATCAACAACTTACGTTTCCCATCCATCCTTAGTCGCTCCTTAGTGATTCTGGGCCGGGCGGCGGATACACAACAGCCGCCCGGCGCCATCATCAGAATGTATATTCCACCGTCATATAATAGGTACGGCCCTGCTGCGGATAGGCAACATTTTTTCTATTGCTGTCACTGTAAACAACACATTGTTTCGGCCCCTTGTTGGCGATGTCATTCACACCGGCAATCAGTTTATACTGCTTATTGAATGAATACTTCATACCGATATTGAAGAGCCCCATGGCTTCATAGTAGTACCTTGAACCCGAACCATTGTACCAGCTTAGCTCATCCGTCCAGTTGTATTCACCGAAGACGCTGAACTTATTGCCGGGGAAACGGTAATCCAGACGAGCGTTGACCGTCCACTCCGGCGTCCAGGGGAAGGGCTGCCCCTGCCAGCTGGTCATGCTCATATTCGCATAAGCGGTATATCCTTTCGTAGTAAGAGAATCCTGCCATGTCGTGCTTAGCGTAAAGTCAAATTTTTCCCAATGCATTTTGCTGCTAAGCTCGACCCCCTGAATCTTTCCGGCACCGTAATTCGCATACCAGGTTGCCCCGTATAGGGGGTTAAACATAGTCGTCATCAGATTTTCCGAGTTGCGGTGGAAATACGTCAGGGTGGTATCGCTGTCCGATCCGAACATCTTTCCGGTCCGGTTAACGGATACATCCCAATTTTTCCCATGCTCCGCAGACGTTTCCGGACTCCATTCAGCGATGCTGTTATATTCATGCCATTTTGACACAAGATTGACACCATCGCCAAACAGTTCATACCAACTCGGCAGTTTGTTATAAGTACCATAGGTGGCCCAGGTGGTCCATTGATCATTCCACTTTTTCTTCAGGCCCAGGTTATAGCTGTACAGCCAGCCTTCGCCTTCTTTCACGTCAATGCCGATATCGGATTTTTGGGCCCGCACCAGGGGCGTAAAGGTCAGACTGCCGGCATCGTCCAGTTTCATCGTATCCTGGAGCTGGAGGTAGTAATTGCTCATATTGTATTTCGGCAGGAAATACTGCTCAAATTTCTTGCCCCAGTTCGTGCTCCAGGCATCGTCGGCGGTAAAGCGCACCTTCATGGTTTCCTTGCTGGCGGTGGCCAGGAATTCCAGCAGGTGGCTTTCCCCCATCTTCCAGGTGCCGTCAACGGATGCGTTATAGGTATTGTTGCGGAAGGTATTGGTTCCAAAGGCAATGTCCCTGTTGCCGTTATCGTACCGCAAATATAACGCGTCTTTATTCTGGTGAATGGCATCCAGCTTCCAACCCCATTCCACATTGCCGCTTTGCTGGCGGCGGCCGAAGGACAGCTCGGTTTTCTCCGTATCAATCGTGCCGGCACGCAACGCTTTACTAGCAGTTGTGATCTCTGGCGGCAGCATACTGTCCGGCACATCGATCAGGTAGCCGTTCACGCTGCCCGGCGTATGGGTCTTATTATTGATATAGTTCAGCTTCACAAACCAGTTTTTATCCTGCCATTTGGCCAGGATGTTGTTATCCTCATAGCCGTTGTTCTGGCGCCAGCGTGTCAGCGGATAGGTTTCTACTGGAACTTGCTTTCCATTTACAATTCCCCATTTTATGACATCATACGTATCCACAATTTTATTATATTTAAAATCTCCTTTGGCCTGGTCACGGTTAACCGCCAGCAGCAGGCTGCCGTCGCCGGCCGGAGCGGTCGTCTCCAAATTGTATTTCTGGCCGCCGAAGGACCGCAGGCCGCAGCTGACCTTGCCGCCGGTTTTATCCGGTTTTTTCGTCACGATGTTGATCGCACCGCCCATGGCCGCCCCGGCAAACCGGGCCGGGATATAGCCGCGATAGACTTCGATGCGCTCCACATTGTCGATATTGAGGTTTTCCAGGTTGACCGCCTGCTCGCTGCCGGTATTCACTAAAACGCCGTCCATGTAGATATTGACCTCGCTGGCCGAGGAGCCGCGCACCCGCACCGTCGAATAATGGCCGGTGCCGCCGCCGGAGATCCGGTCGATATAAACGCCGGGCACCGTTTGCAGCAGATCGGCCAATGTCTTATGCTCGCCGGCGTATTTCGGCACCTCAATGACGGAGACCGTTCCCGGCGAGAGTTTTTTCTCCCAGTCCGGCCGGGCGGCTTCGACCACTACCGGAGCGAACGTAAACTCACCCGTACTGCCCGGCGGCAGCGTACCGGCTGTCCCGGTGGCATTGGTGCCGCCGGGCGATATGGGTTCAGCCGCGCCGGCAATGTTCATATTGCCATTATCACCGTTGGCTGCATTCGTCTGCGGCGCTGAACCATTGCCCTCAGGCAAATTGGGGGTTGCACCTTTGTCAACGGCAGCGCCTTCCTTCGCGGTGTCCGCAAGCGGACTCTGCACAGCCGTATTCACCGCTGCCGCCTTTTTGACTTTGGATGGACCGCCCCAATGCCAGGCGACACCGCCGTTAATCTGCCAGTCGGTGTTGACCTTGCCGCTGAAAGATTTATTGGCTTCCAGCCAGCCGTCCCGGCTGTCGCCCAGCTTGAAATTGCTGCCCAGCGTCACGTCATACCAGGTGTCCTTGCCGGCCAGGGTGTCCACCTTTTGCGAGGCCAGAACGACGTCATTCAGGCTTGGATTTGTACTGTTCTGCATGGCGTACATCATGGCGTTGCCGCCGTCCATGAAGTCATGATTGGCGGTCAGCTTGAGATACGCTTCGCCAGTGTGATCGCCCTGCCCGTAGCTCTTGCCGACGGACAGTCCGGCGCGGCCGATCAGCATGTCCATCTGGTCCTGGGAATACTTTAAACTGTTGTCCATACGGAAATTAAAGGAGCGCATTATGCCGTAGGAAAGGCCGACCTGCGGTTCCATAAACCAGCCGTTGCCTTTATCAATGCGCAAACCGTAACGGGCGCCGATGCCGTAGGTTTTGGCGTCAAAATCCTTCCGGTAGCTGTCGCCGAAGGAATCGGTATACGTATAGCCATTGTCGATTTTGCTCCAGCGCACCATGGCATCCAGATAGTGTCCTTTTTTGCCTTCCCAGAGCATATAAGCGCCGAGGCCGGTGCTGTCCAGATCGCCTTTGCCGCTGTTGTAGGCAGCGCCGCCGGTATTCTGGGCGTTGAAATCAGCATCGGCGGTCATTTTGCTGAAAAACAGTCCGGTATAGACCTTGCCGCCCAGCAGTTCCCGGTCCCGCAGCTTGTCATAGCCGACCTGGATGCCGCTGTACATCTGGCCAAAGCTGGAGTTCTGCACGCCGTCATAAGTGTATTTTCCCCGCCAGGTATTGGTCCACACGCCTTCCCGGTCACTGAAATCGTCCTTGGCAATGCCGCGGTTGGCAAACCGCCGGTCGTCGCCGCGCTTCCAGAACAGGCCGTCCTCAATCCGCCATAAATTGCGGGTCGCAAGGGCTGCATTGGCGGTAGAGTAAGCTCCCTGGGAAAGAGAGTTTGATTTTTGCGCTGTCCAAGTAACACTGTAATATTTACTTTTAGCAGTACTGGTTGTTTGTACCAGTTCCGTAGAAATATCATACTTATTGAGAGCGCCGTCAACTTGATTGGTTGCCTCCCCGGTAACTTGGAATGAGTCCATTAGGCTTTGATTCTTGGTAGCATTCGTAATACCAAAAACATTGGCAACTTCGCCTTTAAGCGTTGTATCGGCGACAGTTGACCAGGAGAAATTTGAATTGTAGCCTGCCGCAAAATTTTTATTCAGTACATATTCCAGTTTAATATTCGAAGTTGTTACACCGTCAATATGGCTTGGATTCTTCAGGGTAACGGAATCGCTACAGCCACCCCGGTAAACATATTTTGTCCCTGCTGGGTTAAGCGTGGAAAGGTGTGTGCCCAGATTGATGCGGAAGGTAAGATCATCGCCAAACTTGCCGTTTGTGATATTCATTTGACGGTAAGGAGCCTTCTCAGATCCCACAGTACTCCCTACTGGCCATGTTGTATATCCTGCCGCTATATTGTCGACATAGCCATTGTCCGCGCTGTATTTATAGGCCAGATCAACCATGGAACCCGACTCCATTCGAAAGGAGGAATAAACATTCACAACCGCTGAATCTGCCGCGTCAAGCGGACGCCAGACACTGCCGGTGAGCAAGGTTATGGCAGATTGATATTCGCCCGCATACATATTCACAGCATCTAAATCACCATCCTGAGTGTCTGTGGCATAGGTTGTCACAGTACCGGATATGGTGTGGGTATCCCCCGCTTTCCCGACCATGGTCCTATCAACATTTTCATTATTAACTGTTTGAGACGCATACAGCGGCAATGTATACGAAGTAGTAAGCAAAAGCGCCAGTGAACAGGCTCTAAGGCTCCACGCTATAGGTTTTTTACGCTGTTTTTTTCTTTGCAAAAAGGCACCCTCCCAGATGCATACTTTAGAAGAAGGGGCGAAGTTACCGCCCCTTCTTCTAAGTTCTGTCAATTATTTCTTTTCAAAATGAGCTTGAATAAATTTCTTTCTTTCTTCTGTCGGAATACCCTCGCCGGAGGCCATAACCGGATGCACGTAGCCGCGCAAGGTGCGCACAGTGAGTTCTTTGGCAAATGTTGTAGCCGGCTCGGCCAGAGAAATAGCGTTAAAGGAAGGAGTACCAGCGGTCCATCCGCCACCTGAGGCCGCAGCAGCACCAATTGTGCTGCCGGAAAGAGACGTTGCGTAAACCCCGAGATTATCACCCAGCATCCCCCAAGCCCGGCTGAGATCATCCGCCGGCAAGGCTACCCACAAATAGCCAGACGCCGAAGATATCGGCGGTACAACTTGTCTAGGAACCGGAATTGTAATATCTGTTATCAAACCATCGCTCAACCCGTTAATTTTTGCCATCGTGGTTTTCCAGAAACGGCCGTTCATCGAATAATTTTGGTCATAGGAGCCGGTCAAAATATAGGCCGTTCCGTCGGAAAGAATCGCCAGGGAGCGGATGTCGAATTTATCATCGGTTTTTCCGGTTTCCGTGTCATCCGCCGGACGGACAAGATTGGTAACAACAAGGCTTGTCGTGACCTTTTGAATACGCGATTCGTAATTCCATTTGATTGTTGACGGATCATCGGGATCGCCATACCACTGCGGACCGCCCAGTGCCGTTACATAAAGATTGCCGTCATATACCTGAATATCAAAGGCGTTCGGAGCCGCATCATCGGTAGTGGCAACCGCCGTACCCAAGCTGGCTGGATTGAGTTTGGCAATGATGCTGCCATAATAAGTGTAATCGCTCGGCGAAGTCCCTGAGCCAGACTTGGTATACTGTTGGGCTATGGCATAAAGATAACTGTCAATCAGCGCGAGAGCTACACTATAAACCGATGCGCCTGCTTCCGTCGCCGCAAATGGATAGTAATCGCTGGCAAGAGACAACGATTCGGTAGAACCGCTGATGCTGTGCGTCATCTTGAAAACTCGGCCGGTAGAATAGTCTGTGCCGTAAAAAGTACCGCCACTCGGCGACAGGATACCATACACATTCAGTATTTTTTGGCTGGTACCACTATAAGTATAGTTGTTATCTCTTGCTACTGTAGCAGTCCAAGAGCTTGGATTGTATACGGAAATGTAGCAAGGCAACTGATTATAACTGCTGTCATACTCTCTTTCCACTACCAGAACTCGTAAGCCTGAGTTATTTCCACCGTTGAAATAAAAAGCAATAAGATCCGTATTGTCAATACTCGTACCGCTGCCAGGTGCCGGAGTATATGCCGGGCTGCTAGTACTATCAGAAGTAAGTAAGCGTATCCGCCCTTTGTCCAAAGAAGTCTCTCCGAAATTGTAAAAAGTCGCGATTACTGTTGAGCTTGCCATTCTAAACACCTCTCCCTAATTTTTGTTTTTCCTACCTTGCGACCATCAACAGCCTGGCGGCTGCTGAGGTCTCTTCCTTACTGTCCATGGGAAAAAAACTCACCTCCTTGGAAGAATTCCTATCGCAGCCTGTCCGGGCGCCGTTACCGCGTCCGGGCAGGACGAACAGGCTAAGGTTATACTGTCGCCGCCGCTTATTGCTTTACTTTAGCGATCACATCGGCGGTGATACCGGCTCCGCCATAGACCACAATTCCTGCGTCGATGATTACGGTCAAGCCCTTTTCCCCGGCCACAGCCTTGATGGACGCTTCGATTTTGTCACCCACCGGGTTCATCAGCTCGTCTTCCTTCTGGGCTTCCTCCCGGGCGATGGTGTCGTTCAGGGCTTTGCGCTCCGCCTCCGGCAGATCCTTGCCCCGGTCGTCGTAGTCCTTTTGCGCCGCTTCCCGCAGGCTCTGAATCTGCTGCATGAGAGCCTGGATGCCGGGGTAGCTGCTGAAGACCTGCTGCCGGTCGACACAGCCGACAGCGGCGGCCAGGGCCGTCGCAGGGGTCAGAATACCCCATAGGAAAAATACGGCGATCAGTACTGAAAAGCTTCCTGTTATTTTTTTCATTCCATTTCCTCTTTCTCAGCATAGTTATTGATTTGCGTTCTTATGGACAAGTACGGCTTGTACGCCGCTAAACCGGGAATAAAACGAGTGAATAAGAAAAACTGCTAGCACGGTCTTTTCGGCTCATGGCTCATAGCACTTGGTGAAAAGATCCTTATTACTTTCTGATATATTAAAAAAGCTCCCTTGTTGGGAGTGCTTACGCTGTCCGGACGGAAACCGTCCTTGATTTTCGCGTAATCTCCTCCCCATACCTCGCAGGTCAAACGGTGATTGTCAGACAGGCAGTTCTCCTGGCTCCGGTTCTTCGCTCTCCCGCGCCTTCCCAAAGCGTACGCTTCAGTGACACATCCTTGCGGATTCGCTCCCCGTTACAGTGGCGGGACCGCGCCGGCCTTCAACCGGCTTCCCTATTAAGCCCTTTCGGGCACCTATCCCAACGCTATGCAGTTAATCGCGAGTAAAAAAAACGCCGACTATTCCGTCCTGGCGGAACAATCGACGCTTTACCTTTTTGCTAAAGCCGCCTGCTGCCAATGCCGGGTCAAGAACCACTCTGGCTGTTAGGTGAATTTTTTCACCTAACAAACCTGCAGCCATGTTATAACACAAAGCTATCCTCTGCCTGCAAGTGTTCTTAGTCCCAGACCTGTCCATCGCAGGCTGTACGGATGTGAGTGTCTCATCCGGCGGAAATATGGCGTATCGCCGGATGAAACACTGGAAACCAGGCAGTACCCTGACTTGGGAGCATCGCCGCATTTCTCCTTGGTAAGAGGCTGGCAGAAACATGGCTCTCCTTCACAGTTGCGAGACAGCGCCGGAATCACACCGGACTTCCCTTTTAAATCCGGCCTGATGCCGGATACCTGATTTCGTATGAAATTTTGTAAAATCAGCTATTTCAATCAGGAAGCTGCCCGCCATCAAGCTTACACGGGCTTAGGCCGCCTGACAGCTTCCTGGCGGATAAAACAAAAGAAACCTCCCTGTGATGATAATCCAGAGAGGCTTCTTGTAATCCGGTAAATCCGCCGGATAAAATGCAATAACTGCATCGAAATCCCCCTCCCTATCGCTCGCAGGTCAACGGTGATTGTCATACAGGCAGTTCTCCTGGCTCCGGATCATCGCTCTTGCCAAACCTTCCCGGGAATCTTTGCTCCCAGTGGCATATCATGGCTTTGCTCCCCCTTACAGTGGCGGGACCGTGCCGGAATTACACCGGCTTCTCTGTTAGGCCCTTGCGGGCACCTGTACCAAAATTCTATTTATTTTTCATTTATTTCCTTTGTTTAGTTAATTTTAGCATAATTGGTTAATAATGTCGACCATTTTCCTTCTGCTTTTTTCGACACTTTTATCTATTTTCTTCTAAAAGCAAGGGGACGCAAATCATGCTTCACATCTCATTGTCTTCAGTTTTCCAGCAGCTCCCATTGTTCTGACGCAGCTTTAAGATAATTATCGGCTTGCAAACTGATATCCGGCATATTCTTCATAATGTCAAAAAGATAGCGGCTGTCATCCTGAATCGTTAGGACTGTTTCTATTGCCGCTTCTCTCTTCTGCACGGCAGCTAAAGAATTGGCAAGAATCTGCTTTAATACTGCTTGCTTAGCCGGAGAAAATTCGGAATAATGATTTTCAAAAAGGAGCCGCAATTCTTTTTCTGCTTTTCGCAAATCGGACAAACTCAGCTGCAGCTTCTGCCGTACTACTTTATTGGAAGGCTTAGATCGGATAGAGGCATTCCAGCTCGTATCCCAGGCTGTCTCGGTTGATTTGATTAAAGCTTCCCATTGAGACTGCAGGTAAATCAGAGCGCTTTTTTCGGAAGTAAACGCTTTGCCGGGCCGGCTGCTGTAATGACTGCCGCTAACCGCAGCCGCTAAACAAATAATCATGCCAAGAACCACGAAACCAAGCTTTGTTTTTTTATTTATCATTAGCCTCATTACCGACCGCTCCTCCGTTTTCTAAAATTGTTCACCGGCCTTCTGGCAGATTTTTTTAAGCTGCCGGTATAAACCCGCATATTGCCGGGAAAAAAGGCTTCAACTCCTCCGGCTGTCTGTCACGATGGGGTCATAGGGAAATCCCGCCGGGAAAGACAAAACGCTCCCGGTGGTCCGGGAGCGCATACTCAATCTGCCTATAAGGAATAATCCTATTTGCAGTTTCGTAATCTCCTCCCCATCGTTCGTAGGTCAAGCGGCGATTGTCCTGCAGGCAGTTCTCCTGGCTTTGATTCATCGCTTTCCCCGGCCTTCCCAAAACTTTCGTTCCAGTGGCATCATTCTGAGGATCGCTCGTCATTACAGTGGCGGGACCGCGCCGGTCTTCAACCGGCTTCCCTATTAAGCCCCAAAGGGCACCTGCATCACTATATGAAATTTTTCACTTTTTATCGACCTTTTTGTAGAAAAATTAACAAAAATAGCTTTACTTATAATAATATTCCAATAAAGTTATTTTGTACATCCCTCACATGAGGGATGTTGTGAAATATTTCCTTTCTTGCCATTTGCAGCATTTTTATGACGCAAATTGAACAATAGCACCTCCATATGGAGCCACAGATCGCCGCGTCGCTGTCGCTCCTCGCGATGACAAAACGGGTGATTTGTCGTTGCGAGGAGGTACGACGAAGCAATCTCGCACCGGCTTTTCTTGATCGATTGAAAAATTTGCACAGAGTATCAATGAGAACGCCTCTATTCCAGGCAAACATATCCCGCCCTGGGGCAGACTCTCTATTCACCATAACGCCCAATATAAGGAATTAAACTGCCTGCTAAAACAAGCTATAGCCCGATTCCATAAAAACGGCTGATTGCATAAGAACAATCAGCCGTTTTTATGGCTCGCACAGGCGACATTCTTGCTTTAGCCTGCGTCTTTACCCATTTTTTCTGCAACTCTCGCCGGTGTATGTCTCCTGCTGCGTAGCCGGGGGCTTAGAATTATCCTCTATTCCATATTTTCCCCATGATTTCCGGATACACATCATTCAAATGACCTTGAATCTGATTTAAGATCGCAATGATTAAGGCTGGTTCAAAGTCAGGCGTTCCGGCGGGAATGCAGCAGGTAAGAAAAAGACTGCCGGTCGAATCCACATGGTATTTCAACATACGATACCGTTCATTCAAATCATTGAGATAACAGCATATTTCCTGTTTTTTCTCAGCTGTCACAATGTTCGATGCTGTCTGCACCTGAATGATTGTATACACGCTGTCATCCAAAAGAACCATAAAAGGAAGATTCTGTCCCTGAATGGGAAGATTGCTGCGAAATACATAGGCATGCATGTCATTGTCTAAATCCCTAAAATCAAAGCCACTAATTTCATTTTCTGTCAGATGTTTTTGGAATGCCTGAACTTTTTCTTCGGCCACAGAATTTTCTTGTTCTTTTTCACTCATTGCAAAAATCCTCCTGTAAAATTCAAAAATATTTCCCTGTCATATTCTTTTCATACAAATAGCAATGACACGCATACGCAAGATTTCATTATTTTTTCATGTTTGCCTGTACATCTGCTGTCAAATCAACTCCGCCATACAATACGGATTCCGACGGCACCACAAAATCTATATCCTTTGCTTTTGCTGCGTTTTTAATGGCTTGTTTTAGTTTTTCCTGAACGGGCTGAAGCAGCTTCTGCTGTGTTTCGGCCAATTGTTGACTTAATGTTTTTTTCAGTTCCATTTTCTCCTGATCAGTCATTTCTTTCGATTTTTCATTGAACTCTTGCTGCAGCCGTGCCTGTTCCTCCAATATACTTTTCCCTACTTGCTGAAAATCAGGGGAAGCCGTAATAACCGCATTCATGTTTACATACCCTTGACCTGCAGCACTGACTTCACTAACTGTTCCCAGCATCGTAACAGCGACTGCGAGAAACAGCACTCTTATCCTTTTTCCTATTTTCATATTCATCTCTTACCCTCCATTTTGTCTTCGTTGCTACCGCTGTTGCTATAAATTTCAGATCAATTTTTATTGTTACTACCTGTTTTATTGTTTTCCACGCTAACCCCCATTTCAAATTTAATGTTGTGGATTTGCCGCATGAAACATGCAGCAAATCCACAGCAACCATATTAATTTTCAATCACTGTCAGAAGGTGAAGCGAATACCGGCATTCACCTTGTACTGCAAGTTATAATCTCCGCCGAAGCTCTTCACAAGATCTCCATACATCATGCTGGCTGAGCTCAAACGGTAAGTACCTCCCAGTGCCAGTTCTGCCCAGGTATCCTTAAAATTCTGGCCGATCGAACTGGTCGGTTCGTTTGCTGCGCTGAAGGTACTCTTGGTATTACCGGAAAATTCATGCAGCAAACCTAATTTCGCATACATACTACTCCGCTGCGTAGTCTTACCGGCGGTTATTCCAAGTCGGCCGATCAAACTTGTCATGCCGTCCTGGGATACATGCATCTGCTTGCCGCCGCTGAAATCACTGGTGGCATTATAATCGGCTCCGTTCAGACGACTGACTGTCATCTGTATTTGCGGTTCAATATAGCTGTTGGCTTTGGTAAAGCGTTTTCCGTACTCAGCTGACAATCCGGTACCCCAGCTGTTATAATTTCCTTTCAGCTTATGGCCCATGTCATTATAAACCGTATAATCATTCTTGACCTGACCCGTTTTCAAAACAATATCGACATACTGTCCGTCCGCATTTAGCTTCGTTCCGTAAACACTCGCTGTATATAGTTTAGGATCGCCGCTGCCGCCCATTTCATAGCTGGAGTTGCCGTCTATATAATCAACTCCTCCGCCGACATACCAGCCGGAGTTCAACTTATGATCGGCACCTATCTGTACTCCCCAGAAACTATTTTTGAAGTAGGTATTCTTCGCATCGTACTTAACTTTTCCGCCAAAAGTACGTGCCCAAATACCTTCTTCCGCACCGTAGCGCAGATCGCCAAGACGTTCCGTCATATCTGATGTGTTTGCCCTCCAGGTCAGCATCGACGTCGTCATTGCACTCTTGGCACCTCGCATCATCGCCGTTTCTTTCGGCCCATAGACGATGTCGGCACCTACTCCCGGGGTTATGCTGCCGCTTGCGTAACTGCCCTGTCCTGTTGTGTTTTCAAAGTTTACGGTACCCACTTGTTTGGCTGCGGAGGACACTGTCAAGCCCTCGGCAATCTGTACATTGCCGGTCAGGTTCTTGTCGCTTGCTGCATTTGCGTAATACAGCTTGCTTGTCAATAGACCCAGTGTCTTGGAGATGGTGTCATTGCTGGACATATCGAGTCCTTCGCTCTCGGTCGAAAGCGTAATCCCTGATCCGGCAGCCGCCTGCTGAATCACCGTATTTCCTGCCGTATAATCCGAAGCGCTGCTGCCGTCATTGCTGTGTTCGTACATAACAACCATATGTCCGCTGAAATTATCTATCTTCAGGTCTGCACTGCTATTATTCATCACATAACCGGCGCTGCCTTGGCTAGTCCCGCCGTTCAGGGTTAAAGTGCCCCCCGTTGCGGCGGCGGCCAGCAGTCTGCTCTGCATTAGCTTGTCGCCGGGGACTGTCCACAGCGCGCCGTTCGACAGATTCAGCGTTACATCGCCGCTGTCGTGTTTTACCTGTCCCGTCAGGGAAGAGCCATTGCCGTTTAATGTAACGGTGATCTTGCCGCCGCCGCTCGCCACGAGATTGCCCGTGATGGCGACCGCTTTATTGGTATTTGCCGCATTAACGGTAATCGTGCCGCCGCCGGCTGCCAGATTCCCTTTAATGGTACCGTCGCTCAGGGCCACAGTCGCCCCGGAGGCGGCGGATACCGCTGTCCCGGCCGCGGTAATATTGGCAGTGCCGTTAATGGTTACCTTGCCGTTCTGTCCGGCTTCAATCCCGGTTCCCGCCGTTATATTCGCATTGCCGGCAATGGTTACATTGCCGTCTGCCACGATACCCGTCGTCGTGCCTGTGCCGGCCGGATTCAGTGTCACGGTATCTGCCGTCACGCTCACCGTCTTACCGTTCGCCGCGTAGATTCCGGCTCCTTCCGTGCTCGCGTCGGATGTCCCCGCCAGATTCAGTGTCATTCCCGCCGCGTTGACTGTTACGTCATTAGCTGCCGCGGCAATCGCCGCCGAAGCCGACTGCCCGTCAATCGTCGCATTGGCGCCGCTGACCGTGATGCTTGTCGGGTTCTTCGTCAGGGTATAGGTGCCGTCTTTCAATACTCCCGCCTGCAGATAGATTTTGTCGGCATGGGCATCGCCGGTCATGGCCTGTGTGAAGGTATCCGTGGTCTGCCCTGCCGGATATTGCGGTCCCGGGGTCACGCTCCCGTTTTGCAGGCTTCCCTGGCCGGTAGTATCGCTGAAGGCGATGCTGCCGGTCTGTTTTACAGCGGAGCTTGCCGTCAGTCCCTCGGCAATCTTTACATACCCCGACAGATTCTTTTCACCTGTCGTATACGCTGTGTAATACAGCTTGCCGGCAAGGGCGTTCAGTACCGAATTGATGCTGTCTTCGTCATTCATCAGCACGCCGTCGCTGTCAGTCTGCATTGTTACCTTGCTGCCCGCCGCGGCACTGCCGATGGTCACGTCGCCGCCGGATACCGTCGTCTGGTAATTCGCTCCGGCGGCATGCTTATAGATGAAGGTTGTATCGCCGCTGTAGCTGCCGATATTCACTGCCCCGGCTGCGCTGTTCGTCATGTCCACGACAGCCGCAGTCCCTTTCAGGCTGTTCACGCTGCTGGCGCCCGTATTGTTCCAGGTACTGGCGTTCAGTCCTAATGTCAGATTGCCTCCGGTGCTCTGACCGCTCCAGACCGAGTTGCTGCTCAATTCCGCGTCCACAGCGCCGGTGCCGCTGGCATTGCCGGTCCAGGCTGCGCCGTTGCTCAGGTTCAGGTTCGTGCTGCCGGTGCCGCTCACGCTGCCGGTCAGAGCGGAACTGCTCCCGTTCAGGTTTGCGGTGACCGTGGCGCCGGCAGTCGTACCCACGTCGCCGTTCATCACCACTGCTTTGCTGCTGTTGCCCGCATTGAGGCTGATCGTGCCGCCGGCGGCGTCCAGCTTCCCGCTGATCGTCCCGTCGCTCAGGGCCACGCTGCCCAGACCAACTGTCCGGATTGCCGTCCCGTTCGTTCCCGCCGTTATATTCGCGGTACCGTTGACCGTGACGTTCCCCAAAGCGGCGATGCCGGTGCCGCCGCCGGCATCAATGGCAAGAGTACCCGCCGTTACGGTTACCGTCTTGTCCTGCCCGGCCGAAATACCGGCCGTATCGCTCTTCAGGCTCAGCGCGTTGCTGCCGGCGTCGATCAATACATCTTGTGATGCCGCATTCACCGCCGACTTGCCGGTTACCGCAACGGTTGTCGCGCTTTTCGTGAACTTATAGGACAATTCTTTCCATACATGGGCGTTGACATATTCCGTATCGGTTGTTCCGTCACCGGTAATCGCCGTCGCAAAGCTGTCCTGGGATTGTTCTTCCTTGCCGCCCGGAGTGTATTCGCCCTGTCCGTTCGCCGTGAAATCAATTGCGCCGCTCTTGCTGGCTGACTGTGATGTCAAGGCTTCGGCAATTTCCACCGTGCCGGAAAGATTTTGTTCGCCGCTTGTAGATGCGGTGTAGTAAAGTTTGCCTGCCATGGCGTTTAAGGTATCGTTCACCAGCTTCTTATCCGCCACAGCCGTCGAACTGACATTGAGCCCCGTAGCATCCGTTCTTAGCGTAATCGCCGCTGAAGCAGCCGCGCTGCCGATGGTGAGATTGCCCCCGAGAATGGTCGTCGGCGTTGTCTGATCATGGTTATACCACGCCGTCTCCGTGCCGCTGTAGCTGCCAATCGTTACGTTCCCGGCGTCTTTACCTGTCATGTCGATGATGCCTTTGTCGCCTGTCAGCGTTTTCACAGTACTAACACCCGTATTCTTCCAGGTGCCGTTGTTGCTCAACCCCAGCTGCAGGTTACTGCTGCTGCTCTGACCGGTCCAGACTGCGCCGTTCTTCAGTTCCAGATCCACCGCCCCGGCGCCGCTTACATTGCCCGTCACCCCGGAGTCACTGCCCCAGAGGTAGGCGGTCACCGCCGCCCCGTCCGCCGCGCTGATATCGCCGGTAATCGCCGCCGTATAGCTGCCGGCAGCGTCGCCGATCCGGATACTGCCGCCGTTGGCCGCTACTTTCCCGGTAACGGTGCCGCCGCCCACGGTCACGCTGCCCGTGCCGCTGGTGCTGATGCCGGTTCCGGCGCTGCCGGTGACAGCGGCGCTGCCGTTAATCGTAACCGTGCCGCTGGTATCGATACCGGTGCTGCCGGCGACGGCGATGTCATTATCGCTGCTGAGCGTGACTGTCCCGGCGCCGGCGATGCCGGCTCCCGTGCCGCCGTCAACAGCAAGAGTTCCGGCCGTCACGGCGACGGTTTTGCCCGCTGCCGCCGATATTCCTCCCATATCGCCCTTCAGGCTCAGAGCCTTGCCGGTCGCGTCGACCGTAACATCATGCTGCGCCGCATTGACCGCCGCGCCGCCCGTTACAGCCACGCTCGTTCTATTCAACGTAAAGCCGTACGTCCCGCTGTTCAGTACATGGTCGGCCGTATACGCGGTATCTGTTGCCGGATCACCGGTGATCGCGGCGGTGAAATAATCTTTTTGCTGGGTCGTCGTCCCGCCCCCGGATGTATATTGGTAATAGCCCCAGCCGTTGTTATCAAAGGAGATATTCCCCGTATATTTGGAAGCGCTGGCTGCGGTCAAACCTTCGGCGATCTGCACCGTGCCGGTGAGATTGCCGACATAATTGGTATTGCAGTAGAGCTTGCCCGCCAGCGCGTTCAGCACCGCATTGATCGTGTCGGAATTCCCGGCAGTAATGCCTTGATTATCGGTACGCAATGTAATGTAGGATCCGTCAAGAGCATTGTTGATTTTGACCGCGCCGCCGAGAATCGTGGTCGGTGTCGTTGCTTCATGGGCATAGAGAACAGTGGTGTAGCCGCCTTTATAATTCCGAATTGTCAAAGGATTGGTGTCTTTCTGAATAATAACCCCGGCATGGGCCGCATCCGCCCCTCCGTAGAGCTGATACACGGTTGCTCCCGCATATCCGCTCGGCATGGTTGTCCCGGACGAAACCTCGTTATCCCAGGTGCCACCGTTCAAATACATCCTGACCCGGCTGGAATTGGCGGTCGTGTTGACAATCCCCGTAAAGACGGAATCGCTCGTCCCCAGCCCCAGATAGACGTTGCCGGTGGCTGAGGCGTCAATCATCCCGCTGATTGCGAGTTTCCCGGTACCGGCGCCGTTATTGGTGCTGTTCATGCCCAGATACGTATTTCCCGCTTTGGCGGACACAGCCGTGCCGAAGGAGCTATCGGCTTTCACGGCTTGCAGCGTACCGGCGGTCAGCGTAACCGTACCACCGTTATTTTCCATCGCCGTACCGTTTTTCACGGTAACCGTCGTGTTGCCGGTCAGGCTGACCTTCGTGCCGCTCTGGGCCGAGATCCCGGTCAGCGTTCCTGTGGAATTATCGCCTGTACGGATGGTTACATCGCCGGTTATGCTGACAGAGCTGCTGTTTTTGTTGTCCGTAGAGGTATTGCCGCCCGCATAAATGCCGTAATCATTGCCGGACGACTGCGCAAAAATATCGGTATTGCCTGTCACGGCGACATTCCCGCCGTTTTCCGCGTAAATCCCGGCGGCACTCCCATCCGCTGCGGCATTAATCGTAAGCCGATCGGCCTGAACAGTGGCAAACTGGGTAGCGGATGCACTGCCGCCGGCATAGACGCCGACGGAAGTCTTATCGGTGCCGGTGCTGGTCGCACTCAAGGCTAAGTTCCGGTAGGTCGCATCGATCCCGACGGTATTATCGTGGGCGAAAATGGCCGCTACCGGCGTCTTGCCGCCGACCTTGCTGGCGTCCCCGGCTACGGCATCGTCATCCTTTACCGTAATATAACTGCTGTCTTTGGTAAAGACATACTGGCCCGAGGCCTTCAGCACTCCTTCCTCGACATATTGCGTGTCGATCTGATCGGTGCCGTAAATGGTCGTATCAAATAAAGTCGTCTGCTGATCGGACGGTGCTACCGGCCGGGCATAATAATAACCCTGCCCTGTCGTCGGGTCGAATTTGATCCGTCCGGTGACGGCGGCGGTGGTCAGTCCTTCGCCGATTTCCGCGTAGCCTTTTACTTCCCTATACCCATCAGTATAATCCAAATACGTCAGCTTCTGCGCCAAAGCGTCCATCACCGCGTCGGTCACGGTCTTATTGGTGACATCAATGCCGTCGCTGTCCGTGCGCATTGTAAGTTCTCCACTACTCCACCAAATGCTTTTTCCTCTATGGCTCCCTTTCGCCAGGGAGAGGCCGCCGCCGCTGATTTTTGTCGGATCGGTTTTATCATGATCATAAATAACGGTCAGATACCCATCTGACAAATCCCCTTTAACGTTGCCAAACCAGCCAGTAACATTAATGGGATCGCTGTCCTTCTGATACAGGTAGCCGCGCGTATCGGAAGTCGAGCTACCATACAGCGTGCTGAGCTTGGTTACGCCGGTATCCGTGTAACCTGTCGGCGTCGGCGCATAGGCCTCGTTAATCCAGGTGGCACCGTTCGTAAGAGTAATGTTTTTACTTCCATCTCCGTAAACCTTGCCATGAAAAACGGAGTCCTGTGTACCCAGCCATAAACAAAAAGTTTGACCTTGAGCTGCGCTGACCGCTCCTTGTAAATTGACTTTTTGCGGTGTGTCACGATTTCCTATGACTACCTGGGCATTGTTGGAACCAACATCAACGGCAACTCCCATGGTCCCATCGGAGGAATTTTCCGCAATAATATTACCGCCTGACAACGATACCGTACTTCTTGCCCCATCGGGAGAACCCGCCCGGATTGCTACCGCGTCTTTGACTTTGATATCAACCGTTCCGTTGATAGTAAGCTGCTGCCCTACCATTTTAATCCCGGCAGAATCTTTGCCGCCTCCCTGCACATTGATCACCATATCCGCACTGATCGCCGTATTATTTCTATAAACTGTATCATCATAATAGAGTCCGTAAGCGGTTCCATTCTGAGCAGTACTGTTAATAGTAATTTTGCCGGCGGTAATAGTGGTTGTCTGCAGCGGCCCGTTATACAGGCCAATCGCAATTCCATCCGTGCCGGTGGCTGTGGCGTTAATCGTCAGGTTTTTTGTTTTTGGCAGCGTGACTGTCAGATGATCGTCGTCCGTGGCCGTATTGCGGATCCCCGCCACCACGCTCTTGCCGCTCAGTTCCGGATTAACCGTTGTGGAAAGAACAGCCGCATCGCCGTCGTCCACGGTAATGGAAGTGTCTTCGGTAAACCGGTACTCGCTTCGTTTCCTAACGCCGCTGTCCACATATTCGCTGTCCTGATTCTTTAAACCGGTCATGGTCGTGGTAAAGGCGCTTTTCGTCTGCGAGCTTGCCCCGAAATCGGTAATCAGAAAACTGCCCTGCCCGTCATTGGGGTCAAAGTGGATAGTTCCCGTACGGGTAATACTGGGTGCCGTCAATCCGTCGGCAATGGTTACCGTCCCGCTCAGATTGTTTTCGCCCTGCCAGAAGCCGTCGTAAAACAGCTTGTTGGCCAGCCCTTCCAGCACATTTTTATAGACATCGTAGCTATCGGTATTGATACCGGTGCGGTCGGTGTACATGGTCACGTGGGAGCCCGCCGCCGCCGATTCGATGAACACCCGGCCGCCGTCGATGGTGGCCGATCCGGTCCCGTCCTTGGTATGGTTATAGACAAAAACGGTATCGCCGCTGTATTGATTAATCGTCAGATCTTCGTTATTCTGATCGACGATGCCGGCATGGGATGCGTCGCTGCCGCCGGCCAGCCTGGTCAGAGTCCCCGTGGATTTTTCGGTGCCAAAGGCTTTTCTGATCCAGGTTCCCCCATCGGAAAGGAACAGATTGGTCGTATCGGTAGACGCCATCTGAAATAACCCGGTAAATACGGAATTGCTGCTGCCCAGCCCCAGATTCACGGTGCTTTTCCCGGTTCCGAAATTATAGCTTACAATATCGCCGTTGAGGACCACATCCCGTCCGTTGGCATTCTGCAGGCTGCTGTCCATGCCCAGGGAAAAGACGGCGCCGTTTCCCAAACACACCGCATTGGGCGTGTAGGAAACAGCGGGATCCACCTGATACACCATTTTACCGTGATCAATTGTCACCTTGCCGCCATCATCGGCATCAACATACATATAATTGTAACCGTATTTAGGTTCCGAAACAAAATCCACGCCGCCGTTGATCGTGACGGAAGATCCGGCAGCGGCATAAATCGGCGATCCCTTTTTCTTCACTGAAGCGATGCCGACACTCCCGTCGGCGGCTTTGGCGGTATAATTTCCGTTCACCGTAACGGAGGCGTTTTTATTGGCGTAAATGCCAAAGGCCCCGTTGCCGGCATTGGATGCCGTCTGGATGGAAACATCCCCGTTAATCACCGTCGTACTGCCTGTCCCGGCCCGAATTCCCGTGGCTTCGTCGCCGTTCCACAGGATGCTGCCGTTATTGGTCACTTTGGCAAGGAGATTGATTTCTTTCGCCGACAGGGTAAGCTTTTGATTATCCGCAATGTAAATCGCATCGGAGTGCATATTATTTACACCGGTGGTTTTAGTCTTATCAAAATCAGCGGTGATATTCAGCACATGGCTGCCGGCGTCGACATTATAGCTGCTGCCGGCGTAAATTCCCGCGCCGACGGTGCCGAGACTGTTATTAATCAGATTGCTTACCGTATCCTGATTGGCGTAGATGGTACTGTCATCGGTAAACGTATAATTGCCGTCCGCCTGTCGTACAAGCGTGTACTGGGTGTCCTTGCCTGCATCGCCCGTAAGCGTGGCAGTATAATCGGCGGCCAGCGCAGGCGCCGCTGACAAGCCTCCGCACAGCAGGCTCACCGCGATTGCGGCGGACAGCTTTTTTCTCCAGCGCTTCTTAAACCTTTTCTCGTAACTCACTTTGCTTCCTCCCCATTAAAAAAATTCCCAATTATTTCCCTTATATAAAAATCGATTTAATATTATATAAATAATTGCTTGATATAATATTAATAACCGATTGATATAGCTCTGCTGTCAAAAATGTCAGAGAGGCCATCAGAAGCTATATTGCATCGTGACATAATAATTGCGGCCCATCAGCGGATAATCCAAGGCAGCTGTCTGCGAATAATTCACATAGTGGGCCCACACATTATAGCCCCTGTTGGCAATGTCGTTAACTCCCGCCGTCAGCATGATTCCCGGTTTAAACCTGTATTTCATTCCCAAATCCACGGTAGCGTAAGAATCTTTGGCGATGGCATAACTCTGCTTCATGTCGGCCGAACCTTCCCCGGCCACAATTTCCGAACCGCGGTAGTGATATTCGCTGAAAATGCTCAGGCGGTCTCCCGGGAAAGTATAATCAAGCCGTGCGCTCCAGACCCATTCCGGCACAAAAGACTTGGAACCGGCACTGACATAGAAATTATTTCCGTCGCCGAATTTTCCGCCGCCGCCGCGTGCCGTTTCCCAGGTTCCGGCCAGCGACAGTCCTACCCGCTTCCATTTCATGTTATGGGTCAGTTCGATGCCGTGGGTCTCGACCAGACCGGTGGGAATATAGAGCATCCAGTTGGCATCCGGTCTCCGGCAGCCCCACAAAACAAGCTGGTTATTCGCTTTTCGCTGGAACCAGGTAAGAATCGTCTGGGTATCGGCGCTGCCCATCTTGCCTAAATGTTCCACGCCGAAATCAAACTGCGTTCCTGTTTCCCAGGTCCCGTTCTTATATCCCTGGGCGTCTTCATAGGCGACAAAGCCGCTTTGGAAAATAGACGCCCCGTCGCCAAACAGTTCATAGAAATTCGGATGCCGCTGATATGTTCCCCAGGAAGTCTTTATATCCCAGTTATCGTTGAACTTTTTCTGCAGCGCCGTGCCGCTGGAATACATCCAGCGGTCATCGTTACCGCCGACCGGACCCAGCCCCTGCATGATCACTTTATCGGCCCGTCCGATCGATGTCAGTTTCAAACTGCCGGCATTATCCAGCTTCATTGTATCCTGAAGGATCACATGATAATCCCGATTGTGATAATTCCGCAGGAGCTGACGCCACGGCGTTCCGCCGGTACTGGAGTTGTAATCCAGCCTTTCCTGGGAGGCGTCCTGGCCGCTGGCATTGACATTCATATCGTCCCAACTCATATCGGTATTTAGCTCCAGCAAATGCGTATCCCACAAATTGTAAGAAAAAGTAAAATTGGCATTCCACTTTTTCGAGTGGTAATCGCCCCACAGCTGGCCGGGCATGTAACTTCCTTCCGTCGGTTGATAATGACCCCAGTTTCCCCAGTCGTTGGGCGGCCACACCGGCCAATTGATCATTTTCATTGCGCCGGTATTGCGATAATGCTTATTGCTGTCCATATAGGCAATATGCCAGTCCACCATCAATTTGTTGAAATCGTCATGCCGGCCGACATAGAATTCATGATAGTTCAGGTTCTGATAGGCATCGGTAAAGCCCAGCTTGAACCCGTCCCAATTATAGGTGCTGTTGATTCCGGTGGATAAACTTGTGGCCAGCCCCTCATGAAGATTTTTCCAGGCCGTTTTCAGCATCCAATGGTCATCCTGCCATTTGATCATGCCGTTGCTGTTGTTAAGATCATTGCTCGTTCGCTCGTAGGAAACCGGCTGTTTATGGATTTTCCACGTCTCCGGATCAGGGGCTTTCACCGGATAATCTCCATCCCAAACTTCCCGGGAAAATGTCGCCAGCAGGCTTCCGTTCCCCAGAGGCATGCTGTATTCATATTGATTGTTCCAGCCGCCGAAAGACCTTGTTCCGATCAATACATTGCCATGTCCGCTGTTCGGTTTCTTGGTGACAATGTTGATGACACCGCCGATCGGCGCTCCCGCAAACCGCGCCGGCACATAGCCGCGGTACACTTCAATCCGCTCAATGTTATCCGCCGGAATGGCCGAGAGGTTGACCGCTGCGTCCCCGTTAAGGTTCATCTTCACGCCGTCTACGTAAACATCGACCTGAGTGGACTGGGACCCTCTGATCCGGGCCGTAGTATAATGGCCCTGGCCGTTCTGCCGATCAATAAAAAGTCCCGGAATCCGATCCAGCAATTCCGGCAGCTCTTTTTGCTCCCCTTCAAACTGCTTCGGGTAGATAACGGAAACCTGACCGGGAGAAAGAGTCTGTTCCCAGCCCAGTCGCCGGGCCTCCACTATCGTTTCGGGCAGCGAAAAAGAAACAGCATCGTTTTCAGAGGAGGATACATCTGCCGGTGCGCTTTGCTGCGTCTGTCCACTTTCCGCCGAAGCCGGTAAATCGCTTTGACTCCCTGTTATCGCCGTACTTTTATTGCCGCTTACTGCCTGTTCTGCTTCGCTGTCACTGCCTATCGCTCTAGTACCGGTGTCGGCCTGTTGTGCCGCTTGCTCTTGCGGCGCCGGCGCCAGTCTGGGCAGTTGAATATTTTTTATCGGCGCAGTATTTTTTCCCGCCGCAGATGCGCTAGCCTTGTTCACCGCAGATAAAGAAGTTGTTTTATTTTTTTCTGATCTTGCCGGTGCAATGACGCTCCGGGTCTGATCTTTTTTCTGATCGTTGCCGCTGCCGAACCCTGCCCAGGCAACATCCAAGCGGCCGGAAAGATTCCAGCTATTGCCCTCGCGCTTCCCGATATCGCGGGCGTACTCAGCATGAAAGCGGCTGTCATGCGTCAGTTGTATATCGCCGCCCGCGCTAAGTTCATACCAGGTGTCGCCGCCTCCTGTCCTGCCTGCCAGCTGAGACCATTCAGCGGTGTAGCGGTACTCCGGATTGCGAAGATCTTTCGACCAGCCTGCGGTATTATCAAAGCTCTGCTGTATTTTCTGTCCGCCGGCAAATTCATGATTTACGGCGGCGCCGGCCCAAACCTGGCCTTTGCTATTCAGTTTTTTCCCGACCGTGATACCGGCGCTGCCTGTAGCCGAATCCCAGCCTTGAGAGCCAATCTTAAGTCCGTTGTCTAATTTGTAAGCTGCGTCGTCCATATGTCCGATAAACATAGACACATGCGGATCCGTCCAGGCCGCATCCTTCTCATTTCTTTTGCCGTACTTCATACCCAGTCCGTAGGCCCAGGTACTATAGTCGCCGCTAACGGTTCCGAGTGTTCCACTCTGCAGTGGTCCTGTGAAATGGTATTTATCCTCAAGCCGGGCCGCGGTGATTCCCATATCAAAATAGCGTCCGCTGTCGCCTACCCATGAGCCGTATATTCCCAATGCAGTTCCTTCCGGGTCTCCTTTGCCGTGCTCGGTGCTGGCGGACGAATCCAGCTTGGCGACGTATAATCCTGTATAAACCTTACCGCCATACATTTCCTTGTTCAGCAGCTTATCATATCCTACCTGCAGTCCATTATAGCTCTGGCTTACCGATCGGCCGTAATCCGAAGAACTTTCAAACCGCCCGTGCCAGGCGGAAGCCCATACATTTTCCCGGCCATCCATCTCCGCCGCCGGCGCCGGGGTTGTCCGGTCTGCCGACTGCCTGTACCGGGCGTGAAGATCTTCTGTGCGCCGGAACATATTGGTATACTGTTCCCGCCAAAGATTCTGCATCGCCGTCGCCTGATCGACCGCCTCTTTTCCCGATTCCCCGATCTCGCCTGTATTGACATAGGTATAGCCTTTCAGATACCAAACCGATCCTGTGTTTCCCAGCCACTCGCCGTATAAGACGCCTGATTTGATCAGGTACAGTTTCTGCGCCTCCGTCAGCTGGCCTTGATCGGTAGGCAGCGGCGTTCCGTCCGGCATGGCGGTAACAACCGTATATTTGGCTATCTGTTTATCCGGCTGGGCGATATAGGCGTTATTGATATTCTGCAGAAAAAGGCGCTGACTGTCTTTTGTCGCAAAATAATTATCGATTCTCCCGATATCCGGCGTAATTTGATAAATATTGTCGATGCCGTCGGCATAAGAGGTGTCGGCCACGACAGTGAAATTGCCACTGCCTTGATAAATTCCCAGAAGTTTCGGATTCGTCATTTGCCAGACCCCGGAATTGGTATACGTTGTGGTATAAGGGCTGGCGAAAGCCACCGCGCCGTATAAGCTCTGGCCGATTCCCGGCACCCAGCCCAGCTGGATATGAACGGTGTCAGTCTGCCCCGGCGTGGCCTGCTTGGCATTCATAAGGTACACGCTGTCGTAAGGACTCGCCGAAGGATAATCTGAATTTGTAGTGTTTACTCCATAAATTCCCAGCCGAAAGGTGACATCTTTGCCTAAAACAGCGGTATCCGCAAACAGTGTCCGGCCCGCCGATACGGAAACCTGCTTCACTTTCCCGTCCGCATCCGTATACGAACCCTGATACGTGCCGCTTTGGCCGGGATCCCAGGTACCGGCCAAACGTCCGAAAACCGTATTGGCATAGCTCAGATCGACGGTGCTGTTATCGCCCAGTGTCAGGTCTTTCACGGTAATGGCCGTTTGGCTGCCGGTCGGAATCGGACTGATCACGCCGTCATAAGAGGTCGACAGATCGCCATCAGCACCATGTACCGGCGGCAGCTTCATATCCTTTTCTTCCATGGTTCCCTGCGTGCCGGTTCCCCAAGCCTGTGCAAATGCATAGGTTCCCTGCAAATCAGGCCCTTCCATGGAAACCGTCCGGTCTAAAGGCGTCCAGCGGGCGCCGCTGTCAACCTTGACCGAATCGTAGGTATGAGTCGTCTTGTCCTCCGACCCTTTCGTCAGCATATCCTGTCCCCACCAGAACTCTGTATCCGCCGTAATCTCCTGGAGATTGCGGCTGGCATTATTGTCGATGAACAATTGGGTTACGGAGAGAGAATTGTCGGCAAAATAGGAGCCGTCCATCTTTAGATTCTGGTAAGCCGCTAACTCGTTATCGGTAAGCGTCACAAGATAATAATGAGGAATGTATTTGTCAATAAAATTGCGCAAAGCCTGCTTGTTGCCGCTGCCGATCATCGCATACAGCTTTTCCTGCAGATCCAGACTGGAAAATACGGTTTGATTGACATACATTTTAAACGCGGAGCTTTCGATCGCGTCATCCGCCGAATTGACTGTGCCCAAAACTTTATACACGTAATTTCCCTTAGCGTCGGTAAACCTGCCAACTAAGGCATTGGTCGCCGCCGTAGCGTTTCTGTCCGGGTAGGTCCTGATGTTGGCGGCGTTGTCGCCCCAGAAAATCTTCCGGTACGTTCTGTTTCCCAAAGCAGCGCTGTAATTTTCATCCATGTCGTCTTCATGCCGGTAATACAAAAAATTGCCGTCGGAAATATCAAATAAATTAATGGACCGCAATATGGGAGTCACCGTATTTTTTACCGAATCCCGGTTCTGATAACCCAAAAAGGTATTTTCGTCGCCGTAAGCATAAGATGTGTGCTGACTATAGTCATAGTAATCGCGGGTGTAATGCTCCACCCCCGTAGCTTCCATCGCAACCCCTTGATTGATAGTCGAAGGCGGATTTTCAGCGGCATACGCCATTCCCGACCAGTCTGTGCAAAAAATACAGCTCATTGACATGAGCATTGCTGCTGATAATACTTTTCCAGCTGTTTTGATCCGGGTTTTCTTTTGCTTAATATGTCTCACTTTATGGCAGCATCCTTTCTATTCGCATCGATTCGCAGCATTTTTCATGCCAGCTTGGCTGCTTTTGTTTCTTGTCCGTCAAACCGGCAGCATTATTGCCCAGGCTTTCTCTACCTCCCCGTCATTGTATTTGCTGTCCGATAAAATACACAGTATATGTTGCGGCTAGTCCATGGCACTTGCCTGCGGGTCAAGCAAAAAGCGCCGATCCTTCCGCCCGGCGGAACAATCGACGCTTTACCTTTTTCTAAAGACGCCTGCTGCCAATGCCGGGTCAAGAACCACTCTCTGGCTGTTATAAGGAGAAAAAAGCTCGCCTTAACAAGCCTGCAGTCTCATGTACACAGAACTATCCTCTGCCTGCAAGTGTTCTTAGTCCCAGACCTGTGCATCGCAGGCTGTACGGATGTGAGTGTTTCATCCGGCGCTGCATTTCACACCCCGCCGGATGAGACACCAGAAACCAGGCAGTACCCTGACTTGGGATCATCGCCATATTTCTCCTTGGTAAGAGGCTTGCAGAAACATGGCTCTCCTTTACAGTTGCGAGACAGCGCCGGACTTTCACCGGACTTCCCTTTTACATCCGACCGGATGCCGGATACCTGATTTCGTATGAAGTTTTACAAGCTTGTCCGGGTTTAAAAACTAAACTCATCGACAAGCAAAATCCTATTTTTTTACAAAAACAACTTTTATTTTTAAGAATATTCCAAGACAGCTAGGCTGTAAATCCCTCATGTGAGGTGTTTTCTGCTCTTTCCAATCAAGAATCGGAAGGATTTTTCAGCACCTTGCCAACCAGTTCCGTCCGGGATTTAACTTTCAGTTTGGCAAATAAATTGCGGATATGGGATTTTACCGTTTCCAGGCCAATGCCTAATAGCCGGCTGATTTCTTTGTTGGTTTTGCCCAATGCCACAGCCTGAACAATTTCTTTTTCCCGCGGCGTAATTGTAATATCAGCGGTATTGTCAGCCGTCGGCAGAAGAGCTTTGGGCAGATAGTCAAACAGGATATAAACATTCGTCTGAGTTCCCTGTCCCAAAAACAGGCAGCTAAAAGCCACGGCGCCGCAGCGATAACGCAGTACGCCGCTGTGGTGAAGAAAAGGATTGCTGCCCGCGGGGACCGTCTCACCGGCTTTCTGGCAGATTTTCTTAAGCTGCCGGTATAACCCGGGACATTGCCGGGAAAAAAGGGCTTTCGCTGTTTTATTTTCATATACTTTTTTGAATTCCCAGTTTAAAACACAAATTCCCTGGGGGGAATCGTGCAGCACCCAAAAAGCGTCTTGCTCCATTGTCTCAACTCCTCCGGCTATTCATCACGATGCGGTCATCGGGAAATCGCCGGGAAATATAAAACGCTCCCGGTGATCCGGGAGCGCATACGTCAATCTGCCCATAAGAAATAATCCTATCTGCAGTTTCGTAATCTTCCTCCCCATCGTTCGTAGGTCAAGCGGCGATTGTCCTGCAGGCAGTTCTCCTGGCTTTGATTCATCGCTTTCCCCAGCCTTCCCAAAACTTTCGTTCCAGTGGCATAATTCTGAGGATCGCTCGTCATTACAGTGGCGGGACCGCGCCGGTCTTCAACCGGCTTCCCTATTAAGCCCCAAAGGGCACCTGCATCACTATATGAAATTTTTCACTTTTTAGCGGTACATCTATATCTGAAGGATTAACAAAAATAACCTTGTTTCAAATAATATTCCAATAGAGTTATTTTGTACATCCCTCACCTGAGGTATTTTTATAAAAAAACTCCCTTTTTGCCATTTTAAGCATTTTTATGACGTAAAATGAAAAATAGCGCCTCCATTCCAGGCAAAAATATCCCGCCTTGCGGCGGGATAAAAAGGCAATAGCTTCTTCTTATTCTTCTTCATAGGCAACAAAATGTTCAAAATCCTGCCGCTCCGGGAAGGAAATCGCCTGTACCGGGCATTTGGGCTGGCAACCGCTGCACAGCACCACGCATTCGTAGGGCTGGGCAACAACGGCTTTCCGGCTGGCTTCGTCAAAAGAATATACCTTGCGAAAACAAAAATCATAACAGATTTTACAACCAGTGCACCGTGTTTCATCCACGGCAGGATACCAGGCAATTTTTTCCCGTTCCGCCAATAAGCGCCGTTTTCGCCGGGTCTGCATCCAATCTCCCCCTTTCCTATTTTTTCTCCCAGATATACAACCGATAGCTGCCGATGATCTGGCCGTCATCCAGCTGAATCGGCGCCTCTATGCCGGCCACATAGCGTCCGTCGGCGGAAGAGGCTTCGCCGATGCAGGGACCGGCGGTGGGCATGCTGTCAAGCAGTCGGCCGTCTTCCAGTGAAAGGATCTGGATGCCGTGGACGGAAGGGTCCTTCGTCCTGACATTCCGGCCCACGGCCAGGACGATCCTGCCGTCATTGATGGACATTTCCTCCACCATCCCGCCGGTAGAATGCTTATACATCAGGTTTCCCTGCAAATCGAAAACGAATATAGTGTTCCGGGCCGGATGATCGACAGGTGTCGGCAGCTGCCAGTTGGCCCGATTGTAGGTATTGCCGGTAGTCAGCACCACATAGCCGCCGACGATGCGCACAAACATTCCGGTGGCATTGATATACACCCCGCCAATTTGGCGGGGCTGGCTTAGCGTCCGCCGCCAGAGTTCACGGCCGCCGCCGTCATATAAAAAACAGCGGCCGTCATTGGCGATACCGGCGATATAGCTGCCGTCGGCGGAAATATCCGGGCTGCTGCGCATGGTCGTCCTCTGATAAGGAGTAACCGGATCAATAAAAACGCTCCACAGCGGCTGGTTCAGCTTGTCGTCAAGACAGTACACATTATCATCGTAGCGGCAGGTTTTCCCCGTATCCCAATTGCCGGTGCCGAATACCAAACGGCGGCCCTGCCGATCCACACCGACCCAGCTGACCCAGGCATCCATGTCGTGATCGGGGGGAAACATAGCCACTTTATTGCCGTTGTTTTCATCCAGCTTATAAATGCGATCCCGGTATTCGTTGCTGCCGTCGCTATTCTTTTTATAGCGCTGTCCCACTGCATAGATGAATCCCTGTTCGTCAGTTGTAATATAGACAATGCCGGGATAAATCTTCTGCCTGATATCCGGCTCCAGTTCCGATGCACTGGCATAACGCCACAGTTCATTGCCTGTGGCGGTGTCAAAGCAAATCAAACTGCCCTGCTGGCTGGTATCGCCGACCAGCAGTTTGCTTCCGTCCGGGGAAAAGGTCAGGGCCGAAATTTTCCCCAGTCCGATACTCCTCTTCCAAAGGGTTTTCCCGTCGACATTCATAAATAGAATATCGCCCTGCTCCGTACCCAAAGCCAGATACCGGCTGTTCGGGGAAAACTGGAGAAAGCCGTGGGTAAAGCCCATGCGCTGATAGTTGTAGACTTCTACTTTTCCCAGATCAATATCCGCTGTTTTCCGGTACATTCCAGCCAGGCTGGCATCGTTTTTTACCGCCGACATTGCCGGAATGCCCGTTTGATGCAAAAAGATGTACCGGGCCAGTCCTGTCAGCGTGATTAAAAATAGAGCAAAAAGTAGTATGGTAACTGCCTTTTTCACAGCTGCAACCTCACATCCATAGTTTTATAAAGTCATACATGCCGCGCAATCCGGCAACATAGATCAGGCCGTTGAACTGCAGCGCGTACAGAAGCTTCAGCAACAGCAATACAGCGAGAAGAGACAGGGAAATAAAACAAATATAGCGTTCTCCCGCCGGCCAGCGGGGCAGGTTGACGACGTGAACTTTGCGCCCGAAGCCCCGGCTTTCCACGGAATAGGTCAGTGTCGCCGCCCGCCGCAAGGTGCGGGCCAGAATGGGGAACAAGGTCTGAAAAGCGGTCTGAATCATTTTCCGGGGAGACAGTGCCTTCAGCGGCTCAAAGCCACGCAGCCGCTGAGCGGTAAGAACAACTGCCGTTTCATTAAAAATCACCGGTAAAAATCGAATGCCGGTAATCAGCATAAAGGATAATTCATAGGGCATCTTCCAGGCTAAAAAACTTTTCAGCAGCTGCCGGGGGTCTGTTGTCCAGCAAATCAATAATCCGGTCGTCAGCATAATGCCGGAGCGCAGTGCCTGCACCGCCCCGTATTCCAGTCCTTCGCTGTAGAGAAATATGCCGCCGGTCAGACGGCCGACGACCGGCGTGGACGGCGATGCCAGGCAGGCCACGACGGTACGGGGCTCCTGATTGTAAAACAAGGCCTGACTGACCATAGCGCCCCAGATGCCCAATAGTAGAAACAGCAGCAGAATCCGCCATCTGTCCAGTGACGACCGGGCGGCAACATGCAGGCTGAGCATTGCCATAAACAATAAAAACAAGGTCCGGGGGCTGTCGACGGTGATGCTGAGAAAAGCGGATGCCGCCAGGATCAGAAGCTTCGTCCTGCCGTCCAGCCGGTGGATGACCGTATCAGCCGGCGCTGCTTCCCACACTGTTTTGCCGAACATAGGACACCACCTCCTCCACCGTCACTGCCGTTCCGTTGTACAGCTGCCGGGCCACCAGCATGGCGGCCGGCGGCTTGAGTCCGGCAGGCCGCAAAATGTCGTCCCGGCTGAAAACCGCCGTCGGGCTGCTGTCGGCCACGATTCTCCCCCGGGTCATCACAACGACACGGTCGGCATATTTGGCCGCCACTTCCGCGTCATGCGTGCAGAAGACAGCCGATCCGCCCGCCGCCGTATAGCGTTTCAAGAGCAGGACAATGTCGTCGATATGGCCGATGTCCTGCCCGGTGGTCGGTTCGTCCAGGAGCAGCACCGCCGGCCGGTAAGACAGCACGGCGGCAATCGCCACCCGAAGCCGCTGTCCCCGGCTTAACGCCAGGGGAAAGTCTTCTTCCATTCCCGCCAGCCCCAGCGCTTGAATCAACGTCCGGCAGGGCGCTCCGGCTTCGGCCGGCCGGCAACGCTGCCGCAGGGCAAATTCGACTTCCTCCCGTACGGTCGCGTTAAACAGCATAAAATCCGGATTCTGCATGACCATGCCGATCGTCTGTCTTGCTTCGCCCGCCGGTTTTCCCATCACCCGGACTCTCCCTGACAAAGGCTGCAGCAGGCCGGCAATGTGCTGCAGCAGCGTGGATTTTCCGGCGCCGTTATTGCCCATTAAGGCGATAAACTGTCCTTTGAAAACAGACAGGCTGAGATGATCCAATACATTGCGTTCTGCTTTGCCATAGCGGAAAACGATGTCCTGCAGCGCCGCCGTTTCCGTCTCCCCGCCGGTCAGGGCGGCTGCCGCCCGGCAAGCGGGACTGCCGCCGTTGGGGCTGACAATATCGTACCGCTCCCGTATTTTTTCTACCACAGGGGCTATGGCCGCGGTTTCCGTCGAGATTCCCAAACGTTGGCAAATGTTCACGGTCTGAGGCAGACGCAGTCCATAGTCAGAGAAAATTTCCGGCTGCCGGAACGATTCCTGTCTTGTCCCCTGCCAGACAATTTTACCCTGATCCATGACGACAACCCGGTGGCACAACGGCATGACTTCATGCAGCCGGTGTTCCACAATGACCACAGTAATACCCAGCGTCTTGTTCAATTTTTCCACGACCTCCAGCAGCGCCGTCGCTCCTCGGGGGTCCAGCTGACTGATAGGTTCGTCCAGCGCCAGGACACGGGGACGGGCAGCCAGTACCGCCGCCAAAGCCAACCGCTGCTTTTGCCCGCCGGACAAAGCGTGAACACTGCGATTTTCCATACCGGCCAGCCCTACCAGAGCCAGAGTCCCGCTGACCCGGACTGGGATGTCCTGAAGATTCATCCCCCCATTCTCCAGGATAAAAGCCACTTCATCGCCGACCGTAGTGGAAAATATCTGGTCATCCGGACTTTGAAACATCATACCGACAAAAGAACTCATTTCCGCCACGCTGAAATCCGACACGTCCCGGCCGCCGACTGTCACCCTGCCGCTGAATAAACCGCCGCTTTCCTGGGGAATCAGTCCATTGAGCATTTTCAGCAAGGTACTTTTACCGCAGCCCGTTGCTCCCGTAAGCAAAACAAATTCGCCGGGTTCTATTGTCAGATTTACCGCCGTCACGCTGGGCAGCGAACGGGACGAATAGGTAAAGGATGCATTTTCTATCTCAATAATCGAGTTGCTGTTATTCACCGTCAGTCGCCTCCCACTCTGGACAGCCTGCAGCCGAGCTGCAGACCGCAGGCGGCGCCGACAGCCGTATACAGCAGCCCGTTGATCAGCATTGCCAGATAAATGTACCAGTCGGCGTAATACATCCGGTAAAGGAAAGCCATGGACTGGAGTCCCACATAAATAGCGATGCTATCGGCCACCCCGCACAGCAATGATATCGCCAGCACCTGCCGCGCCGGAAAGTTGATTTGTCCGCCATGGGCACCGATTTTGCCGTAAACGCCGCAAAAATAAAATAATAGCTCCAGAGTCAGGGCGTGTACTCCGTAGGATAAAACCCCGATCGGTGAAATATTGCCGAACACCAGCATTCCCAGCAGCATGCGAACCAAAGTCATCAGGGAAATAATACCCGGACGGGGGATCAACACCACCAGGGATACCACCAGCATGTAGAGAAACACGCTGCTGAACAAGCCGGTAATCAAAAAACCAAAGGGTCCCAGCAGCACATGAAAGAAATCATTGAGCAGGGTGGAAGGCACATTCACCATAGCAAAGACGGCGGCACCGAATAAGGCCGCAGTAACCAGCCAGCGGGTTTTCAATTTTGCCAGCAGCCGGCGCAGATACCCCAGGCCGAACAGCAACGCGACCAGTACGGCCGCTGCCGCCGAACAAGTCGTCAGCATGGCCTGCCGGTTTTTCTTCACAATCGTCAGCGGTACGGTTTCAACCAGCGGCCGGTTTACTCCGTCGTCCACAACAACCTGCAGCCAATACGTTCCGCCGGCCGCATACTGTTCATCGGCATAGACCGGCAGCAGAATCCGCTGCTTTGCCTCCCCGGTCAGGGCGGTAAACACTTCCAGGGAATCCTTATGACCGCCGATGGACCCGGCATCCTTGTCCTCGCCGGTCGTACCCGGCGTGAACAAGCCTTCCACCGGCTGACGGGTCGTCTTATCCAGCAGCCGGGCGGTAATCGTAACCAGCTTCTGCTGCCCGCCGGGATTATCAAAATCGATTCCCATATGGGAAACAGGATGGATGGCTTCGATTTCCAGATTGGCGGCGCCTTTCCCCTGAAGAACATTTTTGTAGTAGTCCAGCTGCCGGTCCCGCAGTACCAGCGTATTGTCATTCAACCGGTCGTCTTTTCTGCCGTCTTTGTCCAGGGGCAAAACAATGCCGCTGACGGACAAAAAACGCTCTGTTCCGGAACCGCCTGACCCGATGCTGACGGTAAAATCCCGGGGCTGACCGTTCACTGTCAGACGGACTTGATAACTTCCCGGCGGTGCGTCCGGCGAAACCGTGAACCGCAGCAGATCAAACCATTGGCTGTAGCCGCCGCTTAAATCGACAGAGTTGGAAAAAACCGTTTTATCCGCCCCGGAAACGACCTGCCAGCCTTCATATGTCCCAAAAGGCGCAAAACAACCGGGCAGTTCCAGTTCCACCGGTACTGTCCGATCCTCCCTGCCGCAGTTTTCCACCACAACCAAAGCCTGCACCGTCTCTCCGGGCAGGACGACATCCTTTGCCTTCCCCAGATAGTAGGGGAAGTCGCACTGAACCCGGATATTATCGCCGGCAAAGCCAATGGAGGGAGTAACCGGACTAATCAGAATGGCTGTAAAAACAAGCAATAAAATACGATACAGCAAACAGTGTCTCACCGTCCCTCCGCAAAGTTCAACCGCTCTGCCTGAATTTTTTTCATCAGGCGGATAATTCCAAAGCTGCAATTTTTTCCATCAGGCTGACCCATGCCCGGAGGAACGCTTTTAATTCTTCCGCCGCAATGACGGGCGGCGTCACGTCATATTTCCCGGCAGCCAGCTGCAATAGTTCATTGCCGGCCTGCAAAACTTCTGCACCGGACAGCAGTTCCCATAAAAACTGATCCAGCAGATGAACATAGAGCGAGGTATAAGTCACCATCTGCGGGTCACGGTCCAGCTGATACAGACAGTCCAAAAAGCGGGGTTTCAGTACGGATACTTCATGATTGGCGCTGTATTCCTGCCACAGTGTCTCTTCCTTTACGCCAAACCGTTTCAAGCGTTTGAGGACGCTGTGCTGCTGGGCGGGTGACAGTCCGGTCTGCCGCAGCAGCGCTTCCTTGACGGCTGTTTTGACTGTGCGGCCGATGAGCTCGCCCAGTTTAGAATGCTTGCCGGCACTCTCCAGGTATAGAGGAGACACCGGATTGGCCACAACAATAGTTTGATCGGTGCCTGATCCCGTCGCCAGTCCGTTGGAATAATTGCTGCCGACCATTAGCTCCTGAATAGCCGCTGTTTTCGCTTCGGTACAGGTAACGAGAGCCCGGGCCAGCGTTCCAGGGGGCATATCGGCGTCGATCACCAGCATGATGTTGATCGTTCCCGGTTTATCCAGCCGGCTTTTTTCCACCGGCTTGAAATACGCTGCCGGATCGCCGGCGCGGCCGCCGTTTACTTCAATCCCGCCGGTTACGATGGCTGTTACGGTAAGTGTTTCATATTGCTGCGACTGAATCGACACATTTTCCATGGAAGCGGCAGTTCCCATGCCGGAAGCTGTAGCCGGCTCCAGCCCCGCTTCTCCGGCGATCAGCCGCATTTCTTCCACATACGTATCCGCCCGCATCTTGCAGGCCATTCCCGCTCCCGGATTGCAGTCGTGATTGAATACTGCCGTCAAGTCCTCCCGGTAGCCCCCGTTATAGACAGAGGTGCTCAAAACCTTCCGCGGCTGCTCAAACAGCATCACAATATTTTTATAATAGCGGTAAACCGTATCCCCGGTCGACAATGTACAAAGTTTCATCTATTTTACATCTCCCCGCCGAAATACTGAGGATAAGCCGCTTTGGCAATATCCCGCACTCCATAAACGATAGACTGAGACACACTGTATAAATAGCGGTCCGGTACCTGAACGAGCCGCTGGTGCCGAATTGCTTTAACCGTCTGCAGCGCCGGGTCATTTTGCACCTGCAGCCGATATTGTTCAATGTTTCGTTTGCCGTCATAATCCCAATCGGGCAGCAGCAGCACATCCGGATTAATTCCTACGATCTGCTCTTTCGATAAGGTATTCTCTTTTGTCAGGCCGACTGCCGCCGCCCCGTTTACTACACCGGCATAGCGGCACATGTCGTCAAACAAGCTGTCCTTGCTGCCGAACGCCCCCATAAAGGACAGAGCAACCAGCGTCTGCCGCTGATCCGAGGGTATGGTTTTGACTACAGCATCCACCCGTTCCAGTTCTTCCTCCATGCCCGCCACGATCTGCCTGCCTTTGGCCTCTTCGCCCACCAAGCGAGAAATTTCCAGCACCGACTGTTTAACTTCCGCTACAGTATTCGGCGTCTTGTATACATATACCGGAATTCCGGCGTCCCGTACGCTTTTGGCCAGAGCCGGATTCATCCAGTCGGCTATAATCACCAGATCAGGCTGCAGGGAAATTACTGATTCAGCGCTGTCTCTGATTTTTACCGGCACCTGGTTAGCCTGCTCTGCCGCCGAACAAATCCCGGGATCATCGGACAGATAGGTTAACGCCGCAATCCGATCCACCGGCACCAGTCCCAGCAAAATTTCATCGGTTCCCAGGGTAAGCGAGACGATTCGCCGGGGCTGACCGGACAGCTTGACGACTGCCCCGGTGCTGTCCTGTACCTCATAGCCCGCTGGCGGTGCTTCCGGCTGTCCGTTAGGTGCCTTATTGCCGCAGCCGCTGATAAACAATACCAACACGAGTGCCATAAAAAGAGACAGCAAATTAAACCGCTTCACTCAAAGGTCCTCCCCAGTCCCAGCGCCCGCTGCTGCCGGGAAACTTTTTCCGTCCAGGCATCCATGGATAGCTGCAAAAATTCATGCACCAGATAATCCGGCTGCACATACTCCAGAATCCGCCATACCGACGGAGTGGTAAACGGCAGATGTTCGTCAATTTTTAATACATGCTGCATAACGCCGGTCATCGTAGCATCGTGCTCCCTTTGCTTTTTGCTGCTGACGACATATTGACCTGATAAGGACTGGTGCAGGTGGATTCCCCGGATATACCGGCTGTATTCTCCCAGCCGCTCCAGCGTATGCAGAATATAGTCTACCCCTTCTTCTTCCGTTCGCAAATCAGGATTAGTATTCATTAAATGACCGGTATCCAGCATAATCCCCACATTAGGATGCTTTATGCTCTCCAGCAGCAGAGCAGTCAGTTTCTTATCCTGCAGCGTCAGTCCCGGCCACCATAAATTTTCAAACAGCAGCGCCGTCTCATCCGGTATTTCACCGGCCAGTTCATTGACAACTTCAATCGTCCCTTCAATCACTTCCCGGTCGGCAGCGCTGAAATGCCCGGTAAATGTTTCTAAAGAACGGACATGGCTGACATGAAAGACCAGGTATTCCGCCCCGGCCCGGTTCGCCATGCGAATATTTTCCCGGTATATTTCCAGCCAGGCTTCCCGGTCCAGTCCGCCATAGCAGGCTGCAATATTTTCCCGGCTGCCCATCTGACTAAGCAATTCCGCCTGATTTCCCCGCCAAAAATCCAGCCAGCAGGGCCAAAATTTAAGATGTACGCCATGAATCCATTCTTGTCTGTGAATAAGGGGATCCCACGGCTGACAAAACATCATTTCGATCCCGTCCAAGCGGCGGCACTGCAAAAAAACCTGCAAGCATTCCGCCCGGTTATGGATCAGGTCCATATCACTTTTATAATTGGATAAATTCACAAGCTGCAGCATGGTAGTACAATTCCTTTCCCGTCATATTTGAGGAAGATTCACTGTCATAATTCATTAAATCCGTTCGCTTTACCTGCTTCGCTGGCAAAAGTCAATATATTGATTCCACAGTCTTTCGAGCATATGGCAGGCTCCCCGCAGCCCCATAAAAGGCCGGTCGCTAAGAATCACTTCGTCGTACACCGGCAAGGCGATATTCTGACAAACCACATTTGGAATTCCCTGCTGCTGCACTAAAGCCTTTTCTTGGCTGCTGCCCAGTAAAAGGCCGGAAGACAGTTCCGCTAGCTGCTTTTGAATCGCCTTGCCGTCTTTTTGTCCGTTCAGCACAATATCCGGCCTCTCCGGCAGCGAATCCGCCGCTTCCCCATCTTGAAGCACAATCGTCAGCGATCCCGTGTCCATCCATTCCCGGCGCAAGGCCCGGGCTATGCCCAGGGCAACGGAAGACGGCCCGGCGATCAGCGTATTTTCAAACCAGGGTTCGCCCCACGTCAGCTGCATGTCCAAAACAGCGGCGCGAAACCGCTGTTCCAAATCTCCTGCCTCCTGCTCAACAGCCTGCATGCTCTTGTTCTCCATCCACATCCGTTCCCCCAAAGTCCTGAGCCAGTTCAGGGAACCTTCCAGCCCGTAAGGCGGCAGCAGAGACAAGTAGGGTACGCCGTATTCCTGCTGCAGCTGCTTGGCCAGTTCACACCCCAGTTCGCTGTGGATTACCAGATTCAGTTCCGCCTGATTCATGCTGTCAATTTCTGCGGCAGTGCTTCCCGCCCCCGGACAGGCTGTGATCTGATAACCGGCCAGATTCAGCATCCGCTTCAGCTCCCGCAGATCATTGGCGGCATTGTAATAACCGACAGTACAACCTAATAAATTGACCGTCCGGGGCTGCACCACTTCCCGCCGCTTCAGGGGCACCGCAGCAAAATAAGCCTTGGCGGCCGCCCGGTAGCCTTCCCAGAAACCGCCTTTCAGCCCGCCGCTGTCCATGCAGACGACCGGACAATTCATACCGGCCTGCTGGGCAATGCCGGCAAGATCGTCGCCGATCAAACCAATGGAACAGCTGTTTTCAATCAGCAAAACCGACGGTTGAAAATTTTGCTTGATTTTTTGCAAAATCGCCAGCAGACACTCTTCCGTACCGTAAACGACTGCGTTATTATCCGGCTGAGAACAAAAAAAGCGACGGCTCATGTCGGGACAGGATTTTTCCAAAAACCGCAGAGCGTAAAAATAGCACCAAAGAGGACCGTTGGCGACGATAAAAGCGCCGGGAATACCGGCAAAGAAAGCAGCCGCCCCGGTCAGGGCGCAGCAATTATTCTGATTGCATATATTGTCCCATTGCTCCTTACCCATATACAATACCTCCCCGCTGCCCGCAACGCGTCGCCAGCCGGACGCATTTACGCAGCACGGCAGTGATGCCGCCAACCCCCACCGGCGGCAGAATGGGCAAAAAAAGCTGCCGTCTGCTGTCATCCTCCAGTTCATGGGTCGTAACCACCAGCTCTGCCTGTTCCAGCAGTTCGTCGCCAGCCTGCTGTTCCACTACCGGCCGGTCCGTATATTGTTTCAATACCTGACGCATTTCTTGCCGCTGGGTATCCGTTAAACCTGACAGCAAAATAATTCCTTCCAGTGCCGTTCCGGAAAGCTCCAGCATTTCAAGCACCCAGCCCGGTTGAAAATGAAGCAGGGAACGTCCGATGCACAGTACAGTCCGTACGTTCCGCAGCACCGGCCGCAGCTGGCAGAGCTGCCGATTCAGGCGCTGTTCCTGTTCCCGTTCCACCAGCAAGGCTTCCGCTTCCCGGTCTAAAAATTCTCCCAGTTGTCTCAACCACAGCCGGGTATCCTGCCAGCCGGCCGGATGATCCCTGTCCAAAAAAGGCACGTTCGTCTTCGCTTCCATATCCACCGCCAGTTTGCGCAGCCAGGAATAGGATTCCGGCCTGCCTCCCATCAGCAGGTTCATAGCGGAGGAAGGGATCTGCCCCAATTCTTCGGCGGAAACATAGCCGGGAAACTGAAACCTGACCTGCAGGTTAAAGCACTGGAGCAGCCGCTTCATTTCCTGTACATCGAAACTGTTGGGACCGCCCCGATCGCCCAGCAATGTTACCGTGCCCTCCCGCCTGGGCTGGCGGGTCATAAACCGCTGTACAAGTTCCCGCCCGGTATAATAAAACCCGGCGTGATACTCGCCGCCGTCTAAAAAGCCGCAGCAGGGGACCGATAAAACCGGCAGCTTCCATTTCTTCTCCGCCGCCTGAGCCACAGTCTGCACATCGTCGCCGATCACACCGGCTACACAGGAATTGGCAATCACAATATACGCGGGGTGATACTGCCCGACAACATGCTCAATGCAATTCTGCAATTGTTCCGTACCGCCGAAGATAGCATGCTCTTCCGCCAAATTGCTGGTAATCAAAGGCGCTCTATACTGCCGGGGAACAAATTCCCGCCGGGCCACGGCGCGATAATGACCGCTTAATCCCATATCCCGGGTCACATGACCACAGGCTCTGGGGCTGTGAAAGATCACCGCGGCCCCCCGGCTGTGAGCCACCGCCCGCCAAACGCCGGGCATGCTGCAGCTGCAGCCGTTCTTGATTGCGACCAGGGGCCGTTTACTCTTCACCATATGCCAGCACCAGCTCTTCCAGCTCGGCAAACGCTACCGGCGTCGGTATCGTCAGCTGCTTATTCGCCAGAATCAGATCCGCCAGATTCCGGTACACTTCCGCCTGGGGCGACTGCCCCGCCCATTCAATCACCGTCTGGTGATGGATCTCCGCCTGATGAACCATTTGATCCCGGGGAATAAAGGTAAGCAGCCGCGTATTCAGTTTCACCGCAAAAGCCCGGAGCAGTTCCTGTTCCCTGACGACATTCCGGCTGTTGCCGATGATGCCGCCAAGGCGCACTTTCCCCCGGCCGGCGAATTTCGCAATCCCCTTGGCAATGTTATTGGCGGCGTATAAGGACATCATCTCGCCGGAAGACACGATATAGATGTCGCTGGCATAGCCTTCCCGGATGGGAACGGCAAAACCGCCGCAGACTACGTCCCCCAGGACGTCATATAAAATCATATGATCATCGCTGATCGCTTTTAGCGCTTTCAGTTTCTCCAGGGCAACGATGATTCCCCGTCCGGCGCAGCCGACTCCCGGCTCCGGCCCGCCGGCTTCCACACATTTTACCCCGGCAAAGCCGCTATGTACGATTTGCTCTGTCGTTACCCCATCCCCGTGCTGCCTGACCATATCCAGCACCGTCTGGGAACAGATCTTTCCCAGCAGCAGCCGAGTGGAATCGTTTTTCGGATCGCAGCCGATCTGGCAAACCTTATGTCCTGTTTCCGCCAGGGCAGCCGACACATTGGCCGCTGTTGTCGATTTCCCGATACCGCCTTTTCCGTAAAATGCAATTTTTTTCATCTCATCCGCTCTCCTCTGTGTTCGCCGCGGTTAGCTTTCTCTATTTTCAGAAAAGAAATCCCGGCGTATACAAATACGCCGGGACGAAATAAACACAATCAAAAAATACAAACTATTGCGCAAATCCCCTCCCCATCTCTCGCAGGTCATAACGGCGATTGTTGTATAGGCAGTTCTCCTGACTCTGGGTCATTGCGCTTCTCAAACCTTCCCAAAACTTCCGTTCCAGTGGCATATCTTGAGTTTGCTCTCCATTACAGTGGCGGGACCGCGCCGGAATCATACCGGACTTCCCTATTAAGCCCTGTTGGCACCTACACCAATTTATAAAATTTTTCACTTGCTGTCAATGATCGTAAACGATGCAAATTTATTTGTCAAGTGAATTCCCCTTTATAATTCGACATATTCCGGAGACGCTGCCCGGACAACAGCTCTGCTGCTATGCAGCAAGCAGCCGGCGCCCAAACAAGCCGCAGCTTCTTGCCCGGCAAAGCTTAAAATTGATATTGCAAACCTGCCTGAACGTTGCGTCCGGGGCAGGTATAAAATCCATTTTTGGGGCTGCCATAAACCGCATAATATTTGTCAAACAGATTATTGACTTTGACAAAAACTTTTTTATTTTTATCAATTTTGTAGTTTACGGCCATATCCCAGACCCAGTATGTATTGGTGGGTAAAACGCCCGGCAAAGCAATGTTGCCATGACCCAGCAAGCCAATGTTATATTTATCCCGGTGATAGTCCATGCCGATATTCCACAAACCTCTTGGCAGGTGAGAATAGCCCATTACAGGAGTAGCCGCACCTGACATGTTATAGGTAGTATTTGTATAGTTTGCATATATTGTAAAGGAAGGCGACATTTTTTTATTTAATTGTACATCCCAGCCATGGGCGAGTTCATGGTCAAGGTTCACATACTGGCCGCCGGCCATCGTGCCAACGTAGGCAATGGCATCATTCGTGCTTGTTTCAAACATATGAGCGGATACGGTAAAGGTATCGTCGAACTTATGATTGATCCCGCCTTCTGTCGTATGCCCGGTTTCCGGTTTGAGACTGGTATTCCCGCCGTATAAGGTATCATATAATTCGTCCAGATTCGGCGAAACAAAATATTTTTTAAATGCTATATAATAGTTCGTCTTGTCATCCTGTTTATAACCTAAATTGAAACTGGGTGAAGCATGATTGCCATATATGGAATGATGATCATTGCGAACGCCGGCGGTGAATTTCCACTTGTCATTCATCTGCCATTCATCCTGCAAATATACGGCCCGATCCGTAATACTTTTATCGTTATACGCAACCCATTTACCATAGTGATAATCAATGCGGTCCTGATAAATATCAAAGCCAAACGTTCCGGTATGTTTGTCGCCAATTTTTCTGGTAAACTGATCCTGCGCTCCCTTTGTTTTCATATCCATGAACCAATTGCTACCGGGAGTGTTTGTCGCATCGGACATTTTATGCTTGTTTTGATAAAATGACAGCTGATTGGACGCATTATCGGAAAATTTATAGTTATAAATGAATTTCCAATCCGAATTATCATTATCGCCGTATTTAAGCGTAAAATCCTTGGCACTATTAGCACGGGTATAATCTCCCTGATACCGGTCATAGCTGAAGGTAACATCGGAAGCTGAATTAATTTTCTTGGTTAATTTAAACGTATTCGTCGTCGAATTGGAATGAGACGGGATGTCCTCCCCATTGCCGTTCGCATAAGTACCGGAAATATCTTTCCGGCTGGTCACAACCCAGCTGTAATCGCCTTCCCTTCCCCGGTTGGCCATAGCATAATTTTCCCTGTCATAACTGCCGCCGCCAATGGTCAAAGTTGTTTTATTGGCATCGCCTTTGCGGGTAATGATATTGATAACGCCGCCTTTGGCATCGGAACCGTACAAGGTGGAAGCGGCGCCTTTCAGCACTTCAATCCTTTCAATATTATCCATATCATTCACTAATCCAACCGGAAAAACCGTCATATCGCTGCCGTTGGTATTCGCTCGGATGCCGTCAATTAAAACGACGATTTGGGGCGACCCGTTAATAGCAATGCTGCTGGAATATTCAAACCCCACGCTGTTGCCATATGTAGTAACAGTTACGCCCGGCACATCCCGCAGTGCTTCCGCCAGATTTTGATAATGATTGTTTTCAATTTGTTCCCTGGTTACAACGGATATGTTGGCGTTCGCTTCAAACTGTTCCAGCGGTGTTTTTGTCGCCGTAACCACGACCTGGTCAAAAGAATAGTCGTTCTGCTCCTCCGCCTGGGAAATTCCCGTCATGCCAAGTATGAGTGCACTGCTGATCATGGCGCACAGCAGGGTTGTCCTCTTTTTGCTCCGGCTTGCTTGTCTCAATGAAAATCGTCCTCCCTTATCTGTTTAGTCTGTCGATATTGCCGTAGCTTCTGTCTCTCACCTCCTTTTGAAAATAGGGAAGTTTTTTTAACCGCAGAGGGAGTTATGAGGATGTCGCACCGCGAAGGCGCGAAGAGCGCAGAGAAAGATTAGCGGTTAATTTTCCTCCCTTCTCATTCTGCGTTATGCCCGCGATAGGGAGCGGAATGGCTAAAAAAATCTCCCGTCACAGGACGGGAGGCAATCAAAAGCAAACCAATTTTACATTGTAATCATACGTCATACCTATTAAAAATCCCGGCGTTCAAAAAACGCCGGGACGAAATAAGCACAATCGCAGCCAATGCAAACTGCCATGCAAATCCCCTCCCCATCTCTCGCAGGTCAAACGGTGATCGTTGTATAGGCAGTTCTCCTGACTCTGGGTCATTGCTCTTCCCAAACCTTCCCAAAACTTTCGTTTCAGTGGCATATTCTTGGGTTTGCTCTCCATTACAGTGGCGGGACCGTGCCGGGATTATACCGGACTTCCCTATTAAGCCCTGCTGGGCACCTATACCAATATATGAAATTTTTCACTTACGCCTACTATAGTAAAAGATGTCCCGTAATTTGTCAAGTACCGTCGAATTCTAAAATCACTCGCCGTCGCTTCGCTCTTCCAGTTCTCCTTACAGTCATTATTAAGAAAGAAAAGTCAGTGTCTCTGAGATTGCCGCACTTCGCTTCGCTGCGTTCGCAATGACAAATCACGTTAGTATAAAAACAGAAAAATGATTCTGTCATCGCGAGGAGCGATAGCGACGCGGCGATCTCTGGAGCCGCCGTCACCTTAGAGCGGCACACACAGTCCGTCGCACCCTGCCGGCAGGATATTTCCCCCGGGCAGTTGCATATTTTTCAGGCAATGGGTATAATATAAGAAAAGGACTGACGTGCGCTAACACGTCAGTCTCACAGGCTGTCTAACCGGAAAACGGTTAGCCCGGTTGAGTTATGAGAAATAACCGCAGACCTTGGCTAGGAGGCGGTTATTTCTGCTTTTTTATGATCAAAACAACGAGTGTTGCAAATGCAATCATGAGATACATTGCCTCAAACATTGTCATCCTACCACCTCCTAAAAAGGAAGTGGCTAACCGCTCCAAGACAGCCTGTACGCTTAGTATAGCATATTCTGCCGAACAAAAAGAAAAATTTTTTCGCTGTTAGGGTTCTTCCCTGCTGCTGTGCCGCCTTTACCGGATGAAGGCGGCTTTTTATATTCCCCGTGCCGGGGAACGAACAGCAATTGCCGCCCAGTCAGACGAGCGGCGGCAGGTGGCCCGGTGAAGCGGTCTGGTGTTGACTACTAGCGGCATAAAAATCACTTATCGTCGCTTCGCTCTTCCAGTTCGCCTTCAATGGAAAGAAAGAGCTGCTCCAGTTCCTGCTTTGTCTCTGCTTTAGCCTGCCACAAACCCCGCTGCGCCGCTTCCAGCAGAGTTTCCGCTATCCGGTGCAGCGCCCAGGGATTGACCTCTTTCATCCACTCCTGAGTAGCCGGGTCCAGGGCATATTTTTCGGCATATTTTTCATACATCCAGTCTTCCATCACATCGCTGGTGGCATCCCATTGGTAGCTGACCGCCACATAAGTAGACATGTCGGCGGCGCCTTTATAGCCATGTTCTTTCATTCCGTTGATATACTTGGGATTCACGGCTTCGCCCCGGAACCAGCGCTTTAATTCGTTCTCCAGGCTGCGAATCACTACTTTGCTGCGGTCCGAGCTGTCGCTGACATAGTTGCGGGGCATTTCCCCCTTAATACTGCGAACCGCCGCCACCATTCCGCCGCGATAGGAATTATAATCATCGCCGCTCAGCATGGACGACTCCCGGTGATCCACATTCTGAACCGTGATATCCAAACTGCCCATGCGCCGGCTGAATTGTTCCGGCATATAGGTGCCGTTCGCTCCTTCGCCGTAAACATGTCCGCCCCAGCGCACATAGACTTTGGCAATATCGTCGATATTGTCCCAGTTTTTCGCTTCCAGCAGCGCGCCGACTCCGGCGCCGTGGGCACCGGGAGGATCGCCGAAAATGCGGTAGGATGCCTGCCGCCAGGCAGCAGCATGATCCATGCCCTGTTCTTCCAATTCGCCCGCTTCCTGTAAAACATGCTTGCGGATATAGTTTTCCTCAATGCTTTCATCCAGCGCCGCCGCCATAGTCGCCGCTTTGTCCAGCCAGGAAACCGAACTTGGCATACTATCCCGGAACAGGCCGCTGATCCGGCCGGTGACATCCACCCGGGGCCGCTTCAATTCCTTCAGGGGAATGACTTCGATATCCACGACCCGCAGACTGCCTTTTTGCCAGACGGGACGCAATCCCATCAAGTACAAAAATTCGGCGACACATTGACCGTGATTGCGCAGATTGCTGGTGGCCCACAAGATAATGCCCACGCTTTCCGGATAGCGTCCTTCTTCCTCAATATAGCTGGCTATGACGTCATCCGCCATCTGCTTGCCGATTTCCCAGGCGACCGGCGTCGGTAGGGTGCGCGGATCCACACTGTAAAAGTTGCGGCCGGTCGGCAGCAAGTCCGCGCCGCCGCTGGTCGGCGCCCCCGACGGACTTGGCTCTATATACTCACCGTCCAGGGCGGCCAGCAAGTTGGTTATTTCCTGGGTCGTTTTCAGCAAACCGGGAGCGATTTGCGTACAAATATATTGAGCGACACAAAGCAGCTGTTCCCGCAATGACGGATCCATTTGAGCCGTCCAGGGTAAAGCAAAAACAGCGTCTGCCTTCTTTGCAGCAAAATCATTGTCCATTAACAATAAAATAACTTCACGGCTCTTTTCCCTGATTTCAACAATCAACATGCCATAAGTTTTACTGCCGTCAGGCAGCATAGTGCCGCTGTTCTCCAGCAGAGTATAATAATCGAAGCCGAACATCCCGGCCAATGTCTGGGTAAGCGACGGAATATCCCCATTGTTGACTTTCGTCAAGGCCAGCAAATATTCCGTCAGGTGCTCCCCGGTCGGCGGACAGCCCAAAGTATGCAGCCCGATGCTCATTTGCATATTTTTGATATCAGTGATATACACATGCAAATTGCCCACATATTCGGCAAAATCAGCCGCAGCCGTTTCCGGCACATCTTCTGCCAAGTTCGCCTCTTTCACTTTAGCGCGGATCATTTCCTGGATGGCTGCCATATCGGTATTGGCCGCATCCTGCTTGAAATGGCAGTATTCTTCCAGCAGTTTTTCCAGTTCGGCCAGTTCGTCATATGTCCCGGCAATGCTCATCGGCGCCGACAAATAACTGATCAAGCAGGCGGCGCTGCGCCGTTTCGCCTGAATTCCTTCGCCTACACAAGTGATCCAGTAAGGATAAACATTCGGCATATCGTCAATGGCAATATCGGGATAGCAGCCATTGGACATGGCCGTACCTTTGCCCGGCAGCCATTCCAGGGAACCGTGGGTTCCCACATGAATCAGCGCATCGGCCTTCCATACGTTCCGCAGCCAGTTATAAAAGCCGATATAATGGTGGGTCGGCGCACAATCGGGGGAATGATAAATCTTTCCCGGATCTTCGCCGAATCCCCGGGGCGGCTGAACCGTAATAAAAACATTGCCGTTCAGCATCCCCGGGATCAGCAGATCGCCAGCATAATTAAAGACCTGCCCCGGTGCCTCCCCCCAGTCTCTTGTCATTTGCTGCCGTGTTTTCTCCGGCAGCCCGGCGAAAAAACCTTCATACTCCCCGGCTGTCAGCTTGCCGTCCGCTTCTTTGATTTGCTTTTCGGTAATAAAACGCCGGTCGTTTGTCGCGTGGGCAATTAATTCTTCCATAAACGTCTGACTATTTTCCGGTATATGATCGACTGTATACCCCCGCTGCTTCATTTCCGCCAGCAGCAAGCGGATACTTTCCGGCGAATCCAGACAGGAAGCACTGCCGATATTCGAATTGGTCGGCGGATAATTGTGAAAAACAATACCGATTTTCTTTTCCCGGTTAGGTTTGTGCCGCAAAATCCCCCATTTGCCGGCTTTCCGCACCAGCATACGAATTCGCTCATCAATTATCGGCTGCTTTTCATGAGTCCCGTCGGCCAGTTCTTCCCGGGTGGATACCAGGACGGAATGGATAATCCCGTCAAACTCCGGCATGGCAATGCTATAGGAAATCTCGGAAGCACTCATGCCGGCAAAACTGGCTTGCCACCATTCATAAGAATTATACAAATTATACGCCTGCAATACCGGCACACCTAAATCCATGATAGTTTTTAACTCCAGGAACCGGGTAACGGTAAGAGAAAATACGAAAGTATTGATTAAAACATCAATGATCACCCGGCCTTGATCATAAAAATATTTTTCAAAGGCTTCTCCCAGCCCGGGAGCGCCGGTTTCCGAATTCGCCAGGTTATTGCTGAAAACAAGCAGCGGATTATATCCCTGCCGTTCAATTTCCTGAACAATTTTTGTCTGATACGCTAAATTTCCCCAAATCCATTCTTCCCGGGAAAATATCATCGCAATCGTCGGTCGGTCCGGCAAGCAAAACCGCCGCCGGTATTCCGCCGGATCGGTAAACGCTTCCCGGCAGGACGGATGATAGATGCCGTGCCACGGCAGCTGATACGGTTCAGCATAGCAGCACTCCGCCTGATTGAACCGGCTGCTGAGCCATAACCACAGATTACGAGTATTGGCAAGGCCGCTGAAAGAAATATACTGATAAATCCGCTGCTTTTCTGCCGGTGTGATCCCATATTCCAGAATATCATCACCCGGATCAGCGATCAGATAAAGGTGTTTGATTTTGCGGCGCCGCATAAATTCCGCCGACTTTTTTAAAAAGGGAGTATTCAGTCCCGTTCCCATCCAGGAAAAAAGAATAAAGTCGCATTGCAAAAACGATTTTCCCCATTGTGCACTCCAAATTTCACAGTCATTTAAGAGGATGGCATCCGCTTGCTCCGTTAATAAATTTTCCGCTAATAGTGCTGTTTTGGCCCGGTTCATGGTACTGTATTGCTGTTCCATATTCGTTAAAAACAGTGTTTTACCCACTACGAATCACTCCTTCCTATCCCTTTGCCGCCTGCCGTTGCCGTTGATCGTTCTTATTCCTGGTAAGCAGCATTATAGATGTCCCGGATAGCCTGTACGATATCCTGAGAAGCGCAATACAGATAGGCGTCCGATAGTTGCACCAGCCGTTTCGTACGAATGGCGGTTAAATTCTGAAACGCAGGGTCGTCCTGCATGTCGCTTTTCACCTTGTCCACATCCAGTTTCCCGTTTTTCCAGGTCGGCAATAAAATCAAATCCGGATTGATCTTGACGATGCATTCTTTCGTCAAAGCGTCATTTTTCCCCAGTCCGGCGGCTGCCGCGCCGTTAACGACCCCGGCATAACCGCACATATCGTCAAACAGGCTGCCTTTGCCGCCATAGGATGCCATATGGGAAACGAGAACGACGCTGCGGCGCTGATCCGGCGGTATCGCTGCCGTTTTGGCCGCCAAATCGGCCAGTTCCGTATCCATAGCGGCCACCATGCGCGCGCCGGCCTCTTCCTCGCCGATTGATTGCGCAATTTCACAGATCGCCTGCTTGACTTCCACGACCGTCGACGGTCCTTTGCTGACAAAAACCGGCAGTCCCAAATCCCGCAGTGTTTGAATCAAGTCGGCCTGTATCCAGTCAGGAACGATCACCAAGTCCGGCTGGAAGGAAACAATCATTTCGGCATTATAATCCCGCATTCTGGCCGATGCTGTTATGGAAGCGGCTTTATCGGCAATAGTCGATATGCCGGGATCGTCAGCCAGATGGTTTAAAGCCGCGACCCGTTCCGGGCCGGTCATGCCCAAAACCATCTCATCGCTGGACAGGGACAAAGTCACAATGCGCTGCGGTTTATGGGACAAATGCAATACATGCCCCTGTGTATCGGTAACCTGATAGCCGTCTTGGCCGATAACAGCGCCGCTGCTTGACGGCCCGCTGTCGGCACAGCCGGCCGCCGCCAGCAGCAGGCTGACCAGCAGCACCATAACCGCGGCTCTAACGTAGTATTTCACCGCTTTCAAATTGCGTTCCGCCGATACTTTCATGCTGCTTCTCCCCGTTTCATATCGGCAAAACCGTAAAATCGGCAGACAAGAGCTTTTGGTTCGCCGCATCCCAGTCAAACAGCAGCACCGCTTGCTGCAAACCGCTGTAGGCGAATTGCATTTTCCCGTTGACGACAACAGCGCTTTCCGCCTCGCTCATATCCATTCTTTCCCGATTGCCGGTCTGATTGCAGATCCAGACCGGCAGACCGCTTTCCCGGGAACAGCGTTCCCAGGCATTAACCGGCGGCCCGCCGCAGCCTCCCGGCGGCCAAGCTGCCGGCACGATAATGACCTGCGCCTGTTTGGTCTTTAATATCTGGGCGTTTCTCTCATAATAGGCATCGGCGCAAACCAGCACTCCGGCTGTCATCTCCTTGCATGAGAAAGGTTCCAGGCCTGTTCCTTTGGCGGCCCAGCCTTCCGCACCGGTGCCGTGGGATCGCATTTTCCGGTGACGGCCGATGACTTCTCCGTCATCGTCAATTACTAAACAGCTGTTATAACACAACCCGCTGCTTTCATCCCGTTCGGCGCAGCACAAAAATAATATAAGTCCGTATGTAGCGGCAAGCTGCCGAAGCGGCTGCAATACCGGAGCCGGCTGGACCGGAATCGAAAACGGACGGCCTTTTTGGGTAAAAAAGTAGCCTTGCAGTGCCGTTTCGGGAGTAATGACCCATTGGGCACCCTCCCGGGCTGCAAGAGTAACGGCTTGTTCCAGCAGCACCAGATTCCGCTCTTCCGGTCCGCCGCTTAAGTCAAGATGCAATAACGCAATGCGCATGATAATTTCTCCTCGTCTTTTTTTTAGTAAGCTGATTTTACTGCGACAACTTTTGATTCATACAGCCAAGCAATAACTTCTCCCAGGCACTGATAAAACCGGTTAAATTATTCTCGCCAATTTCCCCCGGGGGAAGATTAAATGGACGCGCAGCGGCGGCGATTAACTCATTCCCCGTTTCTGCCACTTCATCCGCTGTCAGCAGTCCCCATAGGTATTGGTCGATTAGATGGACATACAAGGATGTTTTCGTCACGATTTGATTTTGCCGCTCAAAACCAGCCAGCTGATTAATAAACTCTTCCCTGCCGACCGGTTCATAGCCGGCTTGCAGGTAATCCCGGTATAATTTTTCTCCGGTAATGCCGAATCGCTCCAGCCGTCTAATTACGCTGTGCTGCTTTTCCCCGGATAAGCCATTTTGTTTCAATAAAGCTTCTTTAACTGCCGCTTTAACAGTCTGCCCGATCAGTTCTCCCAGCTTGGAATGCTTTCCCGCATCTTCCAGATACAGCGCCGCTTGCGGATTGGAAATGACAATGGTTTGGTCGGTGCCGGAACCGGTCGCCAATCCGTTGGAATACCGGCTGCTGACCATGAGTTCCTGCAAGGCCGCCGTTTTAGCTTCCGTGCAGGTTACCAGTGCTCGGGCAAGGGTGCCGGCCGGCATATCGGCATTCATGACCAGCATAATATTGATTGTGCCTGGTTTCGGCATGTCCGCTTTTTTCCCCGGCTGAAAATAATCGGAGTGATCACCGACACGTCCGCCGTTTCCCTCAACACCGGCAGTTACGATTGCCGTAACGGAAGCATTCTTAAAGCTTTCGGTTTTAAAAACCGCATTATCCATTGGTACACCGGTACCCATGCAAGATATTTTATCCGGCTTGAAGCCTAGTCTTTCGGCTTCCTGAGCCATATCTTTCCGATAGGCTTCCACCGTCATCGCCGTATTGCCGGTGCTATTATGATTAAATACGGCTTGCAAATCTTCCCGATAACCGCCATTGATAATTGACGTGCTCAAAACTGCCCGCGGCGCTATAAAGCATATTCCAATATTATCGTCCTGGCGGAATACCGCATCGCCTGTAGCCAAAATAAACAGTTCCTTCTGTTCGCCGGCATAGCAAAAACCATTGCCCAGTAAACACCCCAAAAGCATCAGCAGTACAATTTTCTTCAATCCATGTCACTCCCCGCCAGCAGCATTCTTCTAAATTCCTTACTGTATTAATTTTCGTCAAGTATTCCACCTACCGGCTTGTCGAACATGCCGCACCGTAAGCAACCGTAAATTGCGGATAAGCAAGAACATGAACATCGCGGAAGATTTCATCCTCAATGGCAATCGCCAGGCCTTGATTATTGGCGGATCCGCCGTCAAGATACAAATCGTCATCCATGTCTTCGCTGCCCATCATGCTGGCGATTCGTCTGGCAATGGATTCATGCAGCCCTTTAATGATGTTTTCCTTTTTTGTTCCTTTTGCTATCAGGGATACAATCTCGCTTTCGGCAAAAACAGCGCAAGTGCTGTTCAGGCTGACCGGAGCATCGGCCTGGTCCGCTAATGCCGCAAAATCTTCAATCGGGGTATCCAGAATACGTCCCGCCATTTCAAAAAACCGTCCGGTCCCGGCCGCGCATTTATCGTTCATTTTAAAATCGCTCAATTTACCATCGGCAGAAATTCGGATAATTTTTATATCCTGCCCGCCAATATTAATGACCGTACGCGCTTTTTTGCCGCTTAACAAGTAGACTCCCCAAGCATTGGCGGACACTTCGTCAATAACAGTATCCGCCTTTGCGATCAGATTTTTGCCGTAGCCGGTAACAGAGATGCCTTCTATCTCATGTTCGCTGATCCCAAGATGCTTGCGGCCCTCGTCCAATAGCCGCAGCGCCAGCGCCTCCTGCCCCGGAGCTGTCGCCACGACCTTTTTCCATACAAGCTCGGTATCTTTAATCATTACAGCCTTGATTGCCGTGCTGCCAAGATCAATACCTGCCCTGAATCCCATGAATATATCTCCTCTCTGATAAGCTCTCACAATGTTTGTTTAAAAGCTTCCAGACGTGTCAGGATATTCTGACCGTCCTCTTTCACATAATCGGTTTCGATCTTGAGAAATTTAAGTCCCTTAGCCTTTAGATTCTCTTCAATGGTAAAACTCTCAATATCATAGGGGTGACAACCTTTTAATATATGAAAAATAATTCCCGTTATGCTGTGCTCGGCCGTTATCTTCAGAATATTATTGACCCGCCGTTCATTATCAGCAAAGGTCGGACAGATACAGGCCTTGTGGTATCTTTCGGCCAGCGCTTTCAGCAGACCGCGCTCCGACGGATCATCGTACACAGTCGCTCCGGGAAATATCCTTTCGGAAGAGCAAAGATCATCGGCGCAAACCGTCATTCCCGCCTGTTCGATAAGATGGAGCATTTTCAGGTTAGGAAAAATAATGGGCGATCCGGCGAGAAAAATTTTATAAGGATTCACCGGCCGGAGACTTTCTGCCTGAAGCCTTTTGATCACAAATTCCAGATTTTTTGCCCATCGCTCCGGATCATCCAGCATAAACGTGTTGGCAATGCTGAAAAACCAGATATCGGCAATGCGCTGTTTCCGCTTTAAGTCGATCAGTTCCTGAAAAAGCCGCCAAATATTCATAAATTGATTCATGGAATCAACGAGATTCTGTCTTTTTAGCCGATTGCCTGTTTTTTGCTCTAAGAACTGCTTCAAGGTATAAATTTCTTCCAGCCAGCGCTGTTGTCCCTTTTCATTTTGCTTGATATGGGGAAGTTCGAGATAATGCAAATGTCCGATTGTCTCCTTGACGATTTCCGGCATCTTCACGACCCAGTCGCAGGTTGTCGGCACAATGACGGCATCATACCCGGACAAGGCGGCGTCTTCCAATTCCATACTGCCAATATAGGATTTAAGCATCGGACACATCAGTACGGGAAGATAGGAGGCGGAAAGCCGCTGTGCGGAATAGGAGCCGCTGCAGAGTTTTACCGGATGAACTCCCAAGGCATAAAACAGCTCCAGCGGTGCCTGAATGCAAAAAAGCCCGATCAGCGGCCGGCCGACTTTTTCCCTGAGATCGGACGGACGCAGCGGCCGTGTCAGCAAATCCAGGAAATAGCCGAACTCCGCGATATAATCAGTTCGCTCTTTGAGCAGCTTAATTTCCTGGTCATATTCTTCGCAAATTTTTTCGTAGATTTTTGTTTTCTGTCTGATGCGGCGTTCCTGATCTCTTGATAAAATTGTATCCATTTAATGACTTCCCTTGCTATAATTTTCGGCAACATACTTTCTTGATGAGGAAAACAGATTGCGGTTTAAAAATTTTGTCGATAATGTACTGTCCTCCGGGCAGGACTCAATGCATTTCATGCAAAGCAGACAGTCCTCGCTCATTACTTCCTGCTTGACTTTCTCCAAATGGACATCCCGGATATCCATGGGACACATTCTTTGGCAGTTGCCGCAGCCGGAACAGGTATGCACTGATTTTTCAAACCGGATAAAGCTAATTTTTTTAAACATTTGCAGCAGCGGAAGCATGGGACAGAATATGCAGAAAAACCGGTCTTTGAAAAAGCACCCGATCAGCGTACCGGCCGCAATCGTTATGGATAACACAGAAAAAACCAGAGTGATGGTATTCGTATAGTCCAGCGCGAAATATCGGGTTTGCCCGGCAAATAGAGGCATAATCGGTCTGGCAGGACAAATCTGACAGAAGGGAAGGGTAAAATCGCTATGCAATCCGGCGAACGCAATCAGCAGCGGAATAATGATCAAATATGCCAGCAATACATATTTAATTGGCTTCAGCCGATCCCGGGTTTTCCAGGAAAATTCCGTTTCCCGTATTCCCAGCTTTTTTCTGAGTTGGGTCAGCCAGTCCTGCAGGGTACCGAAGGGGCAGATCCAACCACACCATAGCTTGGACAGTAGAATTGCCAGTATAATAAATACGAAAAACCACAATACTAATTGAAATCCCCTATAAGTAAGCAGTTGTGCAAAATAGCCAAACCCCCATGGTCCTATGCCTTGCAGAGCCATGAGAAAACAGTACCCGGCACAGCCATGCACAAAAGGGCAAGAAAAACAAGGAAGCGAATACCCTAAATTGATTCCGATTCTCCCACCGTAAGTCAAAAAAACAAACATAAAGTTTTGGATTAATAACCGGAGCCTGCTTGTCATATCTAATATTTAAACCTCCTTCTTCGAATGAACACAACAACCAAAACAACTGTAAATGTAATAAAAAATAAAGAGGTTCCCGCCTTCAGATCGTGATGAGCGGTAAATGACCGATGGACGAGATAATTAAACGATGTTTTGTACACCATATCGCCTACAGGCTCTTCCGCATAAATAATCAGTTCTTTGTAACCATAATTTCCACTGGCATCTAACTGTTTATCATGGTGAGGTATAAAAGAAAACACGCCGGCAGCATCCGGTATAATTTTTTCGAAATTATTATTCATCGTGTCGAAAATAGTAATCTCATTAACAGAATTACCGTGCCTTACGGCTGATTCGTACCTAAACTGAAAAAGTTGCCCAGTCTGCGGCCACCAATAGGCATTCCGGGATCGCTGCTCGATAGAAGCGAATGGCTGAATGGTTTCCAATAAAGCCGGTCTTTCCTCCTGCTTGTTCTGTGAGTTGTTGGCATATAGAGGAAAAGCAATCTGCGCCGTAAAATGCTCCTTTTGGCAGGACCCTGTAAGATATATCTGATAACGGAATGGCGAAGTTGTATTGACTCTTATAAAGCAGCGTCCATCTTTATGCTCTATAGGAATGAAGTAATACTGTCTTTCTTCTTGCTGCTGTTCTCCGTTGCAAAAAAAGGCAGTAAGATCGTTAACCTCGGAGATATCAAGCGAATCGTCGCTGCTGTTTATATACACGGTTTGCGTTACCGAACCGTTAGACTCATTGATCTTCTGACCATATTCAAACCACAGAAATGCACTATTTTCAAAGCTGCTGCATTCTGCGCCACCATGAAAAGAAATAAATAGCAATAAAGCAATACCTGCAGCTTTAAAAATTTTAGGCAGCCGAAAAAAATTTTTATAAAGCAAAGTCAAACGCACCTTCTTCTTTGGCATAGTTTTCTGTAAGGTACTGGTCTAAAATCATAAAAAAATCTCCTGCTACACGTCAGGAGATTTCAAAATAATAAAATGTTTAGAAAAAACATCTGTTTATTATGCAAATCCCCTCCCCATCCTTCGCAGGTCATAGCGGTGATCGTTGCATAGGCAGTTCTCCTGGCTCTGGGTCATCACGCTTCCCAAACCTTCCCAGAACTTCCGTTCCAGTGGCATATCTTGGGTTCGCTCTCCATTACAGTGGCGGGACCGCGCCGGAATCATACCGGACTTCCCTATTAAGCCCTGTCGGGCACCTATACCAATATATGAATTTTTTCACTTACGACTACTATAGTAAAAGATACCAAGTTATTTGTCAATCTAAATTATTTTTTGTCGCGTACTCGTCGCGAGGAGCGATAGCGGCGCGGCGATTTCTGGAGCCGCCCAGATGTTCTTTCATGATACTTTTCTATATCAACAGCAGTTCCCCCGCCGCCTTCCGCTTAGAGCGGCACACACAGCCCGTCGCACCCTGCCGGCAGAATATTTTCCCCGAGCAGTTGCATATTTTTCCGGCAATGGGTATACTATAAGAAAAGGATTGACGTGCGCTAACACGCCAATCCCCACAGGCTGTCTAACCGGAAAACGGTTAGCCCAAACGTTAGTGATTAGAAATAACCGCCACTATTCGAGCACAGGGGCGGTTATTTCTTTTTGGTTGTGACCAATACCATAAGCGTGGCAAATGCAACAGCAAATGTCAATGCTTCGTAAATAGTCATTCTACCACCCCCTTCCCGCAAAGGAAGGGGCTAACCGTCCCCCGAGCAGCCTGTACGCTTAGTATAGCATATTCTGCCGAAACAAAAAGAGAGATTTTTTCGCTGCCAGAGTTCTTCCCTGCTGCTGTGCCGCCTTCAACGGATAAAGGCGTTTTTTTTATATTTCCCCGCGCCGGGAACGAGCAGCGCTTGCCACCGGTCAGACGAACGGCGGCAGGCGGCCCGGTGAAGCGGTCTGCTGTCGAGTACTAGCGGACTAACAATCACTTATCGTCGCTTCGCTCTTCCAGTTCGCCTTCAATGGAAAGAAAGAGCTGCTCCAGTTCCCGCTTTGTCTCTGCTTTTGCGTTCCATAATCCCCGCTGCGCCGCCTCCAGCAGAGTTTCCGCTATCCGGTGCAGCGCCGATGGATTCACTGCCTTCATCCACTCCCGAGTATTTGGGTCCAAAGCATATTTCTCGGCATACTTTTCATACATCCAGTCTTCCATTACATCACTGGTGGCATCCCATTGACAGCTTACCGCCACATAGGTGGCCATATCGGCTGCGCCCTTATAGCCATGCTCTTTCATTCCGTTGATATACTTGGGATTTATGGCTTCGCCCCGGAACCAGCGCTTCAGCTCTTCTTCCAGACTGCGGAGCAGCACTTTGCTGCGATCCGAGCTGTCGCTGACATAGTTGCGGGGCATTTCTCCCTTAATGCTGCGAACCGCCGCCACCATCCCGCCGCGATAGGAATTATAATCATCGCCGCTCAGCATGGACGATTCCCGATTATCCACATTCTGAACCGTGATATCCAGACTGCCCATGCGCTTGCTGAATTGTTCCGGCATATAAGTGCCGTTCGCTCCTTCGCCGTAGGCATGTCCGCCCCAGCGTACATAGACTTTGGCAATATCGCCGATATTGTCCCAGTTTTTCGCTTCCAGCAGCGCAGTGACCCCGGCGCCGTGAGCCCCCGGCGGATCACCGAAAATACGGTAGGACGCCTGCCGCCAGGCAGCGGCATGATCCATGCCCTGTTCTTCCAGTTCGCCCGCTTCCTGCAAAACATGCTTGCGGACATAGTTTTCCTCGCTGCTTTCAGCCAGCGCCGCCGCCATCGCCGCCGCTTTGTCCAGCCAAGTCACCCAGCCGGGCATGCTGTCCCGGAACAGACCGCTGATCCGCCCGGTGACATCCACCCGGGGCCGCTTCAATTCCTTTAAGGGGATAACTTCGATATTCACGACCCGCAGGCTGCCTTTTTGCCAAACGGGGCGCAATCCCATCAAGTACAAAAATTCGGCAAGGCATTGACCGTGAGTCTTAAAATTACTGGTAGCCAGCAAGATAATGCCCACACTTTCCGGATAGCGTCCTTCTTCCCCAATATAACGAGCGATGACATCATCCGCCATCTGCTTGCCGATTTCCCAGGCGACCGGCGTCGGCAGAGTGCGCGGATCCACACTGTAAAAGTTGCGGCCGGTCGGCAGCAAGTCCGCTCCGCCGCTGGTCGGTGCTCCCGACGGACTTGGTTCTACATACTCACCGTCCAGGGCGGCCAGCAAGTTAGTCATTTCCTGAGTCGTTTTCAGCAGACCGGGAGCGATTTGCGTACAAATATATCGAGCGACGCAAAGCAGCTGTTCCCGCAATGCCGGATCCAATTGAGCCGTCCAGGGCAAAGCAAAAACAGCGTCTGCCTTCTTTGCAGCAAAATCATTGTCCATTAGCAATAAAATAACTTCACGGCTCTTTTCCCTGATTTCGTCGATCAGCCTGCCATAGGTTTTACTGCCGTCAGCCAGCATTTCTCCGCTATTTTCCAGCAATTCGTAATAATCAAAACCGAACATGTTGGCTACGGTTTGCGTAAGCGACGGAACATCGCCGTTACTCACCTTGGTTAATGCCAATAAATATTCCGTCAGATCCTCGCCGGCCGGCGCACAGCCCAAAATATGCAGGCCAATGCTCATTTGCATATTTTTTATGTCGGTGATATACACGTGCAATTTGCCCGCATATTCAGCGAAATCGACGGCGTCTGTTTCCGGTACATCTTCTTCCAGATTTGCCTTTCTGGCCTTGTCGCGGATCATTTCCTGAATAACATTCATATCGGTATTGGCCGCATCCTGCTTGAAATGGCAGTATTCTTCCAGTAATTTTTCCAGCTCGGCCAGTTCGTCATATGTCCCGGCAATGCTCATCGGCGCCGGCAAATAGCTGATCAGGCAGGCGGCACTGCGCCGTTTCGCCTGAACTCCTTCGCCCACGCCGGGCAGCCAGTAGGGATAAATGTTCGGCATATCGTCAATGGCAATATCGGGATAGCAGGAATTGGACATGGCCGTTCCCTTGCCCGGCAGCCACTCCAGGGAACCGTGGGTTCCCACATGAATCAGCGCATCGGCCTGCCATACGTTCCGCAGCCAGTAATAGAAGCCGATATAATGGTGGGTCGGCGCACAATCGGGGGAATGATAAATCTTTCCCGGGTCTTCGCCGAATCCCCGGGGCGGCTGAACCGTAATAAAAACATTGCCGTTCAGCATCCCCGGAACCAGGAGAGAATCGTCATAGTTAAAGACCTGTCCCGGCGCCTCCCCCCAGTCGCTTGTCATTTGCTGCCGTGTTTTCTCCGGCAGGCCGGCGAAAAAGCCTTCGTACTCCCCGGCTGTCAGTTTGCCGTCCGCTTCTTTAATTTGCTTTTCGCTAATAAACCGCCGATCGTTTGTCGCATGGGCAATTAATTCGTCCATAAACGCCTGACTATTTTCCGGTATATGATCGATTGTATATCCCTGCCGCTCCATTTCCGCCAGCAGCAAGCGGATACTCTCCGGTGAGTCCAGATGGTAAGCAGTGCCGATATTCGAATTAGTCGGCGGATAATTGTGAAAAATGATGCCGATTTTCTTTTCCCGATTGGTTTTATGGCGTAATTTACCCCATTTGCCGGCTTTTCGCACCAGCAGGCGAATCCGTTCAGCCAGCGGCTGCTGTACATGAGTCCCGTCCGCCGCTTCCTCCCGGGTGGCGGACGGCACGGAATGGATAATGCCGTCAAATTCGGGCATGGCAATATTGCAGGCAATCTCAAAGGCGCTCATGCCGGTCAAGCTGTCTTTCCAGCAGTCATAGGTATCATACAAGTTATAGGCCTGCAAGACCGGAACTCCCAGCTTCTGAAAATCTTTTAATTGCAAAAAACGGAGAACCGTCAGGGAAAAGGGGGAAGTGTTGATGAGAACATCAATGATAACCTGACCCTGAGCATAAAAATATTTTGCAAAAGCTTCTCCTAATCCGGGAGCGCCGGTTTCCGGATTCGCCCGGTTATTGCTGAAAACCAGCAGCGGATTATATCCCTGCCGTTCAATTTCTTCAAATATTCTTGCTTGATACGCCAAATCCCCCAAAATCCAGTCTTCCCGGGAAAAGATCATGGCGATAGTCGGCCGGTCTGGCAAGCAGAATTGCCGGCGATATACCCCAATATCTGTAATCGCTTCCCGGAATTCCGGATGATAGATGCCGTGCCATGGCAGTGTCCGCGGTTCATCGTACCGGCACTCCGCCCGGCTGAATTGACTGCCGAGCCACAGCCAAAGATTGCGGTAATTGCCAAGTCCGCCAAAGGAGATATAGCGGTAAATGAGCTTTTTTTCTGCCGGGGTAATTCCATATGCCAAAACATCCTCCCCCGGATCCGTAATCAGATAAAGATGGTTGATTCTGCGGTTTTGCATAAAATCCGCCGACTTTTTTAAGAAGGGAGTGTTCAACCCCGTTCCCATCCAGGAAAAAAGAACAAAGTCGCATTGCGAAAATGATTTCCCCCATTGTTCATTCCAGGGTTCACTGCCAGATAGGAGGATGGACTCCGCTTGCACCGGCAATACATTTTCATCCGTCAGCACTTTTTTTGCCTGATCCATGATAATGTATTGGGGTTCCATATTCGTTAAGAATAACAGTTTTCCCATTTGCGAATTACTCCTCTCCCCGGCCGTGTGCCGACGACCGCTCTGATTCCGGATAAGCGACATTATAGATGTCCCGGATAGCCCGTACAATATCCTGGGAAGCACAATACAGATAGGCGTCAGGCAGCTGCGCCAGCTGTTGAGTGCGAACTGCCTTTACACTCTGCAGCGCCGGGTCGTGCCGGACATCGTTTTTGAGTTTATCCACATCAACGGTTCCATTCCTCCAGGTGGGCAATAAAATCAAATCCGGATTAGCCTTTACGATACATTCTTTTGTCAAACCATCATTTTTCCCCAGTCCGGCGGCTGCCGCGCCATTGATTACCCCGGCATAACCGCATATATCATCAAACAGAGTGCCTTTGCCGCCATAATCATTCATCTGAGAAATTAGTACTACACTTTTGCGCTGTTCAGGCGGTATCCTGGCCACATCATCCGCTATATCGGCCAGTTCCCCCTCCATACGGCTCAGTATGTCGGCGCCAGCCTCTTCTTCGCCGATTGCCTGTGAAATCTCACGAATTGCCTGCTTTACCTCAAGGACACTTGAGGGTCCCTTGCAGACAAATACCGGCAGTCCCAGCTCGCGCAAAGTCTGAATCAAATCCGCCCGGCTCCAGTCCGGAACAATCACAAGATCAGGCTGTAAGGAGAGAATCATTTCCGCATTGGAATCCCGCATTTTTACCGGTACACGGCCGGCTTTATCGGCGATGGTCGATATGCCCGGATCATCCGCCAGATAGCTTACCGCCGCGACCCGTTCCGGCTGAACCAGGCCCAGAACAATTTCATCAATTGCTATATTTATGGGAATAATCCGCTGAGGCTTATGGGGCAGTTTCAATACAGAACCCTGGGTGTCGGTTACCTGATAGCCAGTTGTGTTTGCGGCTGTACTGCTGTCTGATAGTTGACCGCTGCCGCAGCCTGCTGTTGCCAGCACAAGCAAAAACAAAACCATCAATGCGGCTGTCCCGCCGTACTGTTTCATCGGCAAAGCACCCTGAAAGCAAAAGACAAAAATTTTTTACTTGCTGCGTCCCGGTCAAATAGCAGCGCCGCCTGCGGCAAACCGCTGTAAGCGAACAAAGGCGATAATGCAATACGCATGATGCTTCTCCTTTTCATCAGTATATTCGCTGCCGATTCCTAATAATGAGCAAAGAAGATGTCATCACTACGTTTGACATCTTCTTTGCTCCAAGGCTAGAACTGATACTGCACACCGACCTGAACGTTGCGGCCGGGGCAGGTATAATATCCATATACAGGGCTTCCATATACGGCATAATATTTGTCAAACAGATTATTCACCTTGACAAATGCCCGTTTATTTTGATCAATTTTGTAATTTACGGCCATATCCCAAACCCAGTACGTATTGGTCGGTAAAACTCCCGGCAAAGCGACGTTGCCATGTCCCTGCAAGCCGACGTCATATTGTTTCTGCCGGTAATTCATGCCGATATTCCACATTCCCCGCGGCATGTTCCCATAGCCCATAATAATACCATCTGCCCCTGCAGTTGACATTTTGTATGTAGTGTTTGTATAGTTTACATACATCGTAACAAACGGCGACATTTTCTTGTTCAATTGCACATCCCAGCCGTGGGCGATTTCATTACCAACATTCACATACCGGTAAGTATAATTTGCCGGATCAATCATAAGATAGCCGATGGCATTATCCGTGCTGGTTTCAAAAATATGAGCCGATGCCGTGAAAGTATCGTCAAATTTGTGATTAATCCCGCCTTCCGTCGTATGGCCGGTTTCCGGTTTGAGAACGGTAGTTCCCATATAGGGATTAAATAATTCATCCATATTCGGTGAAACAAAATATTTTTTAAATGCTACATAATAATTCGTCTTATCATCCTGTTTATAGCCTAAATTGAAACTGGGCGAAGCGTGATTGCCATATATGGAATGATGATCATTGCGAACACCGGACGTTAATTTCCATTTGCCATTCATCTGCCATTCGTCCTGCATGTATACGGCACGATCTGTTACCTTTTTGTCATTATATGCAGTCGATGTGCCATAGCGGTAATCAATGCTGTCCTGGTAAATATCGAAGCCAAATATTCCGGTGTGCTTTTGCCCCATCTTCTGGGTAAACTGGTCCTGCACTCCTTTTGTTTTCAGATTCATAAACCAGTTGCTGCTGGGAGTGTTTGTCGCATCGGACATTTTATGCTTGTTTTGATAAAATGACAGTTGATTGGCGGCATTATCGGAAAACTTATAATTATAAAGGAATTTCCAATCCGAATTGTCATTATCGCCGTCTTTAAGCGTAAAATCCTTGGCATTGTTAATTCTTGTATAATCTCCCTGATAGCGGTCATAGCTGAAAGTAACATCAGATGCAGAATTAATCTTTTTCGTCAGCTTGAACGTATTCGTCGTCGAATTGGAATGGGATGGGATGTCATCCCCATTGCCGTTCGCATAAGTGCCGGAAATATCTTTCCGGCTGGTCACAACCCAGCTGTAATCGCCATCTCTTCCCCTGTTGGCCAACGAATAGTTTTCCTTATCATAACTGCCGCCGCCAATGGTCAGGGTTGTTTTATTCACATCTGCTTTGCGGGTAATGATATTGATAACACCGCCTTTGGCATCGGAACCGTACAAAGTGGAAGCGGCTCCTTTCAGCACTTCAATTCGTTCGATATTATCCATATCATTGAGTAAGCCTGTGGGGAACAGCGTCGAATCGCTGCCGTTGGTATTCGCTCTGACACCGTCGATTAAAACGACGATTTGCGGCGACCCGTTGATGGCGATGCTGTTGGAGTATTCAAAACCAACGCTGTTGCCGTAAAGTGAAACATTGACTCCCGGTACATCCCGCAGCGCTTCCGACAAATTCTGATAATGATTATTTTCGATCTGCTCTCTGGTTACAACGGATATGTTGGCATTTGCCTCAAACTGCTCTACCGGTGTTTTTGTCGCCGTAACCACGATCTGGTCAAAAGAGTAGTCGTTCTGCTCCTCCGCCTGGGAAATTCCCGTCATGCCAAGGATGAGCGCACTGCTGATCATGGCGCACACCAAGGCTGCTCTTTTTTTACTCCGGCTTGCTTGTCTCAATGAAACTCGTCCTCCCTTATTTTCTCCGTGTTCTCTGTGTTCTCCGCGGTTTATGTCCTCCCTTCTCATTCTGCGTTATGCCCCGCGATAGGGAGCGGAATGGCTAAAAAAGATCTCCCGCCACAGGACGGGAGACAAGCAGAGGCAAAACAGTTTTCCATTGTAATAATACGTCCGTACCTATTAAAAATCCCGGCGTTCAAAAAACGCCGGGACGAAATAAGCACAACCGCAGCCAATGCAAACTGCCATGCAAATCCCCTCCCTATCTCTCGCAGGTCATAACGGTGATCGCTGTACAGGCAGTTCTCCTGACTACGGGTCATTGCTCTTTCCAAACCTTCCCAGAACTTTCGTTCCAGTGGCATATTCTTGGATTCGCTCTCCATTACAGTGGCGGGACCGTGCCGGAATTGTACCGGACTTCCCTATTAAGCCCTGTCGGGCACCTATACCAATATATGAAATTTTTCAATTATGCTTTTTATAGTAAAACATGCCAAGCTATTTGTCAATTAAATTTATTTTTTTGTCGAGTACTGTCAAATTTTAAAATTACTTGCCGTCGCTTCGCTCTTCCAGTTCCCCTTCAATGGAAAGATACAGCTGCTCCAGTTCCTGCTTTGTCTCTGCTTTTGCCTGCCACAGCCCCCGCTGGGCTGCTTCCAGCAAGTTTTCCGCGATGCGCTGCAGCGCCCAGGGATTGACTGCTTTCATCCATTCCTGCATGTTGGCGTCCAATGCATATTTTTCGGCATACTTTTCATACATCCAGTCTTCCATCACAGCACTGGTGGCATCCCACTGGTAGCTGTGAGCCACATAATTCGCCAGGTCGGCGGCGCCTTTATAGCCGTGTTGTTTCATGCCTTCAATAAATTTCGGATTCATCGCTTCCCCCCGGAACAGCCGTTTAATTTCTTCCTGGAGACTGCGCATCTGGACTTTTTTCCGGTCCGAGCTGTCGCCGCAATAAGAGCGGGGCGCCTCCCCCTTAATGCTCCGCACGGCGGCGACCATGCCGCCGTGATATGCGTTATAGTCGTCGGAATTCAGCATGCTGATTTCCCGGTTATCCTCGTTTTGGATGGTCACATCCAGACTGCCCAGACGGCGGCTGAACAGTTCCGGCTTGTAAGCGCCCTTCCCCTTGCCGCTGTAGGCGTGGCCGCCCCAGCGGACATAAACTTTAGCCAGATCATCGATGGTTTCCCAGTTCTTCGCCTCCAGCACGGCGCCAACACCGGCCCCATATGTTCCGGGAGGATCGCCGAAGATGCGCCAGCTTGCCTGTTCCCAGGCTGTGGCAGCATCCAGGCCGTTCTCTTCCATGGCCTTAGCCTCTGCGGCGATATGTTTCTTCACATAGTTAATGTCCGGACTTTCATCCAGTTGGGAAACGAGTTCCACCGCCCGGTCCATCCAGGTAATGCCCATGGGCATGCTGTCACGGAACAAGCCGCTGATCCGTCCCGTTGCGTCAATCCGCGGCCGCTTCAGTTCTTCCATAGGAATCACTTCCACGTCCACAACCCGCAGGCTGCCTTTCTGCCATACCGGCTTAACGCCGATCAAATAAAGGAACTGAGCGATGCACTGGCCGTGGCTGCGCATATTGCTGGTCGCCCATAATACGATACCGACATTTTCCGGATAACGGCCTTCTTCGGCAATATAGCGTTCAACCACCTCATCGCCCATGATCTTACCGATCTCCCAGGCCGCCGGCGTCGGTAGCGTACGGGGATCAACGCCGTAAAAATTCCGGCCGGTGGGCAAAATGTCCGCCATACCGCTGGTCGGCGCCCCTCCGGGTCCCGGTTCTACATACTGCCCTGCCAAAGCCGCCAGTAAATTGGTAATTTCCCGGGTGGTTTTGGCTAAATTAGGCGCAATATTCCGGCAGACATAAGAAACAGCCGACAAGAGCCGTTTCTTCAGTGACTCCGTCAGTTCCGCCGCCCAGGGAAATCCCAAAACTTTTTCCGTCTGAACCGGATCAAACTCTGTTTCGGCCAGTAAAATCAGGATCTCCCGGCAGCGTTCCCGGACAGCGTCGGCCAGAGCGCCATACGTTTTGGAGCCGTCCGGCAGCATCGTGGCGCTAGCTTCCAGCAGCTGATAGTAGTCGAACCCGTACAAGCCGGCAATAGTTTGGGTAAGAGACGGAATGTCGCCGTTGTCCACCCGGGTAAGGGCCAGAAGGTACTCAATCAGGGTATCTCCCACCGGCGGACAGCCCATGACATGGAGTCCGGTCCGGATCTGCATGTTTTTAATATCGGTAACATAGATGTGCAGCCGGCCGGCAAAGTCGTCAAAAGGCTGCGCCGGATCTTCCGGCACATCGTCCAGCAAATTGGCCTGCGATGCTTTCTCCCGGATCAAATTCATCACCGGCTCCAGCTGCTCTGGCTGGGTCTGTTTAAAATGGCAGTACTCATCCAGCAGCTTTTCCAGTTCCGCCAGTTCATCATAAGTCCCGGCATGACTCATGGGCGGTGTCAAGTAGCTGATCAGGCAGGCGGCGCCCCGCCGTTTGGCCTGAACGCCCTCGCCCACCACGGTAATCCAATAGGGATACACATTGGGCAAATCATCAATGGACAAGTCGGGATAGCACTGGCGGGAGAGACCGGCCCCTTTCCCCGGCAGCCACTCCAATGAGCCATGGGTGCCCACATGAACTACCGCGTCGGCCTGCCACACATCCCGCAGCCAATAATAATAGCCCAGATAATGATGAGTCGGCGCGCAGTCGGGAGAATGATAAATTTTCGCCGGATCTTCCCCAAAACCCCGGGGCGGCTGTACCGTAATATAGATATTGCCGTTCAGCATGCCGGGAACCAGCAGCTTGCCGTCATAATGGAACACATCGCCGGGAGGATCGCCCCAGTCTTTGCTCAATTGTTCCCGGGTCGGCTGTTCCAGCGTGTCAAAAAAGCTTTGGTATTGGTCTTTGACAAGCTGTCCGTCCGCCGCCGCAATTTGTTCTTCTGTCAGATAGCGCCGGTCATTGGTAGCATGCTCAATCAGCTGATTCATAAAAGACTGGCTGTCTTCCGGGATGGTGTCGATTTGATAGCCTGCTTCTCGCATCTTCGCCAGCAGCAGGCGGATGCTTTCCGGCGAATCCAGGCCGGCGGCGCTGCCGATATTGGCATTTGTCGGCGGATAGTTGTGGAAAATAATGCCGATCTTTTTATCCTTGTTTGGCTTAGAGCGAAGTTTCGCCCATTTTGCCGCCTTTCGCACCATGGAGTTGACCCGTTCAGGCATCGGCAGATAAACGGCATTGCCGTCAGCCTGATATTCCCGGCCTGCCACCGGCACCCCGTGAATCGCCCCGTCAAACTCGGGCATAGCGATACTGACCGCCATTTCCATGGCCGTCATGCCTTCTAGCGACTGCTGCCACTCTTTCCGGGACTGGTACAGCGTATAGGCCTGAAGAATCGGCACTCCCAGCCGGTTCAGCGATTCCTGATCAATGGCTTTCATTGATATCATGGAAAATTTAAAGGTATTCAGCAAAACATCGATAACCGGCTTGCCGTCCTGATAAAAAAAGCTTTCCATTGTCTCTGTCAAGCCGGGAGATTTGAGCTCCGGATTCCCCATATACTGGGTAAACACAGCCATGGCGTTCATATCCTGGCTCTCAATCTCTTCCACTAAAGCCTTCTGATAGGCCAAATCGCCCCAGACCCATTCATCGCGGTAAAACAAAATGCCGACTGTGGGCCGGCCTAGCCGGCAAAACCGGGCGCGATATTCTGCCAGGTTTGTAAACGGCTTGTCCGCCCGGGGATGATAAATGCCGTGCCAGAGCAGCGGCTGGGGCAGCCGGAAACCGGTGTCTTCCCCGCAATAGGCATGGGCCAGCCACAGCCAGAACTGGCGAAAATTTTCAATGCCGCCATAGGAAAGATACTGCTGCATAACCGCCTGTTCTTCCGGCGTCACGCCACAGGACAATTCCCCCGCAGCAGGGTCGGAAATCAGCATGACATGGGTGATCTGCCGTTTCCGCAGAAAATCAGCCGACTTCTTTAAAAATGCTGTATCAAGCCCGCTGCCCATCCAGGTGAAGATCACGATATCGCTGTTGGCGAATGTTTCCTGCCATTCCTCCCCCCAGGGAGTGGCGTCAGTCAGCAGTACCGTTCTGCCTTCCGGCCTCATTCCTCCCCGGGCAGCACTTTCCCTGGCTCTTTCCAGCATCAGCTGCTGGCGCTCCATATTAGTTAAAAAAATGATCCGTCCCACCACGATTCCTCCCGTCTCCCCTTTATATTTTCGACCGGTTTATGCGCCGACAGGCTGAAAAAAGCCCGGCGTACACAAATACGCCGGGACAATTTGCTCGTCATTTACTGCAGTGATGACGGACGGTTGTCTCCCCATGAGCCGGTACCCGGCAATGTCCGTGATGGGTTTCCATTGCTTTCAAAGCATCTTTCAGATGCTGAACAAAAATTGCCTGGATAGCGGGGTTTTCGCCCAATCCGCCGCTATGTACGCTGACTTTATAGCCTGCCGCCTCTAGCTGGGATTTGGCCGATTCTTCCTTGTCGCCAGCAATATAATGAAGCAGATGTTCGCTGCCGACTAGCACAAACGGTGCCAGCACAACATCTGTTGCTTTAATTTCCGCCAATTGTCTCAGTACGCCGGCAAATGACGGATAGCCCTCATTTGTATATACAAAGGCATTTTTGATCCCCGCATCCGCCAGTTTCAGCTGCAAAATGGAGTATTCCGGTTGGTTGCTGCCATTGCAGCTAAATACTACCGCCTTTTCGCCGCCCAGTTCAGGCAGCTGCGCTTTAACGGCTTCGATCGCAAGCTGATAATCATCGGGATGATTTTTAATTCCTATCGACAACAATAACGGACGGCCAATCATGATTTTCTTGAATTCTTTTTCTTTGCTGTGAGCCGTTTTAATGACATAATCCCGGATATGCTGATAAGTTTTATCGGCAGCGATATACAGCGGTTGAATATAGACCTCGTCAAACCCTTCGGCGGCCAGCTTTTTTAAAGCCTCCCCCACGCCGTCAACCTGCATCTTTGATTGGGCGGCCAGCTTTTCAATCACTGCCTGGGATGTAAACGCGCGGCGCACCTCATATTCCGGAAATGCACTTTTGAAACTGTTCTCCGTACTCTCAATTGATTTTTTCAATGCGTCAACATAGCTTGTACCAAAACTCACTGCCAAAATCGCTTTCTTACTCATAAAAACCCTCTCCTTAATCATTTTCTGCTCCGTGTTCTCCGCGGCTAAGCGTCATCCATTTTTATTCCGCATGGAGGATTTTGGCTAAAACAAAACCTTCCTCATCAATAAAAAGGAAGGTTTTCCGCAAATCGTCTGCTGCGCATCAATAATCCCCCTTCCCATCACCCGTGGGCATAATCGGCGATTAATCATTATAAAATTAGGAATATATTAACATAGATTATCCGAATTGTCAATCAGGGGAAAAACTTGAGCATCCGCTGCGCCCTGCCGGCAGAATCTTTCCTGGCCGGTTGCATATTTTTCACGCTGCGGGTATAATATAAAAAAGGACTGACGTGCGCTAACACGCCAGCCCCACAGGCTGTCTAACCGGAAAACGGTTAGCCCAGATTATCTGTTATTAAGAAATAACCGCAACCTTGGGCAGGGGCGGTTATTTCTTTTTGGTCGTGACCAATACCATGAGCGTGGCAAATGCCTATCTCCCTGACCGGTTATTTTTTCGCGTCGAGTTTGAAAAAGGCATTGTACTGGGCGGCAGCCTGGTTGGCGCTTTCAATGGCGGCGTTTCGTTCCTGAATCACCTTGTTGGCATCGCTGGTCGCCGCGTCAATGTAGCTCTGTGCCGCTTTTAAATAGGCATCGACGGCGGCGATGTAGGCGGCGGTGGCTTTCGCGTCCTCCATGGAGGACGGCGGCACCGGCAGCGGCGGCAGTTTGGCTTTGGCCGAAGGATACTCCGCCGACAGGTTGGTCCCCGCGGCTGCGACTGCAGCGGCGGGGACCGGCGGCGCGTCTGCAGCTGCACATGCCAGGCTGGCCGTACTCAGCCAAAGTACGGTCATGACCCCATAGACTATTTTTTTCACAGTGATTTCCCTCCTATCCGTTTTCTGTTGTTCCGGAGAAAAAAATACCTGAATCCCCTTAAGCATGCTCACAACCTTACCGGCAAGCACGTCGGGATACGGGTATTCTATACAAGAATCTCGTCATTCTGACCTCATCCACTTAATAGAATAAGCCGGCGATTTACCGCACCGTATTGTCGTCAAAAAGGCGAATAAATTGCTGTACCGCCATGGTCGCCGAAATTTCGCCAGCATTAACCTGTCGTTCGATATCCCGCTTATTGGCAAGAATCGCCGGATTCTGGTAAAACAAGCTGCGCAGATGTTCCTCCACCATGCCGTACACCCATTGCAGTGTCTGCCGGCGCCGCCGGGCAGCAAAAACTCCCGATTGCCGCGTGCGGCTCATAAAATCAAGCACCACTTCCCAAATCGTATGGATGTCCTCGCCCCGCAAGGCGGAACAGGTATAAGCATGAGTCGCCCAGCCTTCGGTGGCGGGACGCAGATAATGCAGCATCCGCTCATAATCCGCCCTGGCAACCAGCGCCCGCTGCTTATTGTCGCCATCGGCCTTGTTGACCAGAATCGCGTCGGCCAGCTCCATGACGCCTTTTTTCATTCCCTGGAGTTCATCTCCCGCTCCGGTCAGGACAATCAGCAGGAAAAAATCCACCATGGACCGCACTGTCGTTTCACTCTGACCGACGCCAACCGTTTCCACTAAAATCACGTCATAGCCGGCAGCCTCGCACAGCAGCAAAGTTTCGCGGCTCTTGCGGGTCACACCGCCCAAAGTGCCGCTTGACGGCGAAGGCCGAATAAAGGCATTGACCTGCTTGGACAAACTCTCCATCCTCGTCTTGTCCCCCAAAATACTGCCTTTGGTAACCGTGCTGCTGGGATCCACCGCCAGCACGGCAACTTTTTGACCCTCCTCGCACAAACGGCAGCCAAGGGCTTCAATAAAGGTGCTTTTCCCCGCCCCCGGCACCCCGGTAATGCCAACCCGCAGGGAAGTCCCGGTATGGGGCAGCAGCTGTTTCAGCACTTGCTGCGCCAGCTCAAAATGAGCCGGCGCATTGCTTTCAATCAGCGTAATGGCCCGGGATAAAATCATCCGGTCGCCGGCCAGCACGCCTTTTACATAGTCATCCACAGTCAGCCTGGAACGTTTTATCACCGGAACCGGCTGTTGAATCTGTACCGACTTTTGATTCGGCATGCCGTCATGTCCGCCGTCTACTCCGGTCATAACCCGGCAGGCAAAGGCATCGCCGGAATTGTCCGGTACCCAGTCCGGTTTGTACGTCGTATGACTCATGATTTTATTCCTCACCCAGACGGGCAAACAGCTCTTCCAGTATTTTTTTGGCCGACACCGGAATAACAGTGCCCGGCCCAAAAATGGCAGCAGCACCGTGTTCTTTCAGAAAATCATAGTCCTGAGCCGGAATAACGCCGCCGGCAACTACCATAATATCTTCCCGGCCGCGCTTTTTCAGTTCTTCCACCAGCTGGGGCAGCAGTGTCTTATGTCCCGCCGCCAGGGAACTCATGCCCACGACATGGACATCATTATCCACCGCATCCTGAGCCGTTTCTGCCGGTGTCTGGAACAAGGGTCCGACATCCACGTCAAAGCCCATATCGGCAAAAGCGGTAGAAATGACCTTGGCACCCCGGTCATGGCCGTCCTGTCCCATTTTGGCGATCATAATCCGGGGCCGCCGGCCTTCTTTTTCTTCAAATTTATCGGTCATCTGCCGTACTTCGGCAATAATCTCTTCATCGGCAAATTCACTGCTGTATACGCCGGAAATAGACCGGATAATCGCTTTATGCCGGCCGCATACCTTTTCCACCGCATCGGAGATTTCTCCCAGACTGGCTCTTGCCCTGGCGGCTTCCACAGCAAATTCCAGCACATTGCCTTCACCGGTATCCATGGACTTCGTGATAGCATCCAGCCAGTATTTTACCTTGTCTCCATCCCGATTGGCCCGCAATTTTTCCAGCCGCTGCAGCTGCGCCTGCCGCACTACCGAATTATCCACTTCCAGAATATCCAGGGGATCCTCTTTGTCAAGGCGGTAGCGGTTGACACCGACAATCATTTCTTTGCCGGAATCAATGTGAGCCTGCCGCCGGGCTGCCGCCTCCTCAATGCGCATTTTTGGCAAACCGGTATCAATGGCTTTCGACATACCGCCCAAGGCTTCGACTTCCTGAATGTGAGCCCAGGAACGGCGAATCAGTTCATCGGTCAATGCTTCCACATAATAAGAGCCGCCCCAGGGGTCAATAACCTTGCAGACTTTTGTTTCATCCTGAATATACAACTGGGTATTCCGCGCAATCCGCGCCGAAAAATCCGTCGGCAATGCAATGGCCTCGTCCAGCGCATTCGTATGCAGTGACTGGGTATGGCCAAGGGCCGCCGCCATGGCTTCCACACAGGTACGGGACACATTATTAAAAGGATCCTGCTCCGTAAGGCTCCAGCCTGATGTCTGGGAATGAGTCCGCAGTGCCATGGATTTTATCTTTTTAGGATCGAACTGTTTCACGATTTTTGCCCACAGCATCCGGCCTGCACGCATTTTAGCAACTTCCATAAAATAATTTTTCCCCATGGCCCAGAAGAAAGACAGCCGGGGGGCAAAAGCATCAATCGTCAGTCCGGAATTAATGCCGGTCCGAATGTATTCCAGTCCGTCGGCCAACGTATAGCCTAATTCAATATCGGCCGTGGCTCCCGCTTCCTGCATATGATAGCCGGAAATACTGATACTGTTGAATTTCGGCATATATTTTGACGTGTAGGCAAAAATATCGCCGATAATCCGCATGGAAGCCGCCGGTGGATAAATGTAGGTATTACGCACCATAAATTCTTTTAAAATATCATTCTGAATCGTTCCGGCCAGCACTTCTTTTTTGACGCCCTGTTCTTCCGCCGCCAGAATATAGAAAGCCAGCACCGGCAGCACCGCGCCGTTCATTGTCATTGACACCGACATTTTATCCAGCGGAATGCCGGAAAAAAGAATTTCCATATCAAGAATCGAATCAATGGCCACACCGGCTTTTCCCACATCGCCGACTACCCGGGGATGATCGGAATCATAACCCCGGTGAGTGGCCAGATCGAAGGCAATGGACAGTCCTTTCTGACCGGCAGCCAAGTTGCGGCGATAGAAGGCGTTGCTTTCTTCCGCCGTGGAAAAGCCGGCATACTGGCGGACTGTCCACGGCCTGGTAACGTACATCGTCGGATAAGGTCCCCGCAAATAAGGCGGTACCCCGGACATAAAATCCAAATGATGAAATTTTTCATATCCTTCTTCCGTATACAGGGGCTGCAGATCAATTTGCTCCATGGTACGGGTGCACAATTCTTGAATCGATTTGCCCGTTTCTTTTTCCAGCTTGTTTTGCCAGTCTTCCTTGCCGGACGGTTTCGGATCGTGAAAGTTTATTTTTGTAAAATCAGGATTATTATACATCAGAACATCCCCTTTGCTCTTTGCAGGTCGGTGAGTATTTCATAACAATTTGCCCGTACATGAATAAAGAAATCCACGCCGGCTTCCCGGTATATCGCTTCATATTCCGGCGCAGGAGCACCAGCCAGAATCACTTTCATCGCCGGGCACTGCTGCTTGATCAACTTGGCCAGAGGCGGCACAAGTTCCGGATAAGTATCGTCCGTCGAACAAATCACGGCCGCATCGGCGCCGGATTGAACAGCCGCCCGGGACGCTTCCTCCACCGTGGGAAAACCATCATTTTTGATGACTTCAAAAGCACCGACTTCGATAAATCCGGTTGTAAAATCAGCCCTGGGCTTATGCTGGGGTATTTTCCCCATATTGGCCAGAAACACTTTGACATTATCGCCGGTTTTCGCCCGGTATGCTTCCGTCCTTTGGCGCAGCGCCTCAAATTGTTCCGTCCAGCGATGGACAGCGATGGGTTGAATCTTTGCACTTTCCACTTCACCGTCATTAAGTATTTCACGGATGCTGCCCAGCGTCGCTCCGGCGGCAACAGCGCTGATCACAGTGTCGATAAGCCCCCCCACCGAACCGCTGATGGAATCCAGCAGCTTATCGCACTGTTGCTTCACCTGCTGCCGATCCCTGCTGGCGCGATAGCCGGCCAGTTCTTTACTGCGCAGACATTTCACCGTCTCGCCGGTGGTTTGGGGTACTTCCAGGGGCTGTTCCTTCACATTGGGATACATATTCGTTCCTACCGCCCGGTCGGCCCGGGTCGCCAGATTTTTAAACCGCTGCTGCAGAGTTTCAGCCACAGCCTTCTGAACCAGTCCTGTTTTCAGCAGGGCTACGATACCGCCCTGCTCTTCAATGGTTTGCAATAACGCCCAGACTTTTTCCGCCAGCTGATTGGTCAACGTTTCTATGTACCATGAACCGCCTGCCGGATCAACCGGCTGCCGCAAATTAAATTCGTTTTGAAGCATAATCTGCGTATTGCGGGAAATCCGGCGGGAAAATTCATCGCCCAGCCGCACCGGTTCGTCAAAGCAGCCAATCTGCAGCCCGTCCGTTCCGCCAACGACCCCGGAAAAAGCTTCTGTCGTCGTCCGCAGCATATTGACATAAGGGTCAAACACTGTCTTGGTAAAATAAGAAGTACGAGTATACAGATTGATTTTCTGACTTTCCTGACTGCCGCCAAAGGCTTCAACAATCTGCGCCCATATCATGCGGGCCGCCCGCAGCTTCGCAATTTCCATGAAAAAATTTGAGCCTAAAGAAAAACTAAACCGGATCTGGGGGGCAATGGTGTCAATGTCCAAACCGCGGATCCGCATAGCCCGGATATAGGTAATCGCCGCCGCCATGGCATAGGCGGTTTCCTGAACGGCACTGGCACCGCCGTTATGATACGCTTCCCCCCGTACCAGAATCGTCCGCATCCGGGGCATGTGTTCGGCTGCCCAGGCTGCTGTATGCGCCATTTCATCGTAAAGCTCATCCAGCGGGCAGGGCAGACTGCCCCGGCGTGTCCAAAAGTCAATCGGATCCGCACCGATGCAGCCCCCGGCTTTCTCCAGGGAAAAGCCATGCTCTGTTAAAAATGCTCCCATTAACCCCAGCATCATTACATTTGAGCAGCCGGCATTGATATGTACATCCTGTTTTGTAACATCAATACCCTTGAATAGCTCATTAAAATCCTTCAGCGTTGATATTGACAATGCTTTATCGCCGACCAGCGCCGTGTCGGCAGCATCCGCATCCATACCGCTTTGCGTTGCCGTATCCAATGCGACATGCAGACAGGTACTGCCTTTTGCCAATTCGTGTTTAAGAAGTTCATTGCATTGCCCGGGCATCGCTTCATCGCACGCCTGGGCTATTTCCCACGGGCTGGTGATATAGCCTGCTGTCTTGGTTCCCCGTAAAAAGCTGCCCGTACCGGGATAAGAACGGGGGTGTTCCAGATTTTTTGTATGTTCTCTGGTGTAAATAGGCTCAAGCTTGATTCCTTCATAGGTTTTAGTAAACAGCTTCTTCTCGAATATCCCACCCTTTAATGACGTGATGGCTTCGCCTTTCCACTCATCATACGTAGTAGCCGCGAATTCATCAAACTTCACTTCCGGTATTTCTACCGCTGTTGACTGTTTGTCGTCCTCCATTGTCTGCATCGCCCCCACAATTCTTTCCTTAATTATTAGGTTACCCTCATTTTTTGCCTCTCCCGGTTGTCTAATCACAGCCGGGAGAGGCTGCAGCTAAACTCTTTTTATCTTGTAAATCCTTATTGTAAAAGGATGTCCCCTTACGGGGACGGCGTTGCGGTTCCCGACGCAACTAAAAAAATATTATTAAAGTTACATGAGTAACGAAAACCCCGAAGTGAACAGTCAAACAAAAAGCCCTCCCTGACAAGCAAGGAGGGTTGATATCGCTAGAGAATTGATTCCAATAAAAATCCCGGCAATATAAATAGCCGGGAAGGATAATTCGCTCTAAAATCCCCTCCCCATCGCTCGTGGGTGAAAAACGGTGATTGACAGATAGGCAGTTCTCCTGGCTTTGATTCATCGCTCGCCCAAACCTTCCCAAGACCTTCGTCCCAGTGGTATATATGGGTTTACTCTTCATTACAGTGGCGGGACCGCGCCGGTACTTCACCGGACTTCCCTATTAAGCCCTCTAAGGGCACCTATCTCAATAATATTCAATTTTCAATTGCTACTATGTGAAATTTCTACCGCATGTGTTGATAATATCATTTTTAAAATAAAAAGTCAACTATCAATCCCGCTGTAATTACATTGCTATTTGCAACCGGCTTGCAACTGTTTAATCAGACGATCGTGCCGCTTGCTTACGAAACAGATAAAATTCCGGCTGTTTCGTAAAGGGAGAGATCAATTCCCCGCTTATATTCTGTCGTTTTTTCATAAGGCACAGCAACAATTTCGCTCTTTTGCAAGGCAATGAGACAGTTTGCATTATTCTCCAAAATACAGTCGATCGCCGCTGCTCCCATGCGGCTGGCAATGATGTTATCATGCGCCGAAGGATTTCCGCCCCGCTGAATATATCCCAAAACGGTTATATTCGGATTAAAGCCCGTATTTTCTTTAATTTGGCTGGCGACATCATAGCCTTTTGCCACGCCTTCAGCTACCATAACAATACTGTATAACTTACCCCGGGCATGACTTCTTTTTAGTCCTTCACAAACGGCGGCCATATCCAGCGCCTTTTCCGGCAGCAGTATTACTTCGGCACCGCAGGCCAATCCGGCCATTAAAGCAATATGCCCGGCACTGCGTCCCATGACCTCGATTACAGCAACTCGCTCATGGGATTCGGCAGTATCACGAATTTTATTGGCGGCGTCCAGCACGGTATTTAACGCCGTATCAAAGCCGATGGTATATTCTGTGCCCGGCATGTCATTATCAATAGTAGCCGGAATTACAATCGTAGGTATACCGGCTGCTGTCAGCTTTACCGCTCCGGCCATTGAGCCGTCGCCGCCGATGACGATCAGATAATCAATATAATGTTCCTGAATATTTTTTACCGCCAGGGCGAAGCCTTCTTCCGTTTTAAACGCCTCACTGCGAGCCGTTTTCAGCATCGTGCCGCCATGCTGAATGATTCCGGCTACGGAATGAGAATTCAGCAGGCTGAACTCGCCGTTTAATACTCCGGCATAACCCCGGTCGACGCCAAAAACTTCAAAGCCATGATGAATTCCTTTACGGACTACTGCCCGGATCGCAGCATTCATACCCGGTGCGTCGCCGCCGCTGGTAAGCACTGCGAGTCGCTTTATCATAATAACCTCTCCCCCGTAAAACTGTATTACAATATATCATTGCCAATTTATTTATAATTCGACTAATCCTCATACTATCCTTCCATTAAATTACTGCCGCGTAAAATAATATAGCGGCTTGAACCCAGGCTGTTCTATATACGCCGTATTTTTTGACCGCCGCTTTGCGGCGCTGTGCCGCCGACAACAATTTGCGGTATGCGAATCGTCGGCTGAGCGTCCGCTACCGGAGCTGCCTGCCCGTCTTTGCCGCAGGTTCCTATCGTAAACCCCAGATCATCCCCGACCATATCCACCATTTTAAGAATCTCCGGCCCGTTTCCGGTTAGTGTCGCTCCCCGTACCGCATGATCTACCGCACCGTTACGGATTAAATAGCCTTCCGCCACGTCAAAAACAAAATCGCCGTTTACCGTATTTACCTGTCCGCCGCCCATCTTTTTTACAAATAAGCCATCCTCAATCGACCGAATAATCTCCCCCGGATCATCCTGCCCCGGAGCGATATATGTATTGCGCATGCGGGGAATGGGTTTATGCTCAAACGACTCCCGTCTGCCATTGCCGGTTGAAGTTACGCCATCCCGGGCGGCAGTCAGATAATCATACATGAAATTTTTTAAAACGCCGTTTTCAATCAAAGTTGTTTTTTGCGATTTAAAGCCTTCATCGTCAAATCGCAATGTGCCATATTGGTGAGGCAGAGTGCCGTCATCCACTACCGTTATGCAGGGAGAAGCCACGAGCTGATCTTTTTGGCCGCCGTAAACCGACAGCCCTTTCTGGACCAAATCGGCTTCCAGTCCATGGCCGCAAGCCTCATGCACCATCGTGCCGCCGGCTTCACCGGCCATAACAACCGGCATCTTTCCGGCCGGAGCAGGTTTGGCCGCCAGCAAGGTAAGCGCGCGTTTGGCGGCGGCGCAGCCGATTTCTTCTCCCTTATTATGACGCAAAAGTTCAAAGCCCTGCACACCGCCGGCAGATTCAAACCCGGTTTGAATTTGACCGTTGGCGGCGGCAATGGCATTGACGGACAACCGGGTACGAACCCGCTGATCCTCTACCAGCATTCCCAGGGAATTGGCGATGGTAACATTTTGCACCACATCCCCATAACCAACCATGACTTGTTGAATCCGGTCGTCGGTCGAACGGGCCGCAGCATTGGCTGCTTCGACTGCCTCAACTTTATCGTCAATCGAAACTGACGCCGGCATTTCTTTGATCCCCAAATCAGTATCCGGCAGGATTTTTTCCAAGTTGATGGTTATATCCCGGGACGCTTTTTTCGCCGCCCGGCTGGCAATATCGGCGGCCGCGACTACGTCCTGTTTGGTAACTTTATTGGTATAGGCATAGGCGGTAGTATTACCGTACACTACCCGGACCCCGGCACCGATATCCGTACCGGATTTTATCCGTTCAATCTGATTCTGCTCACAGGAAATTGCCGTAGAAACCCGGTTTTCCAAAAACACATCGGCAAAATCTCCGCCGTGCTGCAATGCCGTATCCAAAACATCTTTTAACAGGCGACGATCCAGCATGATACCACTCCTATTTATAATTTATATTCTATTTAACGTAACTTTACCCAATGCGGCCCGGACGGCTGATTCCGGAACGTCATCGGCTATAATAACCTGTCCGATATCCCGCAGCAGCACCCAGTGAACGCGTCCGCCGATTGTTTTCTTATCTCTGGTCAACAGTTGAAATAACTGCTCCACAGTACATTCCGGTGCCGCCAGGGGAAGATGGAATCTCTTAAGCGATGCGGCAACCGCATCGACTGCCGGCTGACGGCACAGTTTAAGCGAACAACTCAGCAGTGCTGCTCCGTACATGCCGATTGCCACCGCTTCGCCGTGATTATACCCGTGAAAGCCGGTTGCTGTTTCAATTCCATGGGCGATTGTATGGCCAAAATTAAGGATCATCCGCAAATTAGCTTCCCGTTCATCTTTTTGGACAACTCCTGCTTTTATTTGACAGGAACGCTCAATGACCGCTGCCATTACCGACGGATCTTTTGCCAGGATTTGTTGATAGTTTTCATTCAGAGCAGCAAAAAATTGTCGGTCGGCAATAATACCGTGTTTAATGATTTCTGCCAGACCGGTGTATAATTCACGCTCCGGCAGCGTACGCAAAAAGCCGGTGTTGATCAACACCAGCGAAGGCTGATAAAAAGAACCGATTAAGTTCTTTCCCAGAGGATGATTCACCGCCACCTTGCCGCCAACGCTGGAATCAACCTGGGCCAGCAGGGATGTGGGCATTTGAATAAACGGAATGCCGCGCAGATAGGTTGAGGCGATAAATCCTGCCAAATCGCCCACTACGCCGCCCCCCAGAGCGATGAGCGGCGAATGCCGGTCCAGTTTATCTTCAATGGCTTTCGTATATAAAGATGCGGCGCAAGCCAGTGACTTGGAGTCCTCACCAGGCGGCACCGCGTAAATCCCGGCATCAAAACCGGCCGCTTTCAGCATCTGCAGAACACTGTCGCCATATAAAGGGCCTACATTTTCATCGGTGATCACTAAAGCTTTCCGGCTGAGTTCCATTTGCTTCAACCGCTCGCCAAGATCGGCTATATTATCCGTACCAATTATAATATCGTAACTATTCAAGCCTAAATCAACGCTAAATCCGGCCACGCAGATAACCTCCTTGTCGAAAAAAGTTCATAATATCATCCGTAATTTGCTGCGGGGAAAGGCTGCTGGTATCGACAGTAAAATCGGCAATCCCATAAAGCGGCTCCCGAGCACGCAGCAAAGCGGCAACTGTCCGCCGCCGATCAGGACAGTCCAGCAGCGGCCTGACATTGCACCGCTCTGTTCGCTCCAGGATCACCTCCAGAGAGGCTTGCAATGCAATAATAATGCCATTCCTCTTTAGACGGGTCATATTGCCGGCCGAAGTAACCACCCCGCCGCCGGTAGCGATTACGGTATTGGTATAGCGGGACACTTTGGCAATAACGGCCTTCTCTTGTTCACGGAAATACGCTTCGCCGTATTGTTTAAACATTTCACTGACAGTTATTCCGCTTTCCTGTTCGATTTTACTGTCGGTATCAATAAACGGCCGGTGCAGCCGAGCCGCCAGCAGCCGTCCGACACTGGTTTTCCCTGTTCCCATAAACCCAATCAGAACAACATTTTTCATTAATTCACCCATTTCACGCCTGAATATTCTGCCTTCCGCTATTTTTTTGCCGGCGCCGCCGGAGAGCCGGCAGCCGGCGTGCTGCCATAGCTGTACAAAATGACCGTTAACTTACTTTCTAATATACCCTGTTTCGACTGAACCGACATATTGGTTACGGCATTAAACCGCGAAATTTCTTCCAGTTTTTTTAAAAAAGCAATCGTTTGCGAAAATTTCCCCTTTATTACTACTTCCAGCGGTATTTCCCGGTAACCGTTTTTATTGATAACCGGCAGCGGTTTTATATGCATTAACTGAACGCCGCTGTCTTGGCTGACTTGCTCGGCCTGAATTAAAAAATCGCCGATAGCAAGGGATTCCGGCAGCTGCTTTTCAACCTGAGCAAACTGTCCGTCCAATTCTGTCAGATATTGATCTATATTAGGATGAACCAGCGCAAAGGCTTCGATACTTTTTACCTTTTGCCGTTCCGTCTGATATTGATTTTGCAAATTCAGCATTCGCTGATGCTGGGGCGAAAAAAAGACAAGATAAAAAAGTGCCGCCAGCAGCAGCAGCGCAACGGCAAAAACAGCACTCTTTTGTTTCTCATTCATTTTAACCGTCTGCAGCAAAAAATTCATCTGGCTATCTCCCCTTGAGCTTTACCGTGATTTCAAACTTGGTGGCTCCGGTAGCCCCATCCCTCTCGGCATTGACCAAAACCGGCTCCTGAAACATTTCATCCTGCGCCAAAACTTTCAAATAAGCTGCCAGATCCGGATATGTATAGGACGCACCTTTAATATGCAGCGTATTTTCTTCGGCCACGCCAATCTCAGACAGCCACACCTGCGGGATTGTTACCATGCCAAGGTGCGTAGTTAAAGCATACCAGGACTGGCGTTCCTTGGTCAACCCCAACAGGATGCTGTTTTTTGCCGAAATCACCTGCTGCCTGGCAGCGGCAGTTTGCATAGCATCCCGGGTCGGTTTCAGCAATTCATACTGATTCTCGGTTTCAGTAATCTGCTTTTCCAAATTCCAGATAGAAAATACCGTATAGAAATAAATGCTAACCATAAACAAGGAAACAATCAGGGTGACCAACAGGAAGATTCTTGGCAGCGGCAGCCTTGACTGACGTTCTTCCGGCGGCAGCAAATTGAGGCGGATCATAAAGGAACACCTCCCCGCAGTGCCAGTCCTAACGCCACCGCATACTGGGGCGCAATCTCCGTTAAGTATTGACGGTCAAAAGAGGCTGCTGTTTCTACCGTCCCGAAGGGATCATGTACGGTTAAGGGAATATCCATTTGTGCTGCCAAGTAAGGCGCTAAATTGGCTAACCTTGCTCCCCCGCCGGCGAGAAAAATCTTCTCTACTGCTGCTGCTTTATGTTGTATTCTATAGTATTCAATTGTTCGCTGTACTTCCCTGGCCAGTTCATTGACTAACAATTCCATTTGCTGATGAATTTCCGAGGCGTCCTTGCCGGCGGCATCAACTCGCTGCAGCAAACCCTGCTGCCGCTGTTTCAAGTGCTCCGCTTCCGCGAAAGGAAGCTCCAGGCTTTGCCTAATCACTTCGGTAAAGCGATTGCCGCCAAGGGGGATGGCTCTGGCTGCCACCGGGCTGCCCTGCTGAAAGAGAATCACTTGGGAAAACATGCCGCCGATATCCACTATAACTGCGTTGTCGGCGCCGGATAACGTGGACAATAAAGCCAGCGGCTCAATATCGACAGCCCGCGGTTTAAGCCCGCAGTTTTTCAGCACGGTTACTAGTTCATTTACATTTTCTTTCGGTGCGGCAGTCAGCAATATTTTTAGTTCCAACTCGGTTTCCCCGGGCCCGACAACAGCAAAATCGTAATAATAGCTGTCCGGTTCATAGGGAACGTATTTTTCCATATCCCATTTGACGGCTTCCTTTAACTCCTCTGCCGACATCGCGGGAAACAATACCTCCCGGATAAATACGCTGCGGCTGCCAATTGCTGCAACAACGTTGGAGCTGACAGCACCGCTGGTTGCCAGCAGATTGCGGATAAGCTCCGTCAACAGCCCGGCATCGGAAAAAATTCCTTCGCCCATTAGTTTTTCCGGCAAGGCAGCGATCCCCAAATTTTTTAGCAGCGGCCGCTCCTTCTGCCAAACGACTTCCGCCAGTTTAATCGAACTTGTCCCGATATCCAGACCAATGGCATCCCGGTTTTGCTTCATAATTAAATTTTTCAGCTTATTGAACATACTATTCCTTTACTTTCCGTCTTCATGATGAGGCCGGCTGCGGACAATTTGAACGGCATTGCTGATGGCAGTAATAACATCCACATAGAACTGCTGCTCCAGGGCTTTGACCCGGGTATAAGTTTCCCCTCTATCGGTGACCACATATCGCGGCGGTAAAAAATTTAGAGCCAGTGCCGCAATATCGTACCGGCATTTTTCACAATTGCAGGTGTTTGAAGATTCGATAATCCGGTCCAAATGATCCCACACCAAGTCTTCCATATAATTTTTAATATGCATAAATCCGGCCTCCCTGATTGTTTATTATTGATTACCCCATGAATTAACCGTAAAGGGTGTTGCAGCAGAACTCAAACCCACATTTTGCACTACAGTCGAGTTATAAGTTACCGTTGCCCCGCTGTTCAAGGTCAAAGTTTTCGCTGCCAGTACCACACCGGTTAAGGTAACATTATCAACCTTTATATCGCCGGTTGTTGCTACCATAACCGCATTGAAAAATTCGTTGGGCTTTTCTGGCGTGCCGCTGTTCAAATTAATATCGCCGTTTGCCATGACCAGAATATTGCCTGACATAGGCGAACTAACATTGACCCCGCTATTGGCATAAATCTTTACATTGCCGTTAATCGTTATCCCACTGTTGATATTAACCCCGCTATTGGCAATAATGGTCACATTGCCGGTAATGTTGCCGCCGATATTGGTGCCGCCCTTGACATAAATTACCGCCGGATCGCTGGTACCGCCGGGACCCGCTAAGTTGACTCCGCTGTTTAAATTCAAGTCCCCGTTGACGAAATAATTGCCCGACACCGCATTATTGCCGCTGTTGAGACTGCTGGATAAAGCCGTTGACCAGTCCCTGTACTTATTGCTGTCAAAAGAAACCGGTATGGCCGGCAGCGTTTCTGTTTTGCTGACATCCACAGGATTTATATTACTATTATTAATGGTGCCCCCATTTTTACTATACTGGCTAAGTTGGGTGCCAACCGGGCCATTCACCGTTGCCCCGCTGTCAATCGTAAATAAATCACCGGAATAAATAGCGTAACTGTAAATCTCATTGCCGCCGCCCGAAGGCAAGGTGATATTAACGACGACCTGACGCTTGGCCTTGTTGACCGTCCCGGTGGAAATGATCTTCCGGCTATTGCCGGACCCGGTCACTGTGACTGTATACGTTCCGGCAGTCGCCCCGCTGTTTTTCGCGGCAGCTGAATTCAGGGTGTTAGCTGTCGCAGCGGCAGGAACTTGCGTGGCAGCTACAAAGCCGGTGTCTGTTTTCAATTTGACAACAGCATGCTGAACTCCTGCTTCCGCCAAATACTGAGCGGCAATTCCGTCGCGAAAGTTGGCGGAGATATTGCTTTCGCTGGAAGTCAGCATGACTAAGGCCGCTCCTAAAGCCAGCAGCAGCGGCAGTACAACCAACGCCATAATTCCGGCTGAGCCTTGTTGCTCATAGCGTCTCTCCCTGTATACCATAACAGCCTCCCGGATAGTTTTACGGAATCATCATGGCGGCAGCCGCTGTTTCCAGTGTATAGCTGCGGCCAGCATCATCCTGTACCGTCAGAAGAATTCCCACTGTTTTGGTGCCGGAATGTCCGGCCGGTGTCAAATCGGTAAACGTCAGCGCAGCGATACTGACTGCCAACTCACCTCCGCCGGTTACCGGCTGCGCTCCGGCCCCATTATGCAAATCCCGGGTCAGTACATAACGGCTGATCGCCGGACCGGCGACTAGTACTCGCTTATAGGTAATCTGCTGAGCTGCACCATATTTGCTTGTCCATAAATCAATACTGGCAGGAGGATTACTGATGGTAATTTTGGTGGCATACTGCAAATCACGAACCATAATATCCACACCATAGCGGGCGGTCTGCTGAATATCGGCCCGGCTGCTGCCGGTCTGCCAGGTTCTTACAGACGTAAACAGCAAGCCGAAAATTACTGCCAGCAGCAGCACAGTAAGAGCCATACCGATTAAAAGCTCCACTAAGGTAAATCCCTGCTGTCTTGGCAAAAATTTTTTCATATCATTTTATTCCTCCCGGCGGAAAGAATATCTGTTTATTAAATCAGCGGGTAAAAGGCAGTCATTTGGACAGTCCGCTGCGAATTTTTCCCCGGGTCTGTCCAGGATACGGTAACGACAACCTGGACTAAATAACTATTTTCCGGCGAAACCGTGGACTGAGTTGTTATATTATAGCGGATTTGATTGATTGTAAGCGGCAGCGTTTCCCCGGTATCCTGCCAGGGAATATTCGGCTCGCTGGCATGAATCGTCCAGTAAGAAACATCCTTGTTTTTCAGCAGTTCCAGCTGTTTCTGCGCCAGATTGGCGGCCACCGTATAGTCGGCGGCGCTGCTGTTGGCTTTGGTGGATTGGATGAACATCCCGGCAGCCGCGACCAGAGCCAGGCTGATGATTACAGTGGCAATTACTACCTCCAGCATAAGGAAACCTTGCTGTCCTTTTTGCATAAATCCATCCTCTTCCGGCTCGATTCGTTACTGAGTGTTTACCCGCACTCTGCCCGGCGAATCAATATAAACATTGCGAAAAACCGTACCGCTTTGCAAGGAAATCGTCTGATTGCTGCTAGGCATGCCGTTAATGCTGAAGTCAACCGAGGAAGGCGGCGTATTCACCCGTACACCTGCCGGAAAGGTAACTGTTTTGATGGTTTGCGCAGCAAGCGTAATCGTGTAGCCTAAAGGAGCAGCATTGTTAAAATATAAAAATGGCCGCGAACCGGCTGGAACAAATGGCTCGCCGGAACCGGCGACTGAATTGACGGACAGCTGCTGCATCCAGCGCAAATCGGCGGCTAGTTCTCTGGCGGCAAGATCGACATTCCGCTCATCTGATGCTGTTCCCATTCTGGGCAAAGCAATCGCCGCCACGATCCCCAGAATCCCAATCACCATCAGCAATTCGATCAGGGTAAAGCCCCGCTGATTCAGCGACAACATCCGGTCACATCCTTTGCAAATACCATTTCAGGATATCCACCCCGTACAGTATAGTCACAACCGCGCCAAGAGCAATAAACGGGCCGAAAGGGATCATATCCCGGCGTCCCTTTCGTTTCAGCAATAGCAAAAGAATACCGGCAAGGCCGCCGAAGAGAAAAGATAAAAAAACAGCCAGCAAGGTGAATCTCCCGCCCAGCCACAGGCCGAGTGCGGCGGCAAATTTAATGTCGCCCCCACCCATGCCGCCCCGGCTGACGACGGCAATGAGCAGAAAAGCTCCGCCGCCCAGCAGGGCTCCGATCAGCATGTCCGGCAAACCGGTTTGTAAAGCAACGAATCCTTCCGGGTAACCCGCTGCCTTGGCAAAAAAATTAATATGATTAATCAACAAATTTATCGCCACACCAACCGGAGCGAACCAGAGCAGAACCTTGTCCAGAATCAGTTGATGATCATAGTCAATGAAAGTGATAACCAGCAAAAAGGAAAACAACAACAAAGCCTTGAACAGTGCCGGGCCTAAGCCCAGGATCTCCAGGCACCAGACAAATAAAATTCCGGTTAAAAGTTCAATCACCCCATAGCGAACAGAAATCGCCGTACCGCAATAGCGGCAGCGGCCTTTCAGCAACAGCCAGCTTAAAATGGGAATCATATCCCAGGGCTTTAGCTGCTTGCCGCAGACAGTACAGTGAGACGGCGGGGTAACAATGGATTCGCCTTGTGGGAGGCGGTAGATGCAGACATTGAGAAAGCTGCCAATAATTGAACCGAATAAAAAGAATATAAAATTAATCAATCAGATCTAGCCTTTCTCTACATGATACATAGAATAAGATCAAAAGGAATTGGTAGGGTAATTGATAAAAACAATTATATTTGTACCCTACCATTCCCTTTATTTGACCGAAATTCAGATAATTTCTAGCTATAAACTTGATTTATTGTAATACTAATCGTCAAACAATTACAATGTTTCAGCAGTATATGTTGAAGCTGCATCACCACCAGCATTCAGTATCCCTCTTCCATTGGCGTTAAGTCCATAAGTAGCAACACTTGGTGTTGGTTGTGAGGCTGGGTGGATCGTCGTTCTCCATGTGCCCACAGGGGGGGCAAGGTTAGCGGGACTGTTTAAGTTAGCAATTACATCGTTGGAGAAATTTGCACCATCATTAATGTTAGCGGTGGCAGCTACTGGATGATTAGCTTGAGCAATAGCCAACATCGCAGCACTGTCGATTGTTCTCAAGTCTGCCTGCATTTTTGCCCCTCTGGCAGTCTCATTTGCACTAGTAAACTTTGGAATCGCAATAGCCGCCAATATTCCGATAATAGCAATAACCACCATTAATTCAACCAGCGTAAATCCTTTTTGGTTTTTCATTTTCTCTCTTAAATTAATAATCATATCAACATCCCCTTTCTTTGTTCTAACGTTTTAAATTTAGAATTTATATTAACGCGGTCAGTTAAGCCACGATTTTTTTCGAAACTATTGTCCAACACTGGTAATCGCATCAAACATCGGCAAAGCAATTGAGATAATAATTCCGCCGACGATCACCCCCAGCACGCCGATCAACACCGGCTCGATGAGACTGCTCAGCCGGGAGACCATATCGTCCACATCACTTTCATAGAAGTCGGCGATTTTGTCCAGCATCTTGTCCAATTCCCCGGATTCTTCGCCGATAGCCACCATTTGCACTACCATGGGGGTAAACAGACTGCTGGAGCTTAAGGGTGTGGACAGCCCCTGCCCTTCCCGCACGCTGTTTTGAGCGGACATCAGGGCTTTCGTCATACCGGTATTGCCGGTAGTTTTCTTTACCACCTCCAGAGCTTTAAGGATAGGCATGCCGCCCCGGAGCAGCGTCCCCATGGTCCGGGAAAAGCGGGCAATGATCACCTTGCGAGTCAGCAGGCCGAAAACCGGTAGCTGCAATACGAACCGGTCCAGCTGCATTTTCACCGATGGCTTTTTATACAACACCATAAAGCCGGCGGCGGCTGCGCCTAAAAACAGCAGAATAAACGGCCAAAAGTCCTGAATGAAACCGCTTACGGATAACAGTATCCGGGTCGGCAGCGGCAGCTGAACCTTCATATTGTCAAACATCTTCATAAAGGTGGGCAGGACAAAGGTCAAAACAAAGACAACTACCAGCCCGGCCATCGTCATGACGACTGCCGGATAGGCCATGGCGGACTTGACTTTTTCATTCATTTTATATTCTTTTTCAAAATGCAGGGCCAACCGGTCCAGTACGGTGTCGAGAACGCCGCCTAATTCCCCGGCTTCGATCATCCCCACCATAATCTCGGGAAATACGTCAGGATGGACTGCCATGGATTGCGCCAGACTTTCCCCTTCCTGGATCTTCCGGTCCACATCCTGCAGCGCCATTTTCAGTTTGGCATTGGTAGTCTGCTGATAAAGAACATGGATACAGGTTACAAAAGACAGTCCGGCTTCGGCCATCGTCGCAAACTGCCGGCAAAAAATGGCCAGCTCTTTCTGACTGACCCGGCGGAAACGGTCGCAATAAGCTTTCAGGGAAATATTTTCTTTGTGCTCCCGGATATTGGTAACGTAATAGCCCTTTCCCCGGATAAAGGCGGCTACCGCCGAATGGCTGTCGGCCACTATCGTCCCTGTCAGCAGCTGTCCGGTGGCGTCTTTAGCCCGGTAGGCAAAGGTTTTTGCCAAGATCATTTCCTCCTGTATGCTAAACTTTAGGCCAATCCATTAGTAAGCCGCAAAAAGTTTTCCGGATCCAGAGCCCGAACCAGTGCTTCTTCCTGCGATACCAGCCCGCGACGGTATAAATCCCGCAGGGAATTGTCCATGGCCTGCATGCCGAATTTGGCGCCGGTTTGAATCACTGATGGTATTTGATGGCTTTTGCCTTCCCGGATAAGATTACGGATAGCCGGTGTGGCCACCAGAATTTCCATGGACGCGACCCGGCCTGTCCCATCCAAGCGGGGCAAAAGCTGCTGGGCGACAATGCCCTGCAGCGTCATAGAGAGCTGGAGCCGGATCTGCTGCTGCTGATAAGGCGGGAATACATCGATGATCCGGTCGATTGTCTGAGCGGCATCGCCGGTATGGAGTGTGGTCAGCACCAGATGGCCGGTTTCGGCTGCGGTAATAGCGGTGCCGATCGTTTCGGCGTCCCGCATTTCGCCCACCAGGATGACATCCGGGTCCTCTCGCAGCGCGGCCCGCAGGGCGTTGGCAAAAGACTGCGTATCAGCATGTATCTCCCGCTGATTTACGATGCTGCGATTGTGCCGGTGCAAATATTCAATCGGGTCTTCCAGCGTGATGATGTGGCAGTCCCGTTCCTGATTGATCAGATGGATCATCGCCGCCAGCGTCGTTGATTTACCGCTGCCGGTAGGTCCGGTTACCAATACCAGCCCCCGGGACTTGCGGGCCAGTGTTTTCAAAACTTCCGGGTGTCCCAGTTGATCCAATGTCGGCACTGTTTCACTTACCACCCGGGTAACAATGGCGACCGAGCCCCGCTGCTTGAAGGCGTTGACCCGGAACCGGCTTAACCCGGTAATGGCAAAAGAAAAATCCAGCTCGCCCTGTGCTTGAAAACGATGACGCTGTTCTTCCGTGGTAATTTCCTCCAGTAATGCTTCCGTGTCATCTACCAGCAGCTTAGGGTAATCTAAGTGAATCAAATTTCCGTTAAGCCGCAAAACCGGCGGTACGCCGACGGTAATATGCAAATCCGATGCTTTTCTTTCAACTGCTTCCCGCAATAATTGTTTCATCATAGCCGTTAAACCCCCGTCGTTGCGTTTGGTTGATTATTATTTTGCTTTTATCAACAATAGTTAGATTGCTGCTATGTCCGAATAGGCGACCCGCATCACTTCTTCGATTGTCGTCAACCCATCCAGCGCTTTACGGATACCATCCTGTCCCATGGTCAGCATCCCTTCCTTCACCGCAGCCGCCGCCAGCTGGTCGCCGCCTGCCCGGCAGTTGATCAAATCCCGGATTGCCAGACTGACCGGCATCAGTTCATGGATCGCCATCCGACCGCGATAGCCGGTATTATTGCAGCGGGGACAGCCTGCTCCCCGGTAAAGGGTAATATCCGCTGCCGGCGTCAGCTGTAAAAACAGCCGTTCCGGCGAATCAGGCGACGGTATATATTTCTGCTTGCAATCCGGGCAAATCACCCGTACCAGCCGCTGGGCCATGACCCCCAATACGGAGGAAGCGACAAGAAACGGTTCAATTCCCATATCAATCAGCCGGGCAATGGCACCGGGAGCATCATTGGTATGCAGAGTGCTCAGCACCAGATGACCGGTCAGTGCCGCCCGAATGGCAATATCGGCAGTCTCACCGTCCCGGATTTCACCTACCATAATAATATTGGGGTCCTGACGTAAAATGGATTTCAACCCATCGGCAAAATTCAGTCCGGCTTTATAGTTGACTTGTACCTGGTTTACCCCTTCCAGCCGGTATTCTACCGGGTCCTCCACCGTAATAATATTTTTGCTGGGCGAATTGATGTCGGTTAATGTGGAATACAAAGTCGTCGTTTTACCGGAGCCGGTAGGGCCTGTGACCAGAATCATGCCGTGGGAACGAGTATATAAATGGTGATATTTATTTAAATTAGCCGCCGACATGCCGAGAGCTTTAATATCCAGAATAACAGATTTTTTATCCAGAATCCGCATTACCACCTTTTCACCTAAAATCGTCGGCAGAGTGGACGTCCTGATGTCAATTTCGCGGCCGGCCTCGGTAAACTTGATCCGGCCGTCCTGAGGCAGCCGTCTTTCGGCAATGTCCATCTGACTCATAATCTTAATGCGGGAAATTAATGCCGCAAGGGTATGCCGGGGAAAGGCAGCCACTTCCCGCAGCATGCCGTCAACGCGAAACCGAACCCGCACCGATTTATCCTGCGGTTCAATATGAATATCGCTGGCTCGTTCTTTGATTGCCTGATGGATCAATGAATTCACGATGCTGACAATCGGAGCATCATCCTTCGCCTGAATTTCCACCGTTCCGGCAGATTCCTCGGACTGCAGCTTATGAACAGCCTTTTCTACCAGCTGACTTACGCCGTAAGACTGATTAATGGCCCGCTTCACTTCCCCCTCGGCAGCAATAACGGCTTCCACGTCGCAGCCGGTGATCATGCGCACATCGTCAATAGCAAAAAAATTAGTGGGATCGACCATGGCGAGGGTAAGCTTTTTCCCTGCCTGCTTAATGGGGATAATCTGATACCGTTCCGCCAAGGAGACAGGAATAAGGGCGGCGACTTCTTCTTTTACTACCGTATCGGACAAATTGACGTGAGGAATACCCAGCTGGAATTCCAGTACTTCAATCATGCTTTCTTCCGTAATATAATCTAAATTAATAAGTACTTTTCCCAATCGTTCTCCGGTCTTTTTTTGTACGACCAGGGCCTTTTTCAACTGGTCTTCGCTTAACAAGCCGGTTTCCATTAATATGTCGCCTAACCGTTTATGTTTGCTGGACATTTCTGCACCACCTAATAAAAATAAAAGCAACCGGCATTTGTACAAAATTCTATACAAAATGGCCGGTTGCACTAGCTGCTCCTTTAAGGCTAAAGTGCCCACCTGTGGCCTTAAATTCTTCGCATCCATGTTTATTACTTTGTTATGTACCATACATATTCGCAATACCCCTTTTTTTTCCTGCCAAAAAAATTGAAAAACAATAAAAAATTTACAAATGCTGCAAAGCAATAAACTAAAGTACTGATAACAGACAAAAAATACAGCGTTCAAGTAAAAACGCTGTACATAATTTCCCGGGGTGCAGGCTGACCGGTCCAAAGTTCAAAGGCAGCAGCCCCTTGTTCAACCAGCATCCCCTGCCCATTGATAACGACATGTCCCCTTGCCGCTGCCTGCTCTAAAAACCGCGTCCGAGACGGATTGTAGATGATATCGCACACCGCTGCACTGGGATTGACGTGGGGCCAGTTAACCGGCGGTTCAGCCGCTATATTGGGAAACATCCCCAGTGGGGTGCAATGAATCAATAAGTCGCAATTCTCCATTTCACGATTGAAGGCTTCCTGCTGCCAGTCATAGGCATAAATATTACAATAATCGCGGAATAAATGAGCCAAGCCAGCCGCTTTTACCCTATCCCGGGCACCGATAATAACTGTATCGACAGCATGGTCAATCAGACCGCAGACCAGGGCCCGGGCTGCCCCGCCTGCCCCCAGAATAACTGCTTTTCCCCCGGCGAAAGTAATCTGCCGATTCTGCAGGGAACGAATAAAGCCTGCCGCGTCTGTATTATAGCCGATCGCTCTTCCCTGTTGAATGACGATGGTATTCACAGCTCCTACCATTTGCGCACTGCGATCAATATCGTCCAAATACTGCATAACTGCCACTTTATGGGGGATGGTTACATTCGCACCGACAAAGCCTAACGCTTTCAGCCCGGTGATCGCCGCTGCCGATTGATCCGGCTGCACCGGCAGCGGCAGATAGACGTAATCCAATCCGGCGGCAGCAAAAGCCGCATTATGCATACGTGGCGACAGTGAATGCTCAATGGGCCATCCCATTACCCCGATTATTTTTGTCTTGCCGTTTATCCTCATTGATACTCCCTCATTCAATATTTTAATTCTCACCGGCAGCGTGGCTGGTGAGTTTTCAACATCCCTTTTGAGCGCAAAATGCGAACCGTCAGTTTTTCCAGCTGCCGGGTGATTTTTGTGCCGATAAATTCTTTTGAACTTAACGGTGCCACCCAAATAGTGTATAAGCCCAAACGGTTGCCCCCCAATATATCGGTAAACAGCTGATCGCCGACCACGGCTACCTGATCGGACGTTAACCGCATTTGTGACGCTACCTGGCGAAACCCGGTTTTGGCCGGTTTATACGCGCGAGCCGCAAAGGGAATAGCAAACTGAGCGGCAATTTCTTTTACCCTCTGCCGCCGGTTATTGGACACCAATCCTATTTTGAAGCCCCGTGCCGCTAAACCCTTCAGCCATTGAATAATATCAGGCTGCATGGCCGGCTGATCCCAGGGAATGATCGTATTGTCCAAATCAAAAATAATTCCTTTTATCCCTAATTTTTCTAATTCTTCCAAATTAATGTCGGATAAAGCATTCAAAACCAGCTGCGGACATAACAGTTTATACAAAAATTCACCTCCCAATACCGAGCCTAAGTGATTCAGAGAATCTCTTTCAGACTGTCCCGCAAGTGAATTGCCTCGGCAATGTGAACATCGGAGATAGCTGAAGAATTGGCTAAATCGGCAATGGTGCGGCCTACTTTGATGATGCGGTCATAGCCTCTGGCGCTTAGACTCATTTTGGCAAAAGCCTGCTTTAACAAGCTTTGCGCCCCGGCGGTCAGCGGACATAAATTTTTCAAATGCTTATGGCTCATTTGGGCATTGCAGTGCAAGCCGAACTTCTCCAGACGCTGCTGCTGAAGCTGCCGCGCCGCTTCCACCCGCCGGCGAATCTGCACTGACGATTCAGACGGATTCGTCCCGGTCATTTCATTATATTCCAGCCGTGGTACATGAATATGGATATCAATTCGATCCAGCAGCGGGCCGGAAATTTTTTTCGTATATCGGTGTATGTCTCCCGGACTGCAGCTGCACGGGTGAGATGGATCTGTTAAAAAGCCGCACGGACAAGGATTCATCGCCGCAATCAGCATAGATTTAGCCGGATAGGATAAGGAAGCGTTTACCCGCGATATAGTAACATGACCGTCCTCCAGCGGCTGACGCAGTACTTCCATAACCTGACGGGGAAACTCGGGAAGTTCATCTAAAAACAGCACGCCGTTATGGCTTAATGTCACTTCTCCCGGACGGGGAATCCGGCCTCCCCCGATCATGCCCGCCGCGGAGATGGTATGATGGGGATTGCGAAAGGGACGGGTGCGGATTAAGCCGCTGGTATTTGTCAATAACCCGGCGACGCTGTAAATTTTAGTGACTTCCAAAGCTTCCTGGTCCGACATAACCGGCAATATGGAGGGAATCCGCTGGGCCAGCATGGTTTTACCGGACCCGGGAGGCCCGGCCATTAAAACATTATGACCACCGGCTGCGGCAATCTCCAGCGCCCGTTTCGCTACTACCTGTCCCTGCACATCAGCAAAATCTTCCGCTGATTGTACTTGTGAACCAACTGCTTGTTTGCTTTCCGGCAATAAAAGACAGTCGCCGCGCAAATGCGCCGCCAGCTGTGCCAATGTGCGGGGAGAATACACTGTCAGGCCGCTCACTAACAGCGCTTCCTGCACATTTTCCGCGGCGACGAATATTTCGCTGATTCCCTGTTCCAGACTGTGAATCGCCATGGGCAATATACCGGAAATTCCCCGCAGCTTCCCATCCAGCGAAAGTTCGCTGACAAACAAATACTGCTGACAGCTGTCCACGGTAATGTGTCCGAGAGCTGCTAACATTCCCACAGCAATCGGCAGATCCAAGCCGGAACTGTCCTTTTTTAAGTCTGCCGGTGCAAGATTGACGGTAATGCGGCGGGCAGGGAACTCAAAGCCGGCATTTTTGATGGCAGCCCTCACCCGTTCTCGTGATTCCCGCACGGCAGTATCCGGTAAGCCGACGATCTCCCACCCCGGTAAGCCATTAGTGATATCGACTTCCACTGTAATGAGTACGCCGTTCAGCCCGAGCGTGGTAGAACCTAACGTTTTGGCAAACAAGTGATAACCTCCCGGATTTACTGACCGGTCCAGCGTTCAAACAGATTGTGCTCCATGCCGATCGAATCACAAATTTTTCCCACCATCATATCAACCAACGCCTGTAAATCCTTGGGCCGGTGATAAAATCCCGGAGATGCCGGCAATATTCTCACTCCCAGCTGGGCTAATTTCAGCATATTCCCCAGATGAATTGCGCTGAAGGGTGTTTCCCGCGGCACCAGTACCAGCGTGCGTCCTTCTTTAAGCGTGACGTCAGCCGCCCGCAGCAGCAGATTGTCGGCAATGCCATTTGCAATGCCGGCCACCGTCCGCATGGAACAAGGTACAACTACCATGGCATCGCTTTTAAACGAACCGCTGGCAATGCAAGCCGAAACATTGTTTACATCATGCAGAAAATCGACTGTGTTAATAACCGCTTTCGCCGCAGAGCCGCATTCATATTCTAATACTTGCCTGCCATGCTCGGATATGACGGCATGGATTTCACAGCCGGCTTCTTTTAATACTTCAATGAAACGCAGCCCGTAGATTGCTCCGCTGGCTCCGGTAATTCCCACTATAATTCGCAAAATATACACCACTTTTCTGACCGGTTACCGGCCAAACGCATTTATGATATGATTATATTTTAGTGTGTTGCCGGCATCGATCTGGACTTCAATGACATCAAAGCGGCAGGGAACATTGCCTTGGTTATGCTGCTGCAAAAAACACAAAGCCGTTTTAATGATTTTTTGCTGTTTTTGATATGTTACTGCTTCTGCCGGAAAACCATAAGCAGTACTGCGCCTGGTTTTTACTTCCACAAAAACCAGGACTCCGGCCTCACTGACAGCAACGATGTCGATTTCGCCGGTCCGGCTGCGGTATCGCCGGTCAAGCAGACGGTATCCCTTTGCTTGTAAATAGTCGGCAGCGGCGGCCTCGCCCAGTTCTCCTACTTGTATATGATTCACGCCAACACCTCTTTAGTATATTCACCTGATACAACCGCATTCTGCCGGTTTACCCGCTGTTGTATCACAAGTTATCGTTCTACGACATCGGCAATATATAAACGTGTTTTTTTCGATAAATCCAATTCGACCAAGGTACGAACCGGCTTCCGATTTTTATCCTGAATAACTCTAACCACCGGCTGACTTTTGTAATCGCGGGAAATATCAACTACCACACCAATCCGGTTGTCGTTGAGCCGTACCACCGTCCCAATGGGATAGATTGCAATATTGTCGGCGAACTGATTCACTAAATCCAAGTCAAAATAAGTACCGCCCGCTTTGGTGATAATAGCCAGAGCTTCATATACGGGCACCGCCCGGCGATAAGTAACGTCCGCTGTCAGAGCGTCATAGACATCCGCAATGGAAACGATTTGGGCAAATTGATGGATCTCCGAGTTTTTCAGACCCCGGGGATAGCCGCTGCCATCATTCCGCTCGTGATGCTGAAAGGCGCAATGAGCCGAAACCAGACTGATGTCCGGATTTTTCCGTAAAATTTCAAAGCCAAGCAAAGGGTGTTTTTTTATTTCTTCAACCTCACTCCGGGTTAAGCGATCCGTCTTAGCCAAAATTTCAGGTGCAATCCGTGTCTTACCCACATCGTGCAGCAGAGCGCCAACACCTAAATCCCGCAGCCGTAATTCATCGTATCCCAGCCCGATGCCGGTCATAATCGATAATACACAAACATTGACCGCATGACCAAACAAATAATCGCTACGGGTGCGCATGTCGATAAAATTCAACAGTACATCATGATTCAAACATAATTCATCGACCAGGTTATTGGCCACTTTTTTGGCTTTTTCGGCTTCCACTCCTTTGCCTAGTTTTACTTGTTCGGTAATGTTCTTAATACTGGCAATAGATTCCAGCCGTGTTTTTTCGCTTATTACATCCGGAACATCAATATCCTGGGTTAAGGCATCCTCAACATATACGTAAGTTACATCCAAGTCTTTTAAACGGCCAATAAAGCGGTTTTTCAGCTCAATACCGGCATTTAAAAGAACCATACCGTCCGCGTTATACAGCGGTTTAGCCAGTTTCATGCCGGCGGAAACATTTTCTAACAATATGCGACGCATGGAGACCTCCTACCTTTTCCCTCTGCCTATACCTTGATCAACACGATAAATGTAAGCTAACACTTCGGCAACGGCTTGATACAATTCGGGAGGGATTTCACGGTCTAAATCGACTGCCATTAACAATGTAGTTAGCGTTTTATTTTGATAAACCGGCACACCATTTTTTTTTGCAGCCTTTAGAATCTGTTCGGCAATAAACCCCGAGCCTTTAGCTACAACTTTGGGAGCCATGTCCTGGGCTTGTTTATAACGCAGGGCAATCGCCCGCTTGGTTTTTTCCTGTTCATTGCTCATGGTTCATCCGCCTCAGTCTTTACACTAATCTGACTCAGATGCAGAGCAAAATCGCGAAAACCGGCTTTAATGTCAGGCAGGCACTCGTTAAACAGCCGAGCTGCCTGGGGAGCCGAAAATGAAACCCGCACATCCAATTGATCTTGCTGATACAGGCGGAAAACAACATCCACTGTGCCGGCATATTCGGTTTGCAGGCAAATATGAATCCAGGTTTCATACTGTCTGCTTTCGGAAGAGCCGCTTGGGGACGGCGATTCATGAAAAATATGAATATATGCCGGGTAGGGCTGTGTGCCATCGCCCAGATAAAGCGGCGTATTCATACTTAAAATAGTAGTATTGGCAATCGTTTCCCCCTGCACGGTCTCCGGTTTTTGCAATAACATGACCAATTTTCGCAAGGATTGCAGCGACGCGCTCAATTTATCCGGAGTCATATCCCACCATTTTAAAACATCCTTCGCTTGCAGCAACGCCCATAAATCAGGCAGCTCTTTCAATTTGTATTGTGCGGCAGCTGTCTTTAATGGTTCCGGTACATGCTGCGATAGTAAAGCGATAAATTGGCTTAACGCTTTTTGGCTGGCTTCCGGCAGTGCAGCGGCGGCCGCCAGCGGCGACTGCTGCCACAGCTGGCGGCTGCGCTCCGCGACGACAATTCCAATGTCAGACGACGGATTCGCCAGCAGCTGTTTTGCCATTGAGATAAGATCATCGACAGTAAGCAGCTCTGTACTCATCTCCTTCAGTGGAGTATAGGTACGGAGTGCTTGCTGCAACGAATCCGTCAGCTGCGGTTTAAGCTGGTCGGTCATGCCGGTAAAATCAGCCAGCAGCGTCAGTAACTGCTGCAATTGATCTGTCGTCTTTTTTTGCAATGCAGCCAGCGAAGCGGCCCCTTGGGATAAATCTTCCAGCCCGGGCATGTTCTTTTGGATAATATTTTCTACTGTCGGTTGAATTTCCGTCGGCAGCGACAAAAGAATCGTATCCCGCTGCTGCAATAGTCCCGCCGCTTCGGACATCAGAGTTTTAACTAGATTATTTAGTACCAATTTAGCGGAATCCGTCACCTTTTGCCCGGTCTGTTCGACTTCCAGCTGCGGTTCAGCCTGAACATTCCCATTTTGGGCAGGCATTCCGACTGGCATATTACCGATTTTCACAATAGATCCCCCCACGATTTTACCGGTTCGAAACTTCGCCGGTGAATCGGACAGGGCCCATATTCCCGCAGGGCACGAAGATGCTCAGCTGTTCCGTAGCCTTTATGCTTGGCAAAACCATATTGGGGATACTTTTGGTCCATTTTGTCCATCAGATGATCTCTTTCCACTTTGGCAATAATGGATGCTGCGGCAATCGAGGCGCTAATTGCGTCGCCGCCAATTAATGATGCGGATGGAATAGCAAGTTCCGGCAAGGGAACCGCATCGATTAAGGCAACCTGGGGAAAAGGCTTTAGCCCGGCAATTGCCTGATACATGCCGCCGATAGTAGCTTGATATATATTCAGCGAATCAATTTTATCAATATCAACAACAATATGATTTACCGCCACAGCAGCCTGCTTAATGGCGATATAAAGTTTCTCCCGTTGTTTAGGGGAAAGCTTTTTAGAATCATTTAAGCAAGGCAGATAATGATTGAGCGGCAGTATGACGGCAGCAATCACAACAGGACCAGCCAAAGGACCCCTGCCGGCTTCATCAACACCGGTGATAAGGGAATAGCCTTGCTGAGTCAAGCTTCGTTCCTGCTGATATAAATTATGCACCCGCTGCTTTTCCAAACTCTCCGCTGCCTGCTGCCGAATCCATTTCTGTACTAACCGCGTCACAGAGATGCGTGAATCCAACTGCAGCTGCGCCAAAACCGCTTTCTCAATTGATTTTTCCTCTAACAGCCGGGCGATTTGTGACACTGTCATTTTGTTTATTTCCAACAATATCCCCTCACAGCCATGATACGATTAACATAGTATTCTGGATACACCCGGCAAATCCCTGTTATGAAAATAAAAAATAGGAATAGCTGACAGCTATTCCTATTTTTTATTCTCTTTGTCATTAGGGACGATAGTGAAGCTCTCTCATTTTCTTGCCATATCCGGACTATCCAGATAGTCGAGGGTAATCGGCCCTAATTTCCCGCCGCGAAATTCGTTCAAAATGATTCGCCGGGCTTTATCGGCATCAACTCTGCCGCCGCTTTTCAGACAGCCGCGTTTGGCACCAATTACCGTCAGCAGCTCAAGGGGGTCTTCCGGCAAGGGGGAGTTTAGCTTAAAGCGGTCGATGAGCCGTTCCGGATAGTCATTACGCAACAGAGCGAGAAATTTAAACATGACTTTCTCCAAATCATAGACTTCGTCATTAATCGCTCCGGTAACGGCAAGCTTAAATGCAACATCCATATCCTGGAGTTTGGGCCATAATACGCCGGGAGTATCCAGTAATTCCATATTCTTACCAATTTTAATCCACTGTTTTCCCCTTGTAACCCCCGGTTTATCGGCAGTGCGCAAGGCAGCGCTGCCTAATAGGCGATTAATCAGCGAAGATTTGCCCACGTTGGGAATACCTAAAATCATGGCTCGCACAGCGCGGTTTTTAATTCCCTTAGCTGCCAGCGCTGCTATCTTTGCCCCGGCTGCCTGTTCCACCTTGTTGACTAAAAGCTTTGTTCCTTTGCCGCTGACTGCATCCAGGGCAACGACTTGCAGACCCTTGCTCCTAAAATGGGCAGTCCAGCACTTCGTCCAGAATTCTTCCGCCAGATCCGCTTTATTCAACGCTACCACCCGCGGTTTATTGCCAATGATTTCATTCATTACCGGATTCCCACTGCTCACGGGAATACGAGCGTCCAGCAGTTCAATGACAACATCCACTAACTTCAAGTTTTCCCGGATCATCCGCTGGGCTTTCGCCATATGTCCGGGGAACCAGTTAATCTGTATGTCTTCCATGATGATCTCACTCTCTGTCAAGCCATAATCTAAGTCTTGCTAGTAGTTTGATATTAAGGCAGCGCTTTTATGTGATCCAAGGGCCAAAAAACCATGACTGCTTTCCCTTTTACTAACTCCAGCGGGACAAACCCCACATCACGGAACCGGCTGTCTTCGGAGTTATTGCGATTATCTCCCATGACAAAAATACGGCCTTCCGGTACTGTCGTCAAAGAATAGGAACCCCGGGTTTTTTCCAATATGTAAGGCTCATTCATGAGCTGGCTGTTTACAAATACTCGCCCGTCCTTAACTTCTATAGAATCACCGGCCACGGCGATAACCCGTTTAATAAAATCTCGACTGGGATCCCGAGGATAACGAAATACCAGGACATCGCCACGCTCCGGCGCCTTAAAGCGGTAAATAAATTTATTGACTACCAGCCGCTCACTATTTTGCAGGGTAGGACGCATGGAGGGACCTTCTACCATATATAATTCCACAATAAAATAACGAATAAAAAACGCTAATACCACCGCAATCAGAATCGAAATAATCCAGTCCTTAATCTCTTCCCCTAAATTTGTATTGCTCACCATCATTCCTCCTTGCAAAATGAAGAAAGGGACTGAAGATACAGTCCCTATCACTACCATCCTAGCGTCTTTCTTTAATACGCGCCGCTTTACCGGTAAGATTGCGCAAATAGTACAGCTTCGCCCGACGGACAATGCCGCGGCGCATCACTTCAATTTTATCAACTCGCGGTGAATGCACTGGGAAAGTACGTTCAACCCCTACGCCGTAGGATATCCGCCGAACGGTGAAGGTTTCACGTACGCCGCCGCTTTTGCGATTAATGACCACGCCTTCGAATACCTGAATCCGTTCACGATTGCCTTCGACGACTTTTACATGGACACGGACGGTATCGCCTGGTTTAAATGAAGGAATATCCTTTCGAAGTTGTTCCTGTTCAAGTGCCTGAATCATATTCATTACTAAATTCCTCCTTAATACTAGACGTTCGTACCCTTAGCACAACAGCATAAAAGCAGAGGACCATCCGTTTACACGTTTAAAATTGTATCATATACGCAGCGGAAACTCAAGAAATTTTTGGACCCTGCCACCAGGGTTCGCCTAAAAGTCTGTCTAAAATAATAGCCGCTGCCGCTCGCACCGGTAAATGATTATAATCTCCCGGGCCATAAATTGGATCCAAAATATAATCAAACCGGGCCATAATCTGTTTCTCCATGCCCCACCCTGTGCCAAATAACAGTAAGACGGGACTGCTGCCCGTTTCCAGCTTGGTTCGCAGCTCCCTGTAAGAAACAGCATGGGAAAATGTCCGGGCATCCGTAGCAACCAGAATTGGCTTTACCCCTTCCGCATCTTCTATCCGCGCGACAGCCTTCTCAATATCGGGGATAATATCCACTATGCTGAACGCTTCCCGCCGATCCGGATTATAGCGGCTGCCAAAACCGTCCTGCCAATAATGGATAATATCTTTGGCAAGCGCCGCCTGGCTTTCTAAGGGATGAATGATGAAATATTTTTTTATATTATAAGTCCGCGAGGTACGGGCAATGTCATGGATATCAAAATTAGTAATGGCGGTGGTAATCACCTGACCATTTCTATTATAAATAGGATAATGCACCAGGCCAAGATAAATCGGCGCTCTCATATTAGCCTTCCTCTCGCTCCGCAAGAATTTCCGACAACAGTTTAACATCTTCCTGACTCAGTTGAAACTGCTTCAATAAGTCCGGCCGCCGTTCCAGGGTGTTAAGAATGGATTGCTTCCTTCGCCAGCGTTCAATTTTTGCATGATTACCGGACAATAAAATTTCCGGCACCGACCAGCCATTAAATTCCTGGGGCCGGGTATACTGGGGATATTCTAATAGTCCGTTGTAAAAAGAATCCGCTGGGGCGGACTCACTGGAGCCAAGCACCCCCGGCACTAACCGTGCCACTGCATCAATTACCACCATAGCCGGTAATTCGCCGCCTGTCAAAACATAGTCGCCAATAGAAACAGCTTCATCAGCGACATGCTGCCGAATCCGGTCGTCAATTCCTTCATAATGGCCGCACACAAAGATAAGCTGCTCATACTGGGATAATTGCTGTGTTTTCCGCTGATCTAAGGGATAGCCGCCGGGGCACAGCAAAATAATCCGCCGGTTGGCAATATTAGCAGCGGCAACAATGTCTTGTACCGCCCGATAAATCGGCTCCGGTTTCATGACCATTCCCGCACCGCCGCCAAAAGGACAGTCATCCGTTATGTGATGCTTATCATCGGTGAATTTTCTGGGATTAGTAACATGAATCTGCAATAAATCAGCATCCTGGGCTCGCTTAAGGATGCTGTGCCCCAAGGGGCCCTCGAACATTTCGGGAAATAATGAAACAATATCAATCCGCATAATCTATTCCCATTCTTCCTGGAGTTTTACCATCATCTGTCCATTGGCCACATCGACTTTCTGCACCACTTTTTTTAAAGCCGGTATTAATACAGGTTTGCTTCCTTCTTGCTCAACTACGTAAACATCATTGCTGCCGGTTTCCAGGATATCGGTGATAGTCCCGATATATTTGCCCTGATCAGTATAAACCTGTAACCCAACAATTTGGAAATGATAATACTGTCCTACCGGCAGGGGAACAACATCTTTTTCCTCTACATAAAGTATTTTGCCCTTTAGGCTTTCTACCTCATTTATCGTATTAAAGGTGCGGAATTTTAACAAAACAAACCGATTGTGATATTTTACTTGCTCAATGGTCAAGCAGGTTCTATCTTCTAATAAGATATTTTTTGATTTTTGAAATCGCTGCGGAAAGTCGGTAAGCGGAATAACACGAACGTCACCCCGCACACCGTGCGGGGCAACAATTTTTCCCACTGCAATTAACTGTTCGGCCATAAGATCGACTAACTGCGAAAGGCAATGATTTTACCGTCTTCCAGCAAAATCTCAGTGTTCATAATTTTAGGCAAATTATCGCCTATGCTGACTTCCACTATCCGCTCCAGCGTACCTTGAACAATTTCCGCTCCCTGCTCCAATTGGGCTGTTTCCTTTAGCTTTTCCAACATATTATTTTTAAATTCCAGCCGTTTTTGCTTTTCCAGATCAATTTGCTGTCTAATGGCAATAAGGCCCTGAGCGTCCTGCTTCGCTTGTTCGGTCATCATTCTTTTGGCGTGAAAATCAATTTGCTGCAATTCAATATCCACTTTCTTTATGGCATCCTGAATCTCAACAGCTAATTGTTTTTTCAGGTCTTCGGTAACTTTTGCTTTAATGGTCACCGGACATTTTAACGATATCTTATCCATGTCCTAACCGCCTTTTTAGATAATTTCGATCATAACCTTCTTGTTTTCACGAGTGGCGGCAGCTTTTACTACCGTTCGCAATGCTTTGGCAATACGGCCTTGTTTGCCGATAATCTTTCCCATATCATCCGGGGCTACCCGCAATTCATATACGTCAGCATGGGAATCCAGCGCTTCCGTAACATTGACTTGCTCCGGATTTTTAACTAATGCTTTGGCGATAATTTCAATAAGCTCTTTCATTGTTATTACGCCTCTTTCTTCGTACGCTTCAGTTCATCCCATTTTTTCATAATACCGATCTGGCTTAACAATGCCTTTACAGTATCCGTGGGCTGAGCGCCTTTTTTCAGCCAATCAATTACTTTATCTTCATCGATTTTGATGATTGCCGGGTCTTGCGTGGAATCGTAGTGTCCCAGAATTTCAATAAATCGGCCATCGCGAGGGAAACGGGAATCAGCCACAACTACGCGATAAAAAGGGTTCTTCTTAGCTCCCATACGGTTTAAACGAATTTTAACTGCCACAAAAATCACCTCCTTCATAGAATATCCAGTGAAAATACTATTATCCAAGCTGCCCGCTGATAATGCATCAGCGCATGAATGGCAAGTTAAATCCTCCCAGCCCCTTTTTCCCTTTTTGCATTCCCTGAAGCCGCTTCATCATCTTTTTAGCCTCCGCAAACTGTTTCAGCAGCTTATTAACGGCTTGAACGCGGGTACCGCTGCCCAAGGCAATGCGCTTGCGCCGGCTGCCGTTAATAATAGCCGGATCCCGGCGTTCTTTGATGGTCATGGAACGAATAATGGCTTCAATCTGGCTGAGTTCTTTTTCATCAATCTTGACATCCTGCAGCTTTTTCAGATTACCCATTCCCGGCAGCATGCCCAGTATTTGATCAAGGGGTCCTAATTTACGCACTTGCTGCATTTGATCTAAGAAATCTTCCAGGGTAAAGCTTTCTTTACGAAACTTCTTTTCCATCGCCTTGGCTTGCTCAAGATCAATGGCTGACTCAGCCTTCTCAATCAAGCTAAGCACGTCGCCCATTCCCAGGATTCGCGAAGCCATGCGATCCGGATGAAACGGTTCTAATGCATCTAATTTCTCACCCATACCGGCAAATTTAATTGGCCGGCCGGTTACTGCTTTAACCGACAAAGCTGCGCCGCCCCGGGCATCGCCGTCCAGTTTTGTCAGAATTACGCCGTCCACGCCTAAATCATTATTAAAACTTTCGGCAACAGTGACGGCATCCTGACCTGTCATGGCATCGACAACCAGCAGTATCTCGTGGGGCTGAACAGCCTGCTTAATCGACTTTAATTCCTGCATCAGCTCTTCATTGATATGCAGTCGGCCGGCAGTATCAATAATTACCATATCCCGGGCATGGGACAAGGCATATTCAATTGCCTTTTGAGCGATATCGACAGCATTGCGGCTATCCGGCAGGGAAAATACCGGACAATCTACCTGTTCGCCCAATACCTGCAGCTGTTTAATTGCAGCCGGCCGGTAAATATCGGCTGCCACCAGCAGGGGCTGTTTGCTTTGCTTTTTCAATAAATGTGCCAGCTTACCGGCAGTAGTTGTCTTACCGGCTCCCTGCAAGCCAACCAGCATCACAATCGTCGGCGGACGTGAGGCAATCGTAATCCGGCTTTGTGCGCCGCCCATCAATTCTGTCAGTTCATCATTAACAATTTTTATCACATGCTGGGCCGGGGTCAGGCTCTGCATAACATCTTGTCCCACAGCCCGCGCTTTTATTTTGGCAATAAAGTCTTTCACTACTTTGAAGTTGACATCGGCTTCCAAAAGTGCCATTCGCACTTCCCGCATGGCCTCATTAACATCTGCTTCGGATAATTTACCGCGCCCGCGCAATTTTTTAAAAGTTTGCTGCAGTTTGTCGGCTAATCCTTCAAATACCATGTTACACCTCCCTGGGGGAATCCAGCAATTTGACTAATTGTTCTAACGCCTGATTGATTGCCGAATGCTGCCGGCTGTCTTCCGGTACACCGGCTAACAAATCGTAAATTTTTCGGATGATCAGCTGCTCCCGCTGGTAACGTTCCACCAGCCGCAGCTTCTGCTCATATTCTTCCAATGTTTGTTCCGCCCGCCGCAGTATATCATAAACGGCCTGACGGGAAACATGGAAGTCATCGGCGATTTCCGCAAGGGAATAGTCATTCAAATAATGCATTTTGATACACTGCTGCTGCTTATCCGTAAGTAAAGCACTGTAAAAATCAAACAACAGGCCCATACGTAAAATTTTATCCAACACGGTAACATCACCTATTTACTAACAAGGAAACACTTTACAAAAATTAATTATAAAGAATACCGCAGCTGCTGTCAAGTATTTTTACTTGTCACCGAATAATGCCTTGGCAAAATCCCCGGGCACAAATGGCCGCAAATCGTTAACACCTTCACCAACGCCAATCCATTTTACCGGTATATGCAGTTCAGCGTTAATGGCTACGACCACGCCGCCTTTAGCCGTACCGTCCAATTTGGTCAGTACCACACCGGACACGTCGGCTGTTTCAGCAAAAATTTTAGCCTGATTCACCGCATTTTGACCGGTAGTAGCGTCAAGCACCAGCAAGGTTTCGTGCGGCGCTCCCGGCAGCTCGCGGGCAATAACCCGGTTGATTTTTTTCAGTTCTTCCATTAAATTGGCTTTCGTATGAAGGCGTCCTGCCGTATCGATAAGCAAAATATCGGCTTTTTTGGCTTTTGCCGATTGTACGGCATCAAAAGCGACCGCCGCCGGATCCGAGCCTTCCGTCTGCTTGATTACGTCGGCTTTGATCCGTTTGCCCCAGATTTCCAATTGGTCAATAGCGGCCGCCCGAAATGTGTCGCCGGCGGCCAGCATGACCTTGCAGCCTTGCTGATGATAAAAATTCCCCAGCTTGCCAATCGTGGTGGTTTTTCCTACCCCGTTTACCCCGACTACCACTATCACGGTGGGCGGATTTACCGCCAATTGGGTAGCAGGTGAAGCTTGGGCTAAGATAGCGCTGATCTTTTCTTCTAAGAAAGGTTTTAACTGCTCCGGCGATTGAATCTCTTTGGCCTTTATGCCCGCTCTCACAGCAGCCATCAATTTAGCGGTAGTTTGCACCCCCACGTCAGCACAGAGCAGTACTGCTTCTAAATCATCAAGAAATTCATCATCAATTTGGGCATAGCCAATAACCAGCTGCTCGATTTTTTCCGTAAAACCTTTCCTGGTTTTTTCTAAACCCGATTTTAATTTATCAAAGAAACCCATTATAAAAAACCTCCGTTGTTCGATAGCGAATTACCCGGCTTTTTCGGTAAATTTGACGGATACAAGCCGAGAAACGCCTGCTTCTTCAATAGTAACGCCATGCATAACATCCGCTGCCTCCATGGTTCCCTTACGATGGGTTACTACAATAAACTGAGTATGCTGCGAGTACTCTCGCAAAAAATTACTGAATCGCTGTAAATTAGCCTCATCCAAAGGAGCATCAATTTCGTCAACTACGCTAAAGGGGGCCGGACGGTACGTTAAAAAGGCAAATAACAGCGCAATTACCGTTAAGGCACGTTCGCCGCCCGATAGGGAAACCAGATTTTGCTGCTTTTTCCCGGGGGGCTGAACAAAGATTTCAATTCCTGTTTCCAGCATGTTCTTGGGGTCTGTTAATACCAAATGCGCTTTGCCGCCGCCAAATAATTTCACAAATATGTCGCCAAAGTACTCATTAATCTTGCGTAAGGCCGCAGAAAATTGTTTCGCCATGGTTGAATCAATGTCGTGAAGCAGGGATGACAAATAATCTTGGGCAGCTACAAGATCCTGACATTGCTTTTGCAAAAATTGGTAACGTTCCCGCAAGCGCTGATACTCTTCAATCGCAGCCGGATTAACCGGTCCCAGTTCGGTTATTTCCCCTTCTAAATCCCGGATCATAGCTGTCAATTGAATATTTGTCTCAGAACGGCGTAAAGAATGAGCCTCTGCCACTGTCAGTGAATATTGCTCGCTTAATTCACTGATGCAATGTGTAACCGCATAATTATATTTTGTATCAAGCAGCTCTACTTCATGCAATCTGTTTTGCAGATCGCTAGCGGCGCGGCGCAGCTCCTTCAATTCTTGTTCCGACCGCTGCATGGCGCCAAGAGTGGCTGCTTTTTTTGCATACAGCTGCTGATATTCCTGCTCCCGTTGTATTTTTTGGTTGGCAAGTTCCGTCCGTTTGGCCGTAATAATTGACATTTCCTGTCCCAATTCGGCTATCTGCTTCTCCAGAGCTGATTTTTCTTCCATCAGACTCTGGAGTTGAGCCTGAATCACAGCGTTATCCTCGCGATACTGGTTTAAGGTATTGATTAACGAAGATAATTCTTGCTGCAAGGCTGAAAGCATGACTTTGTCGTCCGTAATCCCGGCATTTAGCTGCTCACGGGATAACTGCATTTCCTTCAGCGTTGTCTGCCATTGCTGCACTGACTGCTGCTGTTTTACATCGTCGCTTTCCAGTTTTTTTACCCGGGCTTTACTTTGCACCAGATTCAAATCCAGTTGCTGGTGTTCTTGCCGACAGTCTTCAATTTCAGCCGTTATGGCGGAAATCGCCAAACTAATCCGGGTACTGTCATCATGGACTTTTTCCCGGCGAATTTCCAATTCAGCCTGACGCAGCTCGCCTTTCTGATATTCGTCAGTGACAGACTGCAGTTGTGCCTCAAGTTCAGATAATGTTCTTTGATCGCTTTTTCTGTTCCGCTCCGCAGCAGCTAACTTTGTTTTTGTATCATTAATTTTTTCTTTACATTTTTCAATTTCATTGCTGCGGCTGAGAAAGCTGGTTTCCCGCCGACGGATACTGCCCCCGGTCATTGATCCGCCGGGATTCAGCAATTCGCCTTCCAGCGTTACTACTTTCAAGCGAAAAGAGCTTTGTTTGGCAATGCGCAAGGCAATATCAATGTGATCCACAATGATAATGCGTCCCAGGAGATAGGCAGCGATTTTTTGGTAACGTCTGTCATACGTAACAAGATCGGCCGCCAAGCCAATCGCCCCGACTGCATGGGAAGCGCTGATTTCCATTTCCTGCGGCAATTGGGGGTGAACAGTAGTAAGGGGCAGAAAGGTGGCTCGTCCCAATTTATGGTTTTTTAAAAAAGTTATCGCCTGTTTCGCAATTTCATCATTTTCTGTAACGATATGCTGTACAGCACCGCCAAGGGCAATTTCAATTGCGGTGACATAAGGATCCGGAACAGTTAAAATTTGACCGACTGCGCCACAAATCCCGACACGCCAGTCTTCGTTGCTGTTCAACACACTTTTAATTCCCCGGCCGAATCCTTCATATTCTTCCTGCATGCCGACCAGGATCCGCCGGCGGGAAATGAATTCATTCAATTGGCTCTGCAAGCTGGTTTCCTGCCCGGCTGATTGTTGTAACGAACACTGCAAGTCTGCTTTCCGGCTGGCAAGTTGTTCCTGCTGAGCCTTAAGCTGCTGCTGCAATATCGCCGCCGCCTGCTGGTCTTGACAAATCTTTGTTTCCAGCTGCCGGGCTGCAGTAAGCTGTGTATTGTGTTCGTTACGCTCATGTGCGTAATTGACATGACGCTGTTGAATCCTGATTAAATCGCGTTCCGCGGTAGCAATCGCGTTCCGTTCGTTCATCAGCGCTTGTAAATAGCCCAAGGCCTGTTCTTTGCCGGCTTCCATTTGCTGTTCATGCTTATTCATACTCTGGATAATTTGTTCCCGTTGTGTTGTTTTTACAGTTAAATTCTCTGTCAGCTGCTGTTCCTGCAGCTGTTTTTGCGTTATTTTGTCTTTCAGGCAGCTGCTCTGCCTTTGCAGCTCTTGCTGTTGTTTTTGATTGCGGAACTCATCCTCGGTTAGCCGTTTTTGTATCTGCTTACTTTGGTTAACACGTTCATTCGAAATACCGATCTGTCCATCCATTCGTTCTAATTCCGCCGCAGTCTGACTAATTGCAGTCGCTACTTGTGCAATCGCTTCATCCGTTTGCTCTAATTCGGTCGATAAACGTTCTTTATCCGTTTCCTTTAAGGTTAATCGGGTACTCGTCGTGATTGCAGAATCAGCAAGTGTCTGCTTTTGCAACGAAGCACTTTCCAGCATTTTTTCCGCTTTACTTAATTTTTCTAGTAACACCGTCACTTGGCAGGTAATCAGTTCATTATGAAGTTTATTATATTTTTGAGTTCGCGCCGCACTTTGGGATAAAGGAACAAGCTGAGTTTCAATTTCAGTGGTAATGTCGCCAACCCTGACGAGATTTTGGCGGGTATCCTCAAGTTTGCGCAAGGCCTCTTTCTTGCGCTGCTTATATTTTGTTATGCCGGCAGCATCCTCAAATAAGAGACGGCGGTCTTCTGCCTTACTATTTAATATTTCATCAATTTTATTTTGACCGATGATCGTCATGGAATCCCGGCCTAATCCCGTATTGGACAATAAATCATGAATATCTTTTAACCGACAATGGGCTTTATTAATAAAATATTCACTGTCACCGGAACGGAATACTCGACGGGTGATAGTCACTTCATTAAAATCCAAAGGCAGAGACCCGTCGCTATTATCAAAAGTCAGAGTTACTTCCGCAACTCCCATCGGCCGGCGCCCGGAGCTGCCGGCAAAGATTACGTCTTCCATTTTAGCGCCCCGCAAATTCCGGATGCTTTGCTCGCCTAATGCCCAGCGAATGGCATCTGAAATATTGCTTTTGCCACTGCCGTTAGGACCTACAATAGCGGTTACCCCACGACCAAATTCTACTTCTGTTTTGTCCGCGAACGATTTGAATCCGTAAGCTTCCAGCTTTCGCAACAGCAAGTATCCATCACCACACATTTTCAGCATCTATTCATAAATTTTACCACGTGGCCGCTATTTACACAAGAATTGCGAAAAAAACCTGTTTGCGGCAGCAAAACAGGTTTTTTATCAATTTAGCGAGGCTCTACGATAAAGCGTATAGCGGTACGCTCTTCCCCGTCAATCGATATTTCGGCAAAGGCAGGTATGGTAATTAGATCAATTCCGTTAGGGGCGATAAATCCCCGGGCAATAGCAATTGCTTTAATCGACTGATTTACGGCTCCGGCACCAACTGCCTGTAATTCGGCAGAGCCGTGTTCCCTAAGCACGGCGGCGAGGGCACCTGCTACAGATTTGGGGTTCGATTGTGCAGATACTTTAAGAACTTCCATTACGTAACCTCCTTTTAGTATGCGGGGTCCTACTAATAAAAGTATTCTACACATTTCCTAAAAATTCCTGTATTCGGATATTTATCCTTAAATCCTGCACCATTTAGCACTGAGTAAGCATATTAGGGTCGATAAGATAAGTAGTATTTTGATACTCAATCGCTAATTGCCCGCTGCTGTCACTGTCAGCAGTCAGACGCAAAACCATTCGCGGATACCTTTCTCTCCATTGCCGTACATTTCCATTAGCAAGGCCGCGTAATTTGGAGGTGTCCTTAGAATGATGATGAACAACCACACTGCCATAAATCACCGGAAACTGTTCCAGAAATCCGGCAAGCATTTGATTAAAAAGATAAGCATCTACCAGTTCACCGAAAGCGGGATGAAACGGTCCGCCAAGAACAACCTGGGGATCGGCCAGCGCTTGAGTCGCCTGAAGTCCGGTGCGAATAACCGGTATGCCCGCACGTTCAAAAGAAAATTTCATAAAGGCTGAGCGGACAACTGCCGTTTGCAGCGACAATGGCTGATATTTCCGCTGCTGATAGAGTTGGGCTAAAGGAGTATCGGCAATTACTACGGTCGGATAGATTCGCACAAAATGCGGTTTAAGCTCAATCGCTTTTTGGGTGGTAATCGCCAAAACGGTCTTGTCCTCCTTTGGCAGCCCTACCATGAACTGAAGGCCATATTGAATGTCAAATGATTGCAAAATGGCTACCGCATTTACGATATCGTTATAAGTATGGCCCCGGCAAACAGCCTGCAGCACTTGATCATCCAGCGATTGAGCCCCTATTTCGATAACGGAAACGCCCAACGCCAGCAAGTGATTCACAATTTCTACAGAAATACAGTCGGGACGGGTGGAAAGGCGAATGGCGTGAATCGTGCCGGCTTGCAGCAGCTTGAAGGCCGGTAGCAGCAAATTACGCTGTATATCCAGGGGTAATGCGGTAAAGCTTCCTCCATAATAAGCTACTTCTACATGGCGCTTTTCAGTCAGTCTGGCCAAATATTTTTCAATAATGCCTGTAACTTCACCGGCTGTAACCGGAGTAGCTGCCCCGGTAATTTTTTGTTGATTGCAAAATACGCACTGATGGCTGCAGCCGTAATGAGGAATAAAGATAGGAATAATAAAATGTTTCACATACGATCCCCCATATACCGAATGGGCAGCCTGATTGGCCGCCCATTTTTATCTTTCACGTACTTTTAACTGAATCAAAGCTTGTTTAGCCGCCTGCTGCTCAGCTTCCTTCTTGCTTCTGCCAATGCCGCAGCCAAGGCGGCTGGAGTTTATAATGACTGCAACTTCAAAAGTTTTGTCATGATCAGGACCGCTTTCACGGGTGATTTCATAAACAATTCTGCTGTCACTGTTCTTCTGTACCACTTCCTGCAGCAAAGTTTTATAATCCTGAACCGATTCACCGCGCTCTGCTAACAAAATATCATCATGAAGTTGTTTTAAGACAAACTGACTGGCATGTTGAAGACCTTGATCCACATAAATAGCGCCAATGATCGCTTCAAAAGAATCTGCCAGAATAGAAATCCGCTCACGACCGCCGGAAGCCATCTCACCCTTGCCTAACAACAAATATTCACCCAGCCCAAGGGCTGCCGCCCGGCAAGACAAAGTATGTTCGCAGACGATAATAGCTCTGGATTTGGTTAGTTCTCCTTCGGGAAGATCAGGAAAGCGACGAAACAGGTAGTCACTAATAATTAAATCCAATACTGCATCCCCTAAAAACTCTAAACGTTCGTTATGCACAACTCCGGAATTCTTTGATTCATTTGCATACGAAGTATGAGTAAGCGCCTGATGCAGAATTTTAGAATCTGTAAAGGTAATATCCAAGGTTTTGCATAATGCATCCAATGCCTGAACACGCTGGCGATTCCGCTGACTATTCTTCATATTGAAGCTAAGATGGATATTTTTTTACTACTATCGTTGCATTATGCCCACCAAAGCCAAAAGAATTGGATATAGCCACATTGACTGCCTGTCGGCGTGCCTGATTCGGCACATAATCTAAATCCAGATCTACATCCGGAGTCTGATAATTAATAGTTGGCGGTATGATTCCTTCTGCTATAGTAAGCACACTGGCAATACATTCAATACCGCCGGCTGCACCTAAAAGATGTCCCGTCATGGATTTGATCGAGCTGACTGCCAATTTGTAAGCATGATCACCAAACAGAGACTTAATCGCCAGGGTTTCATTTTTATCGTTGAGCGGGGTAGACGTACCGTGGGCGTTAATATAATCTATGTCGGTAACTTCCATCCCGGCATCACGAATTGCCAGCGCCATACATTGCGCCGCCTGGGCTCCTTCAGGTGCCGGCGCAGTAATGTGAAATGCGTCCGCATTAAATCCATAGCCTGCCATTTCCGCATAAATATGAGCATCTCTGGCTAAAGCATGTTCCAAAGATTCTAACACAACTATACCGGCACCTTCGCCCATAACAAAGCCGTTACGGTCTTTATCAAAAGGACGCGAGGCTTTTTCCGGCTCTTCGTTGCGGGTAGACAAGGCCTTCATCGAACAAAAACCAGCTACAGCCGCCGGAGAAATAGAAGCTTCCGTTCCGCCGGCTACCATTACATCCGCATCACCCCGCTGAATGATTTTAAAAGCATCGCCAATCGAATTGGTTCCTGTGGCACAAGCCGTAATGACACAGCTGCTGGGGCCCTGCAGGCCAAACGTAATGGAAGTCTGGCCTGCTGCCATATTGGCAATCATCATCGGTACAAAGAAAGGACTAATCCGGCCAGGTCCCTTGTCAAACAGCACCTTAAACTGGTCATTTAAGGTTTCGATCCCGCCAATGCCGGTTCCGATTACCGTGCCGATCCGTTTACGATCTTCCTTTTCTAAGTCGATGTTTGCGTCTTCAAAAGCCATCTTCGTAGCGGCAACGGCAAATTGCGTAAAGCGATCCATCCGCTTCGCTTCTTTTTTATCTATATAGTTTGCCGGTTCAAAGTCTTTGACTTCACCGGCGATTTGGGTCGAATAATCGCTGGGATCAAACCGGGTAGTACGACCTATGCCCGATTTCCCGGCAATAAGCGATTGCCAGAATTCATTCCTGCCGATTCCCACAGGAGTGATAGCGCCCAAACCTGTAATTACAACGCGTTTTTTCAAACCTTTCACCTCACACTAAATTGTATACCAATTGCAGAGTCGAAACAGCAACTCCTTATAAAATGCTTGTCAGGCACTAAAGTTGTTCAACCTCGGCTATGATACGTGCAAATATTTCTCGAACCGATAATATTTCATCTATTTTATGAATGTACTCGCCAGTAAATACCAATCCTGTTTCCAAGTCTCCCTGCTGCGCCCGAATCAATGCTTTAATAATACAGAAGTTTCGGGCACAATGTTTGAGACAGGCATCACAATCGGTGGGAATTGGCGCAGCATCTTCAAGAATTTTCGCAACAAACGGATTTTTAATCGCCCTCCCGGGAAGTCCTACCGGACTTTTAATCAATACTACATCCTCCGGCTTGGCTTTCAAATAAAATTCCTTTAAGGCTGGAGCAGCATTTGATTCTTCACTGGCGGCAAACCTTGTGCCCATTTGAACGCCATCGGCGCCTAATTTCAACGTTTCAACAATATCCCTTCCCGCCATAACCCCGCCGGCGGCGATAATCGGAATTGCAACAGCCTTTCTAATATCGGGGATTAATACGCGCATAGATTGATCGGTGCCTAAATGACCGCCGGCTTCTTTTCCTTCCACAACAACGGCTGAAGCACCCAGTGTCTGTGAAATTTTAGCAAGCTTAACTGACGAAACAATCGGGACAATTGGCGTACCGGACGCTTTTCCCATCCCAAACATATCCCGGGAGAACCCGGCGCCCGCTACAATGAGATCTATACCCTCTTCAATCGCTGTTCTCAGGAGACCGGCGAATTCTCGCGCGGCTACCATAGCGTTGATACCAATAATTCCTGTAGTAAGTGAACGTGCCAGACGAATTTCATACCGCAATTCATCAAAGCTCATGCCGGAAGCAGCGATTAAGCCAATCCCGCCTTGCTCGGCAACCGCCGCCGCCAAACGGGCAGTAGATAAACGAATGGCCATGCCTCCTTGTACAATAGGTACTTTGGCCACAAGATGGCCTATTCTCAGTTCTGGAAGTTTCAAGCAATAACTCCTCCATTCAGTAGACATCACCTTTAAGAAAGCCCCGCGAAACAAAACATATTTCACGGGGACCTTCTTTTTACAGGTACTACCTTACCCTTGCTTTTCCTGATCTATGTAGGTCACAGCGTCTTTAACAGTTTTGATTTTTTCTGCCACTTCGTCAGGAATCTCAATATTAAATTCCTCTTCAAATGCCATAATTAACTCAACAATATCAAGCGAATCGGCGCCCAGATCATCAATAAAAGTGGAATCGATGGCAACATCGGCTGCTTCAACACCGAGTTGTTCTACAACGATTTCTTTTACTTTATCAAAAGTTGTCATGAAATTCACCTCCTTCCAAGGTTTTTACTTTACTTTACTTACATTACCATACCACCATCAACATTCAAAATCTGACCAGTGATATAACCGGCACCGTCAGATACAAAAAACATGACGGCAGCAGCAACATCTTCGGGAGTACCTAACCTAGCCAAAGGAATCTTGGCCGCCAGCTCCGTTTTAACCTGTTCAGATAGAACTGCTGTCATATCTGTGGCAATAAATCCGGGCGCAACAGCATTAACAGTAATTCCCCGGGGAGCCAGTTCTTTGGCCGCAGCCTTGGTAAAGCCGATAACACCGGCTTTGGCTGCCGCATAATTAGACTGCCCGGCATTGCCCATAATGCCAACGACCGATGCCATGTTAACGATTTTGCCGCTTCTTTGTTTCATCATAATGCGGGATACTGCCTTAGTACAATGAAAAACGCCGGTTAAATTAGTATTCAGCACGGCTTCCCAATCTTCTTTTTTCAGCCGCATTAGAAGATTATCACGGGTAATCCCAGCATTATTGACTAAAATATCAATCCGGCCAAACTCTTCCATCGCTTGTTTGATCATACCCTCCACGGCTTCTGAGTTGGCAACATCTGCCTGTATCAGTAATGCTTGACCACCTTTTGCCGTAATTACACTTTGTACTTCTTGTGCCGCAACCACATTACCGGCATAATTAATGACTACTTTAGCTCCCGCTTTTGCTAATTCCAGTGCAATCCCGCGGCCAATTCCCCGGGATGCGCCAGTAACAATTGCCACTTTACCGTCTAAAAGCATTTTAACGAACCTCCTTGAAATAATCAAGGCTTTTTTCCAAAGAGTCTACATTTTCAACGTTCAGCGTCCGAATTTCTTTACTAATCTTTTTATTAAATCCTGTTAATACTTTGCCTGGACCAACCTCAACCATGGTTGTGGCGCCGAAACGCATAATTTCGTCAATACAGTCCTCCCAATGCACCGGATTGGCGGCCTGCGAAACCAGTGATTCTTTAATCAAACTTTCCTGTACAAGAACCTTACCGGTTACATTCGCTACGACAGGAATGACTGCATCCCGAATTTGTACTTTATTTAATTCAGCTGCCAATTTTTCTGCCGCCGGCTGCATTAACGTGCTATGAAAAGGAGCACTAACCGGCAGCAGAATAGCCCGTTTGGCGCCTGCCGCTTTTAAAGCTTCAACCGCCCGGGAAACGGCAGCTGTTTTACCGGCTATGACAACCTGACCGGGGCAATTGAAATTAACGGCTTGAACCGGCCCGTATTGCTCCTGTGTGGCTTTACATACAGCAACGACGGCTGCACGGTCCATTCCCAGAATAGCGGCCATGCTTCCCTGTCCCAGGGGAACTGCCTCCTGCATGAATTGCCCCCGTTTACGGACCAGTTGAACGGCATCACGGAAGGATAATGAACCGGCGGCAACGAGTGCAGAATATTCCCCCAGACTATGGCCGGCAACAATATCCGGCAATAGGCCATGTTGTTTTAATATTTCATAACAGGCGATACTCACGGTTAAAATCGCCGGCTGTGTGTTAAAGGTCTTGCGCAGTTCTTCTTCCGGACCGTCAAAACATAAAGCGGTAATAGAAAATCCTAAAGCCTGATCAGCAGCTTCAAATACAGCTTTCGCCACGGCAAAACTATCGTAAAGATCCTTTCCCATTCCCACAGTTTGAGAACCCTGCCCGGGAAAAACAAAGGCTAATTTAGTCATATGTTAACTCTCCCCTATTATAATTTGACAATTGAATTCAAACTAGCCATTACCTGAGGAATTTCTCGAATCATGTCCTGAATGATCGCATTCACCGATTTTACTTCATTCACCATACCGGCAATTTGTCCGATCATGACAGAACCATATTCCATATCGCCGTCTTGGGCTGCGGCGCGAAGTTTTCCTGCTCCCAGCTTTTCTAATTTTTCCGGCGATACTCCCTGCTTTTCCAATTCCGCGTACTCTCTGGTTAATTTATTGGCAATCACGCGTACCGGATGTCCTGTCGAAACCCCGCTAAGCACCGTAGAACGTTCTTTTGAATGTATAACGGCCTGTTTGTAATTCGGGTGAACCATACACTCCTGGGAAGCGACGAAGCGGGTTCCTATTTGCACGCCCTGGGCCCCTAACGCAAATGAGGCCATAATTCCGCGGCCGTCAGCTATACCGCCGGCGGCAATAACCGGTATATTCACCGCATCCACAACTTGGGGCACCAAAGCCATGGTCGTAACCTCACCGACATGACCGCCGCTTTCCATACCTTCGGCAATAACCGCATCAACCCCAACGCGTTCCAGCCGTTTCGCTAAAGCGACTGATGCTACTACCGGAATCACTTTGCTGCCGATTTCTTTCAGCGCCGGAATATATTCTCCGGGATTACCGGCTCCGGTAGTAATAACAGGAACATGTTCATCAATAACAACCTGCATAACCTCTTTGACAAAAGGCGACATCAGCATGATATTAACGCCAAAAGTATGAGTTGTCAAAGTTTTTGTTTTTTGAATTTCCTGGCGTAACGCGTCCGGGGGCATATGGCCTGCACCAATCACGCCCAAGCCGCCGGCATTGGAAACAGCAGCCGCCAATTCTGCAGTAGCCACCCACGCCATGCCACCTTGAAGAATCGGATATTTAATATTAAAAATCTGGCATAGTTTACTGTTAAACAATAGTTTTATCCTCCCTGCTCCATTTTATAACGCAGGCGGCCCAAGTTAAGCCTGCGCCAAATCCCACAAGTTCTACAATATCTCCTTTTTTAATTTTTCCGGCATCAACTGCTTCTTTTAATGCAATAGGAATGGATGCAGCGGAAGTATTTCCGTATTTTTCTACGTTAACAAATACTTTTTCCATAGAAAGCTTTAATCGTTTAGCCGCCGATTGGATAATTCGAATATTGGCCTGATGGGGAATTAAGCAATCAATGTCTTTGTGGCTTAAACCGGCATTTTTCAATGCTTTTAAAGCAGCCTCGCCCATGACCCTAATGGCAAATTTAAACACTTCGTTCCCTGCCATATGGACAAAATGCTTCTTTTGGGAAACCGTTTGATCAGAAGCAGGCAGTCTGGAGCCGCCGGCCGGAAGTTTTAAAAACTCACCACCGGCACCTTCGGCCCCCAATTCTATCCCTAAAATACCATAACCGGATTCGACAATGCCTATCACTGCCGCCCCCGCGCCATCACCAAACAGTACGCAGGTATTACGGTCGGTCCAGTCGATAATTTTAGAAATAGTTTCAGCCCCGATTACTAATACCTTCTGATAAAGTCCTGTTTGAACAAATTGGCCGCCGACCACCAGACTATAAACAAATCCGGAACAGCCGGCCGTTAAGTCAAAAGCCGCCGCATGGGAAGCCTTTATTTTATCTTGAATAATACAGGCGACCGAGGGGAAAGCCATATCCGGCGTAGCAGTGCCTACAATGATAAGATCAAGTTCATCGGCTGTAACTCCCGCATCTTCCAGCGCTTTTTGCGCAGCGCATACTGCCAGGTCGGAAGTTGCTGTTTCCGGTCCGGCAATACGGCGTTCTTTAATTCCTGTACGATCAACAATCCATTGGTCGGATGTATCCACCATTTTTTCTAAATCCTGATTTGTCACTACCTTTTCCGGTACGCAATATCCTAGCCCGATAATACCGACTGCTTTATTCTCATTCATTATTGAGGACATCCTCCTTTGCTATATTTTCCCGAATATGTGCAACAACTCTTTTTTCAGTAAACTCATTTGCAACCCGTATAGCATTTTTAATTGCTTTTGCCTTGGAACTGCCGTGGCAAATAATAAATCCGCCATCAACTCCCAGCAAAGGAGCGCCGCCATATTCCGCCGGATCCAGCTTCTTTTTCAGTCGCCGCAATGCAGGCAGAACCATCATCGAAGCCAGCTTGGTAAAGAAACCGCTGCTTTTGATCTCGGTTTTTACTAACTGCATAATTGCACTGGCAAGGCCTTCACCGAATTTCAATACCACATTGCCAACAAAACCGTCGCAAACAACGACATCGACAGATCCCTTAGGAATATCCCGTCCTTCTACGTTCCCAATAAAGTGAACAGTTTTTAATTGCTGTAGCAAAGGAAAAGTATTTAATGCTTGTTCATTGCCTTTTGTTTCTTCTTCGCCAATATTTAATAATCCCATCCGGGGATTATGTATACCCAGCACATATTCCGCATATATTGAACCCATGATCGCACTCTGCACCAAATGTTTCGGCTTGCTATCCACATTTGCGCCGGAATCCAGCACTACCGTCGTGCCGGTAAGATTGGGAATCGGCGTAGCAATTGTCGGCCTTTCAATTCCTTTAATGCGTCCTAAACCGAACAAAGCCGCAGCTGCAGCTGCTCCTGTACTGCCGGCTGAAACAACGGCATCACAGCTGCCTTCTTTTACTAATTTAGTGGCCACAACAACGGATGCGTCTTTCTTTTTACGAACTGCCGCACCGGGATGCTCATGCATTTCAATGACTTCACTGGCATGGTGAATACTGATTTTAGAATTCTTAGCTTCTCCATATCGCATAAGAACCTGTGCAATTTTCTCCTGGTCACCTACTAAAACGATTTCACATTGATACTTTGCAGCAGCTTCGATTGCTCCCAAAACCACTTCCAGCGGTGCATAGTCCCCACCCATGGCATCAACGGCAACCTTCATCAAATATCTCCCCTCATTGTTCCAACGAAACCATTATAAATTTAGCACGAAAAACCTCTTGCCGATCATTTCTAGTTTTAACCCAAATAAAATATTTATTGCCTCTTTTTTTCACTATTTCCGCTTTCGCAACGAGTTTATCGCCAATACACACCGGAATTTTATATTTAATATTAGCCACACCGGTTACGGCTATCGGAGCATCGATCACCGCAACGGCCAAAGAATTGGCTTGGGAAAAAACATAATGCCCGCGTGCTACCTGCGTCTTTTCAAAGACCATATCGGGTGTAATCGTCATAATTGAAATCCCTGTTTTACCTAATTCCAAATCAATTAATTCACCAATTACATCGCCACCGGCAATGGCTTTCAACTTTGTTTGCGCATTCTCCGCCATTTGCTTAGTCCGTTCCCGCAATTCGGGTATTCCAAGCTCTAAACGATCCAGGCGGATGGTTTGAACGCTGACATGGAGCTGTACAGCAAGTTCCTCATCCCGCAGGAACGGACTGCTGCGCAGTTTCTCCTTTAAAATATCCTGTCTTATTTTTTTGTGAACGCGTACCATACCATCACCTAGTTTTATCAGCTAGTACTAATATCAGTTGATAGTATTTATTATAACCAGTCGCAACTAAAAACACAAGAAAAAACAAAAGGAGCAAAATAAAAGTTTATCGACTCTTATCTTGCTCACACTTTTGTATATTATTCTGCTTTTACAACTTCCTTGCCGTTATAATAACCACATTCCGGACATACGCGGTGCGGCATTTTTAACTCGTGACATTGAGGACAGACAATAAAACCGGGTACCGTTAATTTCCAATTTGCCCGACGCTTGTCACGACGAGCCTTAGACATTTTACGCTTTGGTACTGCCATATAGTACACACCTCCTTAAAAACAAATACAAAAATACATATACCTATTTAGGCAAAAGCTGCTGTAATGCCGCAAGTCGCGGATCAATAACACTCCGCTCGCACGTGCATTTCGCAAGGTTCAAATTCGTACCGCACTGGGGACACAACCCCTTACAGTTTTCGCTGCAAAGTTTTTTTAACGGTTGGGCCAACAATATACTTTCACGTACAAGTTCGCTAATATCAATTTCGTCCCCCTGAAAATAACTACTATCCGAAGTATCCGCCTCGGCTTTATCGCCTTCCCGATACGTTTCCGCAAAAGGAATCTTCAGCGGCACAGTATAATTCTCCAGACAGCGGTCACACTGATATGCGCCGATGGTTTCAATAACACCGGAAATCTCTAATCCACTACCGTTAGCCATAACTGTTCCCGAAACGGAAACAGGGGTATTGACTCCCGGTTGGTCGTCATCTAAAGCCAATTCTTTAGTAGAAGTAATGAAATGAAAGGTTCTCAAGGTACCCGCAGCATTTTGAGCCTCAAAAACATTAATTATCATCATTTTCCACCTCAGCCTTCATCTATTATAGCGGCACTATTAAGCTTTGTCAAGAAATCCGGTGATAGAAGCATACTCTTTACTATGGTTGTAAGCGGCAGGCTTACAGATGACAAATCATTTTCGTGTCGCGGGCAATCATCAGTTCTTCATTCGTTGGAATGACAAACAATTTAACTTTTGCCCCGTCAACACTAATTTCCTGAGCTTTTCCCCGGATATTATTCTTTTGGTCATCTATTTTGGTACCGAGGTAGTCCAGCCCTTCACAAATTTTTGCCCGCATACTGATTGAATTTTCACCCAGCCCGGCAGTAAATACAATAGCATCCACACCATTCATCGCGGCAGCATAGCTTCCTATATATTTTAATACTCTATAAGCAAACACGTCTAACGCCAGCTGCGCCCTTTTATTACCTTTATCAGCGGCAGCTTCGATATCGCGGAAATCACTGGATACTCCGGATACCCCCAGAACACCGGACTTTTTATTTATATAGGAATCAATTTGAGCGGCCGTCATATTTTCTTTTTTCATCAACAGCGGCAGAATGGCCGGATCTAAATCACCGCAGCGAGTACCCATTACCAAGCCTTCCAGCGGAGTAAGTCCCATGCTGGTATCAATGCACTTACCATTTTTGACAGCCGCAATACTGGAGCCGTTACCAAGATGACAGGTAATGATCTTCAAATTAGAAATATCCCGCCCCATCATTTTCGCCACAGACTGAGAGACAAAGCGATGGGATGTGCCATGGAATCCGTAGCGTCTTATCCCATATTTTTCATAAACTTCGTAAGGCAAGCCATAAATATACGCTTTTGGCGGCATAGTTTGATGGAAAGCAGTATCAAAAACTCCAACCTGAGGAACTCCGGGCATAAGTTCTGCACAAGCATTCACGCCAAGAATATTAGGCGGATTATGTAATGGAGCCATCTCAATGCATTTTTCCAAAGCGGCCATAACTGCCGGCGTAATAAGAACAGAATCAGCAAATTCTTCGGCTCCGTGAACTACACGGTGACCAACGGCGGCAATTTCTTTCATGCTGCTAATCACACCGTGCTTGGCGTCCATTAAGGCGTCTACCACGAGTTTAATAGCGATACTATGATTTTTGATATCCGCTTTAACTACGGTTTTTTCTTTGCCACTGGGCTGATGGGTTAAAACTGAACCCTCAATGCCAATTCGTTCCACGAGTCCTTTCGCTAACACAGATTCATCTGTCATGTCAAACAGTTGATACTTAAGAGACGAGCTGCCACAATTTACCACTAAAACCTTCACCCTAAATCCTCCTTAACCTAACCTGTTATTATGTATTTATATTTTACAGTCCTTGGACCATACATTTTGTTTATTATTCAACACCAATACTGTATTCCCTGCAATTCAGCAGAACTATTATTTAAAAAATACTGTTCGGCGGTAATTATGCAGGATAAACAATATTTTCCCCGAAATTACTGCCAGAGTTTACAAAAATTTATTAGCAAAGGAGATCAAGCATGCAGGCTGTGGGATTAATCGTAGAATATAATCCTTTTCACAACGGGCATCAATGGCATGTACAGCAAGCAAAAAAGCGCTCCGGTTGTTCGGCAGCCGTCGGCGTAATGAGCGGAAACTTTGTCCAACGCGGCGAACCGGCCATCCTCGACAAATGGACCAGAGCCGAAATGGCCATACAAGGCGGCGTGGATTTAGTCTTGGAACTGCCGGTAATGTTTGCTGTCCGCAGTGCCCAGTTTTTTGCGGCCGGAGCCGTTCGCTTGTTAAATTCTTTAGGAGTTGTAGAAAAGATCTGCTTTGGGGCCGAAAATGCAAATCAGGCACAATTTGAAAAGATTACCATGGCAAGAGAACACCCACAATTCAATACAGCACTGCGCCGGCAGCTTCGAGCAGGCTCTCCCTATGCGGCAGCATTGGGAAGGACCATTGAGAAATCATGTGGTGTCGACTCCGCTGTAGTAAGCTCTCCCAATAATATTTTGGCCTTTGAATATCTTCTGGCCATACGAAAATATGCGCCGAATCTGCTGCCGATTATGATTGACCGCCATCAGTCAGGCTATCACGATCAGGAAATTACGAGTCCTTTTGCCAGTGCTGCCGCTATCCGGCAGGCGCTTCTCGCCAACGGCCCTGCGGGGAATAAAAAGCTTCAGGCAGCACTGCCTAAAACCAGTTTTGAACTTATCCTCTCCCGACTGAAAGAGCAGCGGGGCCCGGTTACTATCGATTTATTTTCGCAAATGGCTTTATACAAATTGCGCAGCTTATCCCCGGAAGATTTACGGCGGCTGCCTGATGTCAGCGAAGGTCTCGAAAATAGGATCCGCGATTGTGCCCTGCAAGCCGGCAATATTCAGGAATTTTATTACTTATTAAAAAGCAGGCGCTACACCATGACTCGCCTGCAGCGCAGCGTAATTCACGTTTTACTGGGATTAACGAAAACGGACGCCGGTCTGGCCGATAAAAATGGCCCGTTATATGCCCGCGTATTGGCGTTCAATCAACAAGGCCGACACATACTGAAAGCACTAAACGATACGGCCAGCATTCCCATCATAAATAAAACAGCAGCCTTCTTAACCAGTAAGCAGCTCCGCGGCTGCCGTGAAAGTCTGCCGCCGCTGCAGCGCATGCTGGCTGCAGACATATTCGCCAGTGACGTTTATGCTTTGGGACTGCCTACGGCTCGTTGGGCCGCAGGCGGGTGGGATTTCCGTCATTCGCCCCGCTACATTCCGTCGCTTCCAGCGCAATCAAACGTTTGATTTCCGGCAGCATTGCCTCCGCTGCTTTTTCCCCCAAAGCAACGCACTCATCAATGGATTGAAAAGAACTTGGCGATATATGCGCCACCTCCGGCCGAATCAATACATCGCACGGATACTGATGATGTTTAAACAATTCACGCTCCATAATATCAATGGATTGAATCATTACATCAAACATATTTGTTATACTGCACACAGTACCGGCGTGGGCCAAATCAACGGCAATCACGATATCCGCTCCCATACGGCGCGCCACATCAATCGGCGTGGGATCAAGCACTGCCCCGTCAACCAGCAGCATGTCATCAATCTGGCAGGGTACAAATATACCGGGTACAGAAATACTGGCTCGTACCGCCTGGGCAAGATCGCCTTCGGTAAATACGATTTCCCGGCCATGGTTGATTTCCGTAGCAACAACTGCCAGAGGAATGTCCAGATCGGCAAAATTCTTTTTCTGCGTTAACAATCGAACCGTGTTCAATACTTTTTCCCCGGAAACAACTCCCATTTTAGGAATGACAAAATCCAGCCAATACCGTGGTTTTAAATGCTTTGCCAATTTTATAATTGTTTCCGGCTTCTGTCCGGAGCAATACAACGCTCCAATCATACTGCCAATGCTGCAGCCGGCAATACAGTCGATATTGATTTTTTCTCTTTCCAGGACCTTAAGCACACCAACATGGGCTAGCCCTCTCAATCCACCGGAACCAAGCGCTAAACCTATTTGGAGACGCACACCACCACTCCCTTGTTCAATATGACCGATATGTTTTTAGTTATAATACCTTTCTCCTTTCATATATATATAATGCTTGCGGCATAAAATGAACCTGTTTATGAGTCATACGTAACATGATTCTCTGATCGTCCCCAATTAACGTTACTATGCCATCAGCACACTTTTTAACCGCCGATAGAGGAGGAGGTATTCTATGAGGATTTGGGGCAGAGGCAAGCAGTATCGCTCACAAATGATTACTTATTTTCTAGCATTTAGTACCGTATTGATAACAATAGCAATGGTTCAATATCCCAAAGAAGCATTTGACTCGGCTATAATGGGACTTAATTTATGGTGGACGGTGGTTTTTCCTGCCCTGCTGCCTTTTTTTATCTTATCGGAAATTCTTATGGGACTGGGAGTAGTTCATTTTATTGGCGTGTTATTGGAACCGCTGATGCGGCCGCTGTTCAACGTTCCCGGTGTCGGTGCCTTCGCCCTGTCTATGGGATTAGCCTCCGGTTATCCGATGGATGCGGTAATTACCTGTAAATTTCGTAAAAACAAGCTATGCAGTTCAATCGAAGCAGAACGATTGCTTTCCTTTACCAATACGGCGGATCCCTTATTTATGTTTGGCGCCGTAGCCGTTGGTATGTTCGGTATGCCGGAATTAGGTGCGGTTATTGCCTTAGCTCATTACCTCTCCAGTTTTCTCGTCGGACTTATCTTCCGCTTTCATGGCTGTAATCGTGATACCCATAGCGATAATTCAAAAAAACAAACCGGCAATATTGTATTTCGCGCCTTCCACTCCCTGTATGCTGCACGAAAAGAAGATAATCGTTCTATCGGACAGTTATTAGGAGAGTCGGTTAAAAACTCAGTCAATACGATATTGCTTATTGGCGGCTTTATAATCATATTTTCCGTATTCCTGCGAATCCTTTCGGTAGCCGGCATTACCGATTCGTTAAATACAGTATTTGCTACTTTTTTAAATTTTATTGGCTTTAACAGCAATTTGGCAGCAGCAATGGTCAGCGGTTTCTTCGAACTCGACTTAGGTGCGCTGGCTGCCAGTCAGGCGGATGCGCCGCTGATTGAAAAAGCAGCCATCGCCAGTGCAATCATTGCCTGGAGCGGCCTATGTGTACACGGGCAGGTTGCCAGCATTGTAATCGAATCGGGAATTCGCATGAGTCCGTATATGATTGCCCGACTGTTGCACGGCACCCTTGCCGCAGTCCTTACTATGCTGCTTTTGGGGCCGGCACAAAAATTCGCCCAGATAGGCAGCGTACCGGTGATGCTGTATCCGGGAGCAGCAAACACATTCGCATCCTGGCTAACGCGAATTGAACAAGCAGCCCTTCAGTTCACCCTGCTAATTGGCTTTCTCCTGCTGCTCTCCATTTCGTTCCACATTGTAAAAGAAATATATACTAACGTCAGACGCTAAGGATAGCGCAAATTCAATCCTGATTGTTTTGACGAAGCTCCTTATGCCCGGACTGAACCACTTCCAGCACTTTTTGCACATTTGCTTCTAAATGGTTAAATACGTCATCCGCATAGCAGATAGCGTCATTTTGTAAATTGCGTGCCGCTTGCTGTGCTGTAGCAACAATTTCATTGGCTTGTTCCTGGGCTTGCTTCGTAACAACATTCTCATCCGTCAATTTAGCAACATAAATTTTAGCCTGATCAACAATATTCTGGGCTTCTTTATTCGCCTCTTCCATAATATGACTGCGTTCACTGAGTATCCGTTTTGCTTCCATCAGTTCAGTAGGCATCACGTCCCGTAAATCATCCAGCAAACGAGCTATGTCATCTTCCTCTAACACCCGCTTATTGGTAAAAGGTACTCTTGCGGCGTCAAGCACCAAATTTTCTATTTCTTCTAAAACCTCTTCGATCGTCATATTACCCTCTCCCACCTCAAATAAAAATCATATTGCTATTTCATGCGTTCAATAATTTTTTCTTCGACACACTGGGGAACAAGGCCGGTAATGCATCCCCCAAATTTAGCCAATTCTTTCACACCGCTGGAACTTAAAAAAGAATATTCACTACTGGTCATCATAAAAACCGTCTCAATCACCGGGTCAATTTTTTTAAGCAGCAGTGCCCGCTGAAATTCATATTCAAAATCGCTTAAGGCTCTCAAGCCACGGACAACGACATTCGCATTTTGCTGTCGAACATATTCATTTAACAAACCGGAAAAGGAATCAATCTGAACATTAGGAAGATGCCGGGTAGCATCCGAAAGCATTTTCACCCGTTCATTCATATCAAACAGCGGGGTTTTGTTGGGGTTGTGAAATACTGCAACGATCACCTGCTCAAACATTTTACTGGTACGTTCAATCACGTCAATGTGTCCATTGGTTACGGGATCAAAGCTGCCCGGACATACTGCAATACGCACATTTAACCCTCCTGCATCTAATTATTATATTGTAAAAAACTGACTGCGGTTTCGCCGTATTTTTCAACCCGTCTGATCTCCAACTTGTTCCATCCCGGAACGAGTAATTCATGTTGTGAATGCTCGATCACAATTACGCCGCGAGGAGCAAGCAGTTGTGAACGGTCGAGCGTCTGCAATACTAAGTCATTAAGCCCTTTGTTATAAGGCGGATCACAAAAAATCAAATCAAACTTCCAGCCGATCTGAATCATCTTCTGCAATGCTTTTAGCGCCTCACATTTTAAAATTTCAACTCGGGCCTTACATTTTGTTTGCAGGACATTCTGTTTAATAACTGCAATGCTTGTCAAACTTTGATCAACCAAAACTGCTCGGCTGGCGCCACGGCTAAGGGCTTCCAGTGCCAAATTGCCCGTACCGGAAAAAAGATCCAATACAACCGCATCCATTATTTTTTCGCTGAGAATGTTAAAAATCGATTCCTTTACCCGATCCGCAGTCGGTCTGGTATCAAGTCCACGGGGAGTTTTTAATTTAGTTCCTTTTGCACTACCGGTAATAATTCTCATAAAAACCTCACATCTTACATGCTATATAGTACCATATTTTAGGCAGCGAATATAGTGATACGAAACGGGTTATTTTAAATTGTCGCTTACTGCTGTTCTGTGTGTATCTTCCCCATTGGGAATAAAAAACCTTGCAGCAAAACGGAATTTTACAGGATTTTAAACAGACAAATAGAATTGTATATTGTTTAACTATTATTCCGAGGTGCCCATGATGCTAAATCGTTCAGCTAAATATTGTATCTTTACCTTTCTTGTTATGCTGGCTGCTGCTATACTGCTGGGTCATTACAAAACTATTTCCTATCCACCTGTGAGTCTGAAAACTCCCCAGTATCAATATCGAATTGTTTTATTACCCTTAGACAGCCGGCCGCCCTGTACCCAATTTGTCCATCAGCTGGCGGAAATCGCCGGCATAGAGGTAATCAGCCCGCCGGCGGAATTGCTTGATCATTATAAAACTCCGGCGGACAAGCAGCAATTGCTCAATTGGCTTTACCAGCAGAGTGAACATGCCGATGCCGCCATAATATCCATTGATATGCTGACACATGGAAGCTTACTGGCCTCCCGCCTTTCTCAGGGAACCCCCGCCGACAGTCAGAACGCACTCGATATGTTGAACGTCATTCATCAGCATAACCCGGCTATTAAATTATACGCTTTTAATATTATCCCCCGCCTTCTGCTTGCCGACAGCAAAGAAAACGAAATGTTTAAAAAAAATATGCTTACATATTCGGTTCTAAAAGATCAATTTCGTACATTTGAAAATCCTGCTGATTTACAAAAGCTCACCGAATTGGAAAAACAGCTGCCGCCGGCAATGATTGATCACTATAGAACGATGTACGCACAAAATAACGCCGTCAATGAAAAATTGGCGGATTTGGTTGAGACAGGTATCTTATCCGGACTCGTCATTGGGCAGGATGACGGTCAGCCTTTTGGCTTGCCAAATGTAAACAAACAAAAGCTTCAGCGTTATCTGGCAAATAAACCGTCAATCGCCGATAAGGTACAGATTACGCGGGGCACTGATGAAGTCGCTCTGACCTTGTTAGGACAGATTGCGATGAAACATGCTTCTTCCTCGCCCCGCATATTTGTCGCCTATTCGGATGAAGACGCCCCGCGAATCGTTATGCCCTTTATGCCGCATTCTGTCGGTACCACAGTACAGGAAAAAATCCAAATACTTGGCGGCACAATAGTATCACAGCCGGATGAAGCGGATTTTATATTGTACGTACATATTGGCACCCAGAAAAATTCAAAAAATAAACCTTTCGAAGTACAGCAAGTACAATCTTTTATTCAGCAAGGCTATAACGTAGCTTTAGTTGATCTGGCGGAAAATTTCTACGCTTCGGAAACATTGCTGCCCGAATTAATGCAGGCAAATGCGGATATAACGAAGCTCAGCGCCTATGCCGGTTGGAATACTACCAGCAACTCAGTTGGCACTGCCGTTACCCAGGCAGCCTTATTCACTGCGTCAGTCCGTAACGAGCAGGATATCCAGGAATTGCTGCAAACCTACCACAGCAATCTAGTCTTTTTAACCGGTCGCCTGCTTGATGACTGGTTCTTTGAAAAAGACGTTCAGCCTTATGTTAACAAACGGTTGAAATGGCTGCGCATTGATCCATACAACCTGGGCCCTCACTATCAATACGTTGATACTATAATAAAAAAATTGATGAGCAACCGGGGAGACCAATTATTAAAAAATCATCTGGCGAATCATCCTTTACAGCTGAATTCCAGCCAAGGAAGCTATTCCATTGTGATTACCAGCCTAAAAGTAAAAACATTGCTTCCCTGGGAAAGAACATTTGAAATTTTGGTAGAACCTTCCATTGACTTAGGCTATGCGGATCAGGCGGCGGATTAAATTTCTCCAGTCAAACGGCGGGCCCCCAGATATCTTTTTATAAAGTAAGGCTGATACAATGATGTGATGATAACATGCCCGGCTCCGGAACTGGCGTGAATAAACTCTCCGTTGCCGGTATAGATGCCGACATGGGACGGGCCAGGTTCATAGGTACTAAAGAAAACCAGATCGCCGCCCCGCAAAGCTTTTTGCTGGATTGGCAGGCCGACTTTAAACTGAGCATCCGCCATACGGGGAAGATTAAATCCTGCCTGATTAAATACATACATTACAAATCCGGAACAATCGAATCCCTTCGGGCTGTTCCCTCCCCATACATAAGGCACTCCTAAATATTGTTTTGCGGTACTCACGACAAATTCTCCCGACGAACGTTTACCGCTGAAGTTTCGACTCAATGCCGTATTGCTCTGAATCACATGAAGCGCTTGCAGCGTATGGTATCCCGCGATACCGTCAGGCTCAAGGCCGGAAGCCCGCTGAAACTTAACCACAGCAGTACGGGTAGTCACTCCGAAGGTGCCGTCGGGATTTCCTTTAAAATAACCAAGTTCATGCAGCTTATTTTGTACCATATAAACTTCATCACCATGCATTCCCTGTCGTAATACTGTATTTTCCGTAATTGACGCAGCGTATGCAGTAGAAAAGCAGAGCAAGCTTATGAATAGGCAAATCACTAAACATCGGCGCTGCATATTTATCCCCCATTTTAGGAATTTCTAATAATTTTTAGGAATAGTTCGCCAAAATAATGGCAAATCCTTTTAAATCAGACACATAATGCAATTAAAACATATTATAATAATTTATATTGACAACCAGCGGTTGAATGTATATACTTAATAACTGTGAAAACATTCGGGGCGTAGCGCAGTTTGGTAGCGCGCTTGGTTCGGGACTAAGAGGCCGTGGGTTCGAATCCCGCCGCCCCGACCATCACAGAGATTTTGCTTAGGGTATTGCCAAGCCGGTAAATTACAAGCCTTTGACGCCTGCAGGCGTTGGATCGAGTCTGGTTGCCCCAGCCACTAATGATATAGCGTACACAAAAGAGCTAATCTTCTAGTAGAGAAGATTAGCTCTTTTATACTATTATTACTACGCATAATCAGGCAGGACCGCCTATAATTCGTATAACCTTCAGGCAGTCTGAGCTTTGGCATGTTAGCCTGACTGGTACTATTTTGTATATGGTTTCGTAGCGTCCCATCTCCACTGCCAATTTTTTACGTATTCATCGGCAAGTTGCTTATTCCCATGGAGTATCAAACAGTTTTCAGCATTATTATGTTCTGCCGAATAGGTAAAATTAAAGGAACCGGTTATAACATCAAGCCCATCAATTATCATAACTTTGCTATGTGCGATTTGAAAGTCAGAATCAACTTTCATTAATATTCCGCTATCAACAATAGAAGCTAGGAGTTTCTTTTCTTTTTGCTCCTTGGGATTGTCTTTATCATCACCGGTTACGTTGCTTTTGTCAATGATGATCCGGACATCAACGCCGCGCTTCTTTGCACTTATGAGAGCCTGAATTATTTCAGTCGAGGTAAAACTATATGCTTGCACTTGAATGCTTTTTTTCGCATTTGCAATTTCATTGGTTACCATACCGGTGATTCCCCCCCCGGGGCTGAAGGCTACGTCGATTGTGCCCGCAAATTGAATGTTGTGAACTCCCTTTATGTTGTCCGGCATAACAACCGCAGCCCGTGGCGTATTCTTATTTTCAGCAGAGATTAGCGGATTTTTAGTCGTACATCCGGCAACGAAGCCGACCAGCAAAGCAATCAAGATTACAAAAGTTGTAGCAGCATACTTGGTCATTTTTTTTCGCATTATAAGCCCTCCTCCAAGCTAACGCACTAAATATTCGACTCGCGCATCATTAATTTCTCAACGAGAAATTTAACAGCGGCATCGGTCATAACGCTGTACCCATCTTCGTTGGGATGTATGCCATCACAATGAAGCCCTGCTTTAATTTTTGTGCCATTTGAGTCTGTCATTGCAGCATGAAAATCAATGACATCAAGCCCTCCTCCGGCAGCATAGCTTCGTATCTCCTTGCGATATTTCCCAAGCAGCAGTTCTTCTGCTAAATCATTGCAGGGAATAGGAAGGCCAATAATCGGCACGATGCTGTCCTCTAAAGCCCGCTCTGACATATAGCGAATGTTATCCATTACACTGGCAACGTCACTCCCCAAATATGCATCATTAGTGCCTCCCATGATGATAACGTGCGTCGGCTGATGCCGCAAAACATCGCGGCCAAAACGGCTAGCCATTCCCTCAGTGGTATCACCGTTAACGCCACTGTTCACATGGGAAATGTTTAACCTCCCGGCAGCACGATTAAACCAGGATTGCCCCGGCGTATATGGATAACCGAAGGTTATTGAGTCGCCAATAGCGGCTATTTTTATGTTCTTCACGTTGTTCACCTTATCTCCGGAAGCTTGATCTGATATACTAATAAATCCGCTAGAAAACTGATTACATAAGTATCTGCGTAAAGACGTACCGGAGTTTCTTTATTTCTCTTGTTCTACTACTTCTACATACATTGAATATTCCCTGTTGGCAGCCAGTGCAAACAATGCGTACCCAGCTTGAATGTATAACCAAGGACCAGCATAAAAAAATCCTATGCCCTCTGCTGCCGGGATGTGAAAAATCAGGTAAAAGTTAAAAGCCAGCGAATAACCGCTGGCTTTAAAAAGGAACCCGTAATGATTTACGCTGCAGCCAATACCAATCATTACATACCTATACGCAAACTTTCGCCTACGCACAAGCATTACACAACTGACACTGACCTTTGCTCGACTACCACAGATAGTTACTAAACCGCCTGCAATCTCCCGACTACAAACGACCCATATAATTCACAACCCATGATAGTCTTAGCTCGACTGCCATACATCCCTTGGGACCATACGATAACAGTTGGGCTACCGCACAGCCTTTCAAGACATATAACAATCTTCTCGCCGACTACTGCCGACCCTTTTCAGAGCCGACAATAATCTTTGACCGACTACTATCAAGCCCCTTGCGAGACCCAACAATAATCTTGGCTCAACCATTACGAATCCCTTACGCTAATTATTATCTCTAAAAACGATATTGAAATACCTTGTAAAAAATCCCAATTCAGTCAATAGCCGCCAAACTTTGTTCGATATCTTCGAGGATATCAGCCACATTTTCCAATCCAACGGAGAAACGAATCATGCCTGGATTGATACCCGCGGCCAAAAGCTGTTTATCTGTGAGCTGGCGATGTGTTTCACTTGCCGGATGCAGCACGCAGGTGCGAATATCCGCTACATGCACTTCATTTGAAGCGAGTTTAAGCCCGTCCATGAATTTCACCGCATTCGCCTTACCGCCCTTGATAACAATCGTAACTACACCGCTTGCGCCTTTGAGGTATTTTTTTGCCATTTCATAGTATTTATCCGTCTTAAGCCCAGGATATGTAACTGATTCAATTTTAGCGGAAGCGGCAAAATACTCGGCGACTTTCTGTGCATTCTGACAGTAGCGTTCCATGCGCACAGCCAATGTTTCCAGCCCAAGATTCAACAAGAATGCTGAATTTGCCGCCGGATATGCGCCAAAATCACGCATAAGCTGCATACGTGCCTTAATGATATATGCCATCCTGGCGAAATCTTTCGTATAAACGACACCATGATAGGATTCATCCGGTTCCGTGAAATCAGGAAATTTCCCGCTTGTCCAATCAAAATTTCCGCTGTCGACAATAACGCCGCCAACCTGAAGTGCATGACCATCCATGTACTTCGATGTGGAATGAACGACGATATCCGCGCCAAATTCAAACGGCTTGCAAAGAATCGGCGTCGCAAATGTATTATCAATGATAAGCGGCACCCCATTTTTATGCGCAGCCTTGGCGAATTTTTCAATATCGCAGACGCAAAGCGCCGGATTCGCCAGTGTTTCGGAAAAAACAGCCTTCGTATTCGATTTGAATTTGGCAGCAATTTCTTCTTCACTTGCATCATTGTCGACAAAAATGCATTCAATGCCAAATTTTTTCAGCGTAACAGCGAACAGATTCAGCGTACCGCCATAGACCCCGGCGGAACAAATAAGGCTGTCACCTGCGCTGCAGAGATTCAGTACGGAAATCAAGGATGCAGCCTGTCCTGCCGACGTACACATCGCGCCTACGCCGCCTTCGAGGTCCGCAATCTTCTTCTCAACTGCATTCACGGTCGGATTGGCAAAACGGGAATACATGCACTCCATCGGCATATCAAAGAGCTTTCCGATATGTTCCGTAGAATCGAACCGATATGTAGTACTCTGGACAATTGGAATAACACTCGGTTCCCCATTCTTCGGCTGATAGCCGGAATGCAGACATTTTGTTTCATCTCTCATCAGACAAATCTCCCATCGTCATAAACTCGCAGTCAAAATATTTTTATTCCAAGCTACTACTCATCATTTACATTTCATGATATAGAATAAGCAATGTTTTTGCAAGCTGTAAATCCGACAAATTGCCAAAAAGTAAGGGGTGCCGCTAATGCAACAACCCTTACTTTTCTATTTACTTCTTTATGTCTCGTCGGTTTTATCTTTCTTGGAATTAGCAATAATCGTTTCCGCAATCCGCTGAGGAACTTCATCATAGTGGGAAAACTTCATATCAAACCTGCCTCGTCCCTGAGTAATGGAACGTAAATCAATGCTGTAGCGGAACAACTCTGACACGGGAGCCTGAGCTCTGACTATGCCCATTCCCTTGCCAAGAGGCTCCATGCCCTGAATGCGCCCCCGCTTGCCGTTCATATCGCCGATAACGTCTCCCATGAAAGATTCCGGTACAATGACTTCAACATCATAAATGGGTTCAAGCAGTACCGGTTTGGCTTGCAAAGCGCCTTTCCTGAGAGCCATAATACTGGCAATTTTAAAAGCCATTTCGGAAGAATCAACCGTATGATAGGAACCGTCATATAGTGTTACTTTTATATCCACCATGGGATATCCGGCTAATACGCCAGCGTTTAAGGCTTCGCGGACACCTTTTTCTACTGCCGGAATATACTGACGGGGAACTGCACCGCCAAATATGGAATCGACAAATTCAAACTTACCGCCAGGAGACAACGGATCAAGTTGCAGCCAAACATGACCATATTGTCCATGCCCGCCACTTTGCTTCTTGTGCTTTCCCTCCACTTTAACTGCAGTCCGAATGGTTTCCCGATAAGGGACTTTCGGATTATGCAGCACAACATCAACGCCGAACTTGCGTTTCATTCGCTCGGCCATAATATCCGTATGCAGTTCACCCATACCACTAATCAGTAATTGTCCTGTTTCTACATCTTTTCTCACTTTAAATGTAGAATCTTCATCCATTAACCGGGCTAAGGCATTGCCGATTTTATCTTCGTCCCCCTTGTTTTTGGCTTCAATACACATGGTAAACATCGGCTTCGGATAATCAATCGGTTCAAACACGACAGGATTATCTTTGTCGCACAGGGAATCTCCCGTCGACGTCTCCTGCAATTTGGCAACAACAGCAATATCACCCGCATAAACATTATTAAGAACTTCCTGCTTTTTACCGCGCATAGTAAATATACTGCCAATACGCTCCGACTTTCCCTTGGAGGCGTTATATAAGACACTGTCCGGTTTCATTGAACCGGAAAAAATACGCAGATAGCTAAGACGCCCGACAAAGGGATCAGCGGTTGTTTTAAATACCAAAGCGGAAAAAGGATCCGATACTTTTCTTTCAACCGGTTCTTGGGTTGCAGGCCGCTGGCCGATGACATCATTCTGTTCCGGCGAGGGTAAATAGGTGAGTATCGCATCCATAATCTGACTCGTTCCAATATTTTTATAGGCAGAGCCGCATAGTATTGGAAATATCCGGCCGGAACCTATCCCTTTTTTGAGCCCCGTCATAATTTCCTCATTACTCAGTTCTTCCCCTTCAAGATACTTATTAAGAAGATCATCCTCTGTTTCTGCCACCGCTTCGATTAAAGCAAGCCTGGCTTCTTCTGCTTTATCAGCAAGATCGGCAGGAATTTCAATTTCATTATACTGGATACCTTGAGTCTTTGACGGTACTATAGCCTTCATTTTTATAAGATCAATGATTCCGGCAAATGAGCTTTCGGCACCAATGGGAAGTTGAAGCGGAATAACATTGGACGCCAGCCTCTCTTTCATATTGGCAACCACATTATAAAAATCCGCATTTTCACGATCCATTTTATTGATAAATGCAATACGGGGCAATCCTAAATCATTGGCATAATTCCATACTTTCTCTGTTTCGACTTCCACACCGGAAGCAGCACATAATACAACTAATGCGCTGTCTACAGCGCGCAGGGTACCTTTTACTTCAGAGACAAAATCAGCGTAGCCGGGCGTATCCACAAAATTAATTTTATGTTCCTGCCATTCGCAGGGCGCCAGGGCCGCGCTAATCGTAACCTTTCGTTTAATTTCCTCGGGTTCAAAATCTGTAGTCGCTGAACCATCATCAACGCGACCTAACCGACTTACTGCACCGGTAGTATACAATAGCGCTTCAGCGAGTGATGTTTTTCCAGCTCCCCCATGAGCTACAATGCCAACATTTCTTAGCTTGTCACTTTTGTACTCTTTCAAATTATATCCCCCCTTGGTATTGTTACTGCCACACAGTTGCTTCGCACCACATAATGTGCATTGTTATAAATTGTTCATTCTCTGTTAAATAGAAATTTTCCTTCTTTTCAGTTTATTCTTTAAATAATAATAACCGCCTGCAGGCGGTTATTATTATTACCAAGTTTAACATTTTTTACTAAAGACACGTATCATTTTACGCAATGGCTTTGGTACCGACATCAAATAAATTCTTAATAATTTCACCGTGTCTGCCCCCTCGTTGTTACAATACAAGACTTGGTATAATGTATGTAAGGCAGGGAAAATTTGTGCTACAATTGGTCTTCGGCGCGTGCCAGTACAAAGCACAAATCAGATAACCGGTTTAACACAATCAATAAATTTTCATTTATTCTTTCCGTACGGGCCAGCTCCAATACACGGCGCTCTGCCCTGCGAGTCACGGTACGGGCTAAATCCAATGCTGCCGAACCCGCATTCTCACCCGGTGTAACAAACCCCCGTAGCTCTGGCAATCCGGCAGCATAGTGATCAATCGTCTGCTCCAAAACAACAATATGTTCGGCGGTTATGTATGCTGGTTCACTATTAATACTGGCTAAATCAGCCATTAGCAGCATAAGCAATTTTTGCAGTTTAAAAATCGTCTCCCCGACAGCCTCTTTTTTGCACCATGCCCGAGCTAAGCCTAGTGCTGAATTGATTTCATCCACCGTACCATAAGCATCTACCCGCACACTGTCTTTAGCAATCCTTTCACCGGTTAATAATCCGGTCGTTCCCTTATCTCCGGTTTTTGTATATACCTTCATAAATTCACCTCGTTATGTAAATAATTTTTTAAAGTTCCTGCTGTCTGAATCAACTTTTAAACCGACTGCTGCTTATATGTCTGAGCAAATTCAACGTAGTGCAGTGCCAACGCACGGATATTATGAATATCCTCGTCGGTTAACTGTCGCACAATTTTCCCCGGTGATCCCATTACCAAAGAGTTCGGTGGAATTTCTTTCCGTTCCGGAATGAGTGAACCGGCAGCGATGATACAGTTTTTCCCGATTTTTGAGTAGCTTAACAGGATAGCGCCCATGCCGATTAAACAGTTATCACCCACCTCACATCCGTGAATAATAGCTCCATGACCAACGGTAACATGCGACCCGATAATCGTCGGATGATCGTGCATAACATGAACGGTGCAGTTGTCCTGAATATTTGTGCACTCCCCTATGCTAACCGGGTGAACATCCCCCCGGATTACCGTATTAAACCAGATACTGGCCTGAGACGCAATCAACACATCGCCAATTACAAATGCGCCTTCAGAAATATATACACTATCATGTATCTTAGGGATTAAGTTTTTATAGGCTATACTATTATCTTTTATCGCCACTAGCTGTAATATCCTCCTTGTATTAGGCATCGCTAAAGATAGCCGGACTCCTTATAGTTCCCTCTGCTGTAAAAATGTCGCTCCCTGGAAGATATTCTTTCCAAAAAGCGACATTGTCTGTCTACATCCGTTTGGCCAATTCACGCAGCCGTGCAGCCCGCTGCTCAGTCGGCGGATGAGTACTGAATAAACTCGTCAGCCAGCTTCCTGCACCGCTTAAGGGATTCACAATAAACATATGGGAAGTAGCTGGGGTCGCTTCCGGCATGGATTGATGCTTAGCAAAATATTCAATTTTTTCCAATGCATTGGCCAAAGCCAACGGATTACCGGAAACCCTTCCACCGGTTTCATCAGCTTGAAATTCCCGGGAACGGGAAATACCTAATTGAATAAGCGTTGCCGCCAAGGGAGCAAGAACGACTAAAAAGACAAACCCGACAATTCCGCCGATTCCATCCCCTTCATCATCGCCGCGGCCAAAAATGGCAGCCCATTGAGCAATATTCGCAATCATAGTGATTACCCCGGCAAGAGTGGCAACTACTGTACTAATCAGGGTATCGCGGTTTCTTACATGAGCCAGTTCATGGGAAACTACGCCTTCTAATTCTTCATAACTCAATGTTCGCATAATGCCGGTTGTTACCGCCACAGCAGCATGTTCGGGATCACGCCCGGTGGCAAAAGCATTGGGCAGATCCGTCGCAAGAATATATACTTTCGGCATTGGCAATTTCGCCTTTTGTGCCAACCCGGATATCATACGAATCAAGTCAGGAGCATCCTGGGGATTCACTTCCCGCGCCCCATACATATTCAAAACAATTTTATCGCTATACCAGTAACTGACAAAGTTCATCACGATAGATATAACAAACATAACAGTCATACCCTTGGTACCGCCGAAAAAATTTCCTACCGCCAAAAGCAAGCCTGTTAAGGCAGCCAATAAAGCAGTTGTCTTTAAGGTATTCATCTTATCTAACGTCCTCCTTCGCAGCATAAGCGTAGAAAGTAATCGCTATACTACCGTACCGTTCTCTTCCATCCGCTTTTTTACTGCTTTTAACATATTCATGCTATTATCTTTCACTTTTTTCTTTAAGATTGGATTCAGCAGACCGGCAATCATGGGAACACCAAATTCAAAATCAACCGTTAACTTGATTTGTGTTCCTCCCTCTATAGGCGTTAGTATCCATTCTCCGGAAAACTTTTTTAAATCACCTTCAATCTGCTCATAAGCTATATGCAGATTGCTATCATCAAAAGTATCTAACTCCGTCCATTTAATAATTCGACCGTCTACATTCGATACCCATTTACTAACAGTTGTATTTGCTTTACGCTCCACAACTTGCACACTAACTAAATCGGTCATAAATTCCGGATATTTCTCCATATTCTTTAAAATCGGATAAATCTTATCCCCTTCACATAAAACCGGCATAGTCACTTCTACATAAGGCAAAATAATCCCTCCTATAAATCTTCAATCATTTCATTGGCTTTACGAATCGCCTTGCCCAAACAGGTAAGCACTTTATCAATTAACTTTCTATCAATTATCAGCGGCGGTTCCATTCGAATTACTTTCGGGTTGTTTAGCGTATAGGCTGCTAAAACCCCGTCTGCAATTAATTCCGACATTAATAATCCGCCGATCCCCTCTTTTGTCAGCTCAATACCAATCATCAGCCCTTTTCCCCGTACTTCCTTGATCACCAGCGGGAAGGACTGCTGTAACTTTCGCAGCTCGCCAAGAAAATACGTTCCCAATGTTGCCGCATTCTCAATCAAGCTTTCTTGCTGCAAGACGCCGATCGCCGCAATACCGGCGGCGCAAGCGAGGGGATTCCCCCCAAAAGTTGATGTATGCAAAAACGGACTGGTAATATACTTATCCCAAATATGAGGCCGGGCAATAAACGCGCCAATCGGCATAACACCGCCGCCCAAAGCTTTAGCGGTTGTCAAAATATCCGGAGTTATCCCGTAATGATCCACAGCAAACATTTTCCCGGTTCGTCCCAAACCAGTTTGAACCTCATCACAAATCAGCAATACACCATGCTCATCGCAAATTTGTCTCACTGCCGGCAAATAGTTATCGTCCGGCACAATAATTCCGCCTTCCCCCTGTATCGGTTCAACGATTACGGCTGCCGTATCTTCATCTATGGCCGCTTCGATAGCCGCAGCATTGTTAAACGGTACATGGCTAAAGCCGGGAATCAGTGGCTTGAACGGGTCACGAAATAAATCACGGCCGGTAGCGCTGAGGGAGCCCAGGGTTTTACCATGAAAAGAATTTACGGTTGAAATAATTTTGGTTTTTCCGGTATGCAGCCGTGCCAGCTTGAGAGCCCCCTCAACAGCCTCCGTTCCACTATTCACAATAAAACTGTATTGCAGATCGCCTGGTGTAATTTCAGCCAATAACGCAGATAAATCAGCCATTGGTTTATCAAACAGCACTTTACTGGATAACGGCATAAAATCCAATTGCTTTTTAACTGCTTCTATAACTTTAGGATGACGATGGCCTAAAGCAAAAACACCATATCCGCCTAAACAGTCAATATATTCCCTACCCTCAATGTCACGAATTATATTGCCGTCGGCTTCCCATTCTATCGTAGACAAGCCCATAAGCCGGAATAATTTTGCAACCGACGGATTCACATATTGCTCATATTTATCAATTGTTTCACCAATGATCTGTTTCGTTTCCACAAAAGCACCCCCCAGTAGCTTTTTCTTTATCAAGTATTCTCTTCTATTTATAACTATGAAATTCCTCTTTTATGCACTATGGTAAAATAAAAACATCTAACTATCATTCCTGTAAGAATAAGTGCTATAATAGGTTAAAAACAGCAGGGATTGGAGATAGTTATGAGTACCATTATTGTGGAACACTTAACCGCTGGAATTGTTTTTGGCGATCCGGCGTCAGAAGAATATGTTTATCTTCCTGCCGGTGAAATCGGTGCAACCGTTCCCCTGTGTATTTTAAAAACGCCAACCGGCTCCCAGGACATTACGCTTGAACAAGCAGTACGATGCATATCACGCCTTAATCTGCGGCCAATACATCATCCACAGCTTGGGTTCCGATAAGTCATGCTGTACGTAAAACAAACAGCTATTCATCATTAAATGAATAGCTGTTTTAAAGTGGCTCCTTGAGTAGGACTCGAACCTACGACCGATCGGTTAACAGCCGATTGCTCTACCAACTGAGCTATCAAGGAATAAACCAGCAGCTATCTATCCTCCCAGGCCGTTTCCAGCCAAGTACTTTCGACGTTTATGGGCTTAACTACTGTGTTCGGTATGGGAACAGGTGGAACCCCATAGCTATCGCCACTGGATATTTTGTTCAGGTGAACATCCCGAAGGTATATTCCCTGAAAACTTCACAGAAGAAAGTG